>JAAYHQ010000015.1 GCA_012727425.1 Bacillota bacterium
ACGTTGGGTAGAAAGAACATGGACCTGAGCACATTGCGAAACCGCAGTTTAGTATCGAGAATCAATGCCAAGACCAAGGCCAGTAAATTCGAACCAAGCACATTATAAAAGGTGAAAAATAAGGTAAAACCGATTACGCCCCGTTCCCACCGGTATTCATACAAATAGTCACTCAACAACAAGCGGAGGCGATCCTCCGCCTCCCAGCTCATCTCCTCCGTTAACTCATAGACCTTGTTTTTCCCGTTATATGTATAAAGGGAGAGTAGAAAAGCTTGATCATCTTCGTCGGTAATATGATCCAGCAATTTCTCCTGGAAGTCTTTAGCTTTAAGGTTTAATGGCAAAGCATCAAACTCACTGAAGAGGTACCTTTTCACCCGCCGTGGTAAAAACCGCTGGTCCTTCCACATCTCCCGGAAATTATCCAGACCAATGTATTTAATCGGGGTGATTCCCACTTTTTTCAGGATCTTTTTAATTTCCTTCCGTTCATGGTCCGTCAATTGTCTGGTTGCGGTCCCTTCCCCTTGATTATCCGCTTCAATCCAGCTTTGCAACTGATAAAATTGGCCAGTGGCATCCAGCCGGTAATATCTTTGGATAAAAGCCAGATCCTGCTCACTCTGCAACTGGGCCAAAACCCCTTGTTCAAACTCGCCTTTTTTCATGCTCAGAGGAATCTCCGGAACGATCCCGTTCCAATCGGTAAAGGAATAGGTTACGCCCTGGATTAGAGGAAAGATGAAAAAGGTAGCATATAATGCTAAAGCTGGCAACAGAAACAAACAGAAGTAGAAGACTTTATTCCTTTTGGAAGCAACCATCTTTTCTCTCCCCCTTTTCCATCAAAGCACAAATGGGGAAAAAGGGAAGAGAAAACTCCTCCTTCCCTTTTTCCTTTTCTTTGCAATGCTTTTTTATTTGCTGATCTCCCGTTTCCAGGTTTGGTCGATTAATTCAACCACACTATCCGCGTCCCGCAACCCGAGCATATACTCCTGCGCGCCGGTTTTGCAGGCATCTTCGAAGACCGCTACCGGATACATGGAGAAGGCCCAGGGGTTAGTCTTGCCTTCGTTCATATACCGGACCAGATCCTGGAAGGGCGGTTCCATCTTCGAAACGTCCGCACCTTTGAAGGTGGGAACCAGTTTACAATCTTCGACCCACATCTTAATCGCTTCCGGAGTGGACAGCCAATCCAAGAAGAGTTTGGCGGCGCGCTTCTGCTCCGGACTGGCCGTAGCCGCGATCGCAAAGGTCGAATCCACATCGGCAAAGAGTTTATTGTCCGCCGGGTTATTGCTCACCGGGAAGGGAATAAAGCCGCAGTTCAAGTTCGGATTAATCTGCAGACAGGCCTGATAAGCCCATAAGCCTTGAACCATCATCGCCGCTTCCCCGGCCGCAAAAGCAGCGTGTTGCTCGGCCTGATCCATTTCGGCGGCATTCGGATGGAGGTTAGCCTTGTAGAAATCCAATAGTCTAAACAACTGTCTGGTATCAACCGGATCGGCAAAGGAGGCTTTCCCTTGGTTCATCTGCTCCATCCACGGCAGCAACTTGTCGCCGGCCAAGGTGGTATGGAGCATCGAAATGATATGACCCATCGACCAGTTGGCCTTCAACAAAGCGGAAAACGGTACCACACCATTGCGGCGGAGCGTGGCGCAGACCGACCGCAACTCATCAAAGGTGGCCGGCGGTTCCAGATTGTATTTCTCAAAGATGTCCTTGTTATAAATAATCCCAATCCCCGCCAAGTCCATGGGCAGAGCATAAATTCTTCCGTTATATGTAACCGCATTCTTGGCCCCATCCACTACTTTGGACATGACCGGTTCCTCGGTAAGGTCCACCAACCAGCCGGCCGCAGCAAACTCGTAAACGGCCGCATAAGATTGGAGCTGAATAATGGCCGGCGCATCTCCACTGGCCATCCGGGCCTTTAAGGTCACCATATTGTCATTGGGGATCATCGTCAGCTTAATGGAGATATCCGGGTACTTTCGGGAGAAGGCCGCAGCCATGTCGCCCATTTGTCTCACAATCTCTTGCTTGTAGTAATAGAGTTCGATCTCGGTTTTCTGCGCCGCCAACAGCGGAGTAACCCCGGTGATTAACACCAAAACAAGCAGACTGCCCAACAAAACCTTACCTAACCGTACCTTCATTCTTTAACCTCCTAACCTATTGTTTTTTCTGACCAGAAAAGGAGCCAACCGCCAGCGCCAATACCACCCCCCGCCCCCAAACAACTGCAATTCGTTGCATAACCACGCTGTTTTTTACCTTGTTTTTACGCTAACGTTTGCATAACTAATGATCTAACAATTCTTTTCCCAATTGAAAACTCCTTCTGACTTTGGAAAATTTTTTTCAGGCCTTTACATTATTCTTCGGCCGTCAACTGGGATGGTGTTTTCGCGCCACAGGACCCCCTAATGACCAGTTCCGAAGAGAGGATTTTTTGGGGAGGGGTTACTTTCTTTCCATCCAAAACGGCGATTATTGTTTCCGCGGCGGCTTTCCCCATTTCGTAAATGGGAATACGCACAGTGGTCAACGGCGGGTCAAGCAAGTGCGCAAAGGAGTCGTCATTAAAACCAACTACCGCAACATCTTCGGGAATGTTTAACCTTTCTTCTTTGATTGCCCGGTAAAGACCGATCACCATCAAATCATCAACCGCAAAGAAGGCTGTGGGGCGTGGTCTCAAATTCAGTAACTCCTTGCCCAATTTATAGGCGTCTTTATGATCAAGCTGTGCGTAGCGGATGTAGCGCTCATCGACCTCCAAACCGAATTCACGCAAGGCCATGCAGTAACCCTGATAACGATCCTGACAAAAAGTATATTCAGCCGGCCCGTTCAGGAAAGCAATCCGGCGGTGCCCAAGATTGAGCAGATGGCGAACCGCCGAGTAGGAGGCTTGAATGTTATCATTGTTCACCGCATAATGCTGCGGCAACCCATTCACCCGGCCGACGACGACAAAAGGATGCTTATGCGCGGCAAGCTCTAAAATCAACTCGTCATTTACCCGCGGTGCTAAGAGAATCAAGCCGTCGACCCTTCGTTCCATTATCATCTGTAAGCACTGTTTAGCTTCGTCTTTATAGTTTTCGGCGGTGGAAAGGACCAAGGCATATTGGTGTTCCTGGGTCACTTTACTTATCCCGCGCAGGATCTCAGCGAAAAACGGGTTGGAAAAAGCACTCTCCGTGGAGCGGGAGAGGATAAGACCCAGAGCGTGACTGGAACGCTTAATCAAACTCCGGGCAATGTAATTTGGATAATAACCCAATTCCGCCATGGCCTGGCGTACCCGCTCTTTTGTTTCAGCGCTAATACTTTTGTGGTCCGCGATGACCCGAGACACCGTTGACGGCGATACTTTTGCCAACCGGGCAACATCCTTAATCGTAACCATTTTGATCCCGTCCTTCTCCATAACATCCTATGCAAATATTTGCATTACTAAAACATTTTTTCGGCTTTTCTGGAAAAAAACCTGCTTGCTTCCGTAAATTAATAACCATCCTGCATTAAGCCTGCTTGTTTCAATATTCCGCAAAAGAGAGGCGGGGTTATTAAATCGTTTTACGCAAACGTTTGATTGACACCGTCCGCTCCTTTCATTATAATTAAAAGCAAATTTGGAAAACCATCCCTGCATCCTTTCTTCTTTGAACATGATCAAACGGAGGAGGAATCAAAATGACCCACCGGTTCATTGCCGATGAATGGAAAATTATAGAAGAAGGCTTTTCTCCTGAGCAAAACCGTTTTTCGGAAAGTATCTTTACATTGGGAAACGAACATATGGGTCTCCGGGGTTTTTTCGAGGAACGCTACTCGGGCGACAGCCTGCCCGGTATTTACCTCGCCGGTGTTTATTATCCCGATAAGACAAAAGTAGGTTGGTGGAAAATCGGCTATCCCGAATCCTTCGCCAAAGTGATCAACTCCACCAATTGGATCGGTATTGATATTAAAATTAACGGTGTCCCCCTTGATTTAGCCACCAACCAATTCCGGGCCTTCCGTCGGGAATTGGATATGAAAAATGGCCGTTTAACACGGTCTTTTATCTGGGTCGGTCCGAATGGGGAAGAGATTGCCTTCACCTTTAGCCGGTTCTTGAGTATGTCCCGTAAAAACATTGCCTGCCTCTCCGTGGCGGTTGATCCCCTCAATTTCAGCGGGGTAATCACACTCCTTCCCTATCTGGACGGGGATGTAAGTAATGAAGACGCCAACTACGGAGAGAAGTTTTGGACCAAAATTAACCAGGAGATTACAGACGATACCGCCCTGTTAACCATGGAGACAAAAAAAACCGGCTTTCTCGTTGCCACCACCATGGCCGCCCAAATTATCCACCAACCGGGGGCACCGCTTCAGGCCAAGAAAGAACTCTATTCCGCCGATCAGTTGGTCGGATACCGATATTCGGTTCCGGTAACAGCCGGCACCCGGTTTACACTCCAAAAATATGTTGCGGTCTGTACTTCACGGGATTTTCCCCGGTCCGAGCTGGAAACCATCAGCCGGTCCCAGTTGGAAGCAGCCGTAGCTGCCGGTTATGACCGTTTGTACGCTGAGCACCGCGCTCAACTCCACGCCAAGTGGGAAGAGACCGACGTGGTCATCACCGGGGATATCCGCGCCCAACAGGGTATTCGCTACTGTATTTTCCAACTTCTTCAGACTTATACCGGGTCCGATCCCCGCCTGAACATTGGCCCCAAAGGCTTCAGCGGGGAAAAATACGGCGGGGTGGTCTACTGGGATACGGAGGCTTTCTGTTTTCCATTCTATCTGTATACCAACGCGGATACCGCCAAAAACCTCCTTTTCTTCCGCTACCACCAATTGGACAAGGCCAAAGCGAACGCGGCCAAACTGGGATTGAAAGGTGCCCTTTACCCAATGGTCACCATTGACGGTACGGAATGCCATAATGAATGGGAGATCACCTTCGAGGAGATCCACCGCAACGGGGCCATTGCCTATGCCATCTACAATTACACCCGCTACACCGGTGATCATAGTTACCTCTTGGATTACGGTCTGGAAGTCCTGGTTGAGATCAGCCGCTTCTGGGCCGACCGCGTCACCTATAATCCGCGCAAAGACTGTTATATGATCCTGGGGGTCACCGGTCCAAATGAGTATGAAAATAACGTCAATAACAACTGGTATACAAATCTGATCGCCGCCTGGACTTTAACATACACCATGGAAAGTCTCAAATTCCTCGAAGAAACCAACCGCCAAAAATACGCCGCCTTCGTCGCCAAATTCCAACTTACCGCCGACGAACTGAACCTCTGGCGGACAATTAACGAAAAGATGTATTATCCGTACGTCGAAGAGCTCGGCATCTTCGAACAGCACGATCTTTATATGGATAAAGAGCTGCAGGTGGTGGCCGATATCCCCCCAAACGAGCTTCCCCTGAATAAACACTGGTCATGGGACCGGATTCTGCGCTCCTGCTTTATTAAACAGGCCGATGTGGTCCAAGGTTTATATTTCTTTCCGGAGAAATTCGACCCGGACACGATCCGCCGGAACTTTGATTTCTACGAACCCCGAACGGTGCATGAGTCATCCCTCTCGCCCAGCGTACACTCGATCGTCGCCAGCCGGATCGGCTACAAAGAAAAGGCCTATGAGCTTTATCTCCGCACGGCCCGTTTGGACCTGGACAATTACAACGCAGACACGGACGAAGGAATCCACCTGACCAGCATGGCGGGGAGCTGGACGGCAATCGTCGAGGGTTTTGCCGGTCTTGCGGTCCGGGACGACCGTCTATCGCTGACCCCCTATCTCCCGGCCGCCTGGACCAGTTATTCCTTTAAAATCTCCTTCCGGGGGCGGAAACTCCAGATCACCGTCGACCAGGAACAGGTGACCATCCAACTGTTAACCGGGGCGCCCCTGACAATTATGGTTTACGATCAGGAACTGCCCCTCGAGTCGGAGCGCAGCCGTGCACTGAGGATAAGATGAAACCAGAAAAAAAAGAAGATGCACATGGCATCTTCTTTTTTGGGCACTTTTCGCCTTATTATGCAAACGGGAGAGACCGGGTAGACATGTTTCCCCGGTCTCGTTGGTATACTGCTCTGTTTCGCCACAGCCGCAATTTAAACAGCATCTTTGCCCGGTTGCTTGCCGCGTAATCTGGTTGATCAAGTAGAAGAACAGTTGCCGGAGCCAAATGTTAAATCCTGAGGCAAACTCTGGTGTGACCTCTGGTCCGATTTTTAAGGTGATGATTGCCTTCATTTTACTACGGTGTCTGTCACGTTGTTTTGGAGAACAGAGCGGTATTCCATACTCATATTACCAGCTAAAAGCGGAATTGTAAACTAAAAGATAATGCCTGAAATAAGGTTTATTTCCGGTGTGCAACATAACGCTTTACCCTTTGGTTATTTATTAATTATTCATCGTCCTTTGATTGGCAACCGGCTCCGGCTGGTCCCTCCTTCTATCCCTCCGATCGCTCCGGCAGCCAACGGATCTGTTGTGCTAAAAATTTACGGTCCTCATCGTCGGCTTCAATGCGCCCCTTCACCAATACAACCCGGTCATTGGCCGCCTCCTGGGCAATTTTTTCATACAGTTGCGGAAAAACCAGGACCTCGATGGTTTCCGAAAGATCCTCCAACGTAAAAGTGGCCATGGTTCTCCCTGATTTTGTCGTCATGCGGCGCCACTCACTGACCACCCCGCCCACAATCACATCGGTCTCCACGCCCGCCTCCAAAACGTCGGCTTAAGCCGGAATACGGTTAGCGGCGAATTTTTCCCGCCAAGGCTCAAGGGGATGGCCGCTCAGATAGACGCCGAGGTATTCTTTCTCCATGTTCAATAAGGCGGATGGCGGGTATTCCTCTTCCGTCCCGCCGCCCGGTTCCGGGGTGGCGGAAAAATCATCCTCCGGTCCAAAAAGGGACAACTGACCGCTGGCCAGTTGCGCCGCATACCGGTGGCCCAGCTCAAAAGCCTCCTCCAGTTGGGCCAGCATTGCCCGGCGGGTGTGTCCGGTCGAAGCAAAGGCTCCGACCCGCACCAGGCTCTCCACCGCCCGCTTGTTGACCGCCCGGAGATCGACCCGGCGGCAAAAATCGTACAGTGAAGTGAAGGGGGCTTTGGCCTGCTCTTCCAGGATCGCCTGGATCGCGCCGCTCCCCAAATTCTTGACGGCCAGCAACCCGACGCGAATGCCGTTCCCTTCAACCGTAAACCGTTCTTGACTGTGATTCACGTCGGGCGGGAAGATCGGAATCCCCATCCGCCGGCACTCTTCAATATAAACGCGGACTTTATCTGAATTCCCCATCACGCTAGTCAAAAGGGCCGCCATAAACGCCTGGGGATAGTTGGCTTTGAAAAATGCGGTCCAGTACGCAATTAAGGCATAAGCTGCCGAGTGGGACTTGTTGAACCCGTAACCGGCAAAGAATTCCATCAAGTGAAAGATCTCCTCCGCCGTCCGCCGGGGGATTCCGCGCTCCTGGGCCCCCTGCACGAATTTTTCGCGCATCGCGGCGAGCACCTCCGGTTGCTTCTTACCCATCGCGCGCCGGACCAAATCCGCTTCCGCGAGGGTAAACCCGCCCAAACGGTGGCAGATCTGCATCACTTGCTCCTGGTAAAGGATGATTCCGTAGGTTGGCGCCAGGATCTCCGTCAAGGACGGATGGAGATATGTAACTTCTTTTTCGCCGTGGCGCGCCTTGATGAAATCCTCCACCATTCCGCTGCCCAAGGGGCCCGGCCGGTACAAGGCCACCAGCGAAATCAGATCCTCCAACCGCTCCGGGGCCATTTGGACCAAAAGCCGGCGCATCCCGCTGCTCTCCAGTTGGAAAACACCCTGGGTCAATCCGGAACAAAGGAGGCGGTAAGTCGCCTCGTCTCCTGACGGGACGGTGGCCAACGTATACTCTTTCCCGGTGGACGCCTTGACCAAAGCGATCGTATCGCGGAGCACCGTCAAGGTCCGCAAACCTAAAAAATCCATTTTTAAAAGGCCGATCGCTTCCAGATCCTCCATGGGAAACTGGGTAGTGGCTTCACCCTCACTGGCCCGGGCCAGCGGCACATACTCGGTCAACGGTTTGGGCGTAATCACGACCCCGGCCGCATGGGTCGAGGCGTGACGGGGAAAACCCTCGACGGCCTTGGCGATCTGCAGCAGTCGGCCCACTTGCTGATCTTCCCGGGCTAAACTGGCCAGGGCCGGTGTGTTCTGCACAATCTCCTCCAGTGTTGAACCGGCGGTGTGGGAGATCAGTTTCGCGATCTTGTCGACTTCTCCGTAGGGAAAGCCCAACACCCGGCCGACATCACGGACAGCCGCCTTGGCCGCCATCGTCCCAAAAGTGATAATCTGCGCCACATGGTCGCGGCCGTATTTTTCCTTCACATACTCGATGACCTCGCCCCGCCGTTCGAAACAGAAGTCGATGTCAAAATCGGGCATGGAGATCCGTTCCGGGTTTAAAAACCGCTCAAAAAGAAGCTGGTGCTCAAGGGGGTCCAGTTCGGTGATGCCCAAAAGATAACCGACCAGGCTGCCCGCACCCGAGCCCCGCCCCGGTCCGACCGGGATCCCCTGTGCTTTGGCGTAACGGACAAAGTCCCCCACAATCAAGAAGTATCCGGCAAAACCGGTTTTCTTAATCACCTCCAGTTCGTAAGCGAGCCGCTCCTCCACTTCCGGCGTAACCCGCGGATAACGGCGGGGCAGGTTTTCCCGGCATAAATGGGCCAGATAGGCGTCTTTATCCTCAAAACCGGGCGGCGTCCGGTAGTCGGGCAAATGGTGTTTCCCCACTTCAAAATGGAAGTTGCAGCGTTCGGCGATGGCCACGGTGTTCTTCAGCGCCTGGGGAAACTCGGAAAAAGCGCGGGCCATTTCTTCTCCGGTTTTAAAGTAGAATTCGTCGGTGGGAAACTTTAAGCGCTGCGGATCATTGATTGTCTTCCCGGTCTGAATACAGAGCAATACATCATGGACCAGTGCGTCTTCCCGTTTGATGTAATGTAGGTCGTTGGTCGCCACCAACTCCAGGTCCAACGCTCGGGCCAGGGCGGCCAAGTCCCGGTTGAGCTTTCTTTGCCCTTCCAACCCCTGGTTTTGCAGCTCAAGAAAGAAATTCCGCGGGCCAAAAACCTCCCGGTACCAGGCGGCCGCTTCTTCAGCGGCGGCATAGTTGCCGGCCAGCAAATGGGTGGGAATCTCCCCGCTGAAACAGGCCGAGAGCGCGATCAGGCCGTCGGCGTATTCCGCCAGAAGCTCCCGGTCGACCCGTGGCCGGTAGTAAAAACCCTCCAGATGGCCAAGGGAGACCAGCTTGGTCAGGTTCTTGTACCCCTGCTCGTTTTCGGCCAGCAGAACCAGGTGGTAAGGGTCGTCGTCAACCTTGGCCTCCCGGTCGTGCCGGCTCCGTTTAGCCACATAGACCTCGCAACCGATCACCGGTTTGATCCCGGCGGCCATGGCGGCCTGGTAGAATTTGAACGCGCCATACATTACTCCATGGTCTGTGAGGGCCACCGCCCGCTGGCCGGTGGCAACCGCTTCCGCGACCAACCGTTCGATCGAAGCCGCCCCGTCCAAGAGCGAATACTGGGAATGGACATGCAGATGGACAAAATCAGTCATGCTATAACGCCTCCACCCCCTTTGTCCCCGGATCACCCGGCGCACCGGATCGACCCGGATGTGGCAAAGGGCTTTCAACACTATCCTCTTGTCTTCATTATAACACAAGCTTTTTCCGGGATAGCCAAAAAACTTTACCGTCACCCGTAATTGCTGACCATTAAAAAACAACGCGCCCGGATTGGGGTGGAAACACCGCCCGCCCTTGACAAGCGGAAGCCGGCCACATATAATAATTGGCAACGGTTATAATAAAACAACGGTAATCTTATAAAGCGATGAGCGGAACGAGTAGGTCTTCTTTAAGGTGCAGAGAGCCGGTGGCAGGTGCGAACCGGTCCGGCGGAAGGCGGAATGGATCCGCGAGCCCGGGGCTGAAAAAGACAGTAGGTTCCGGCGGACCCCCTCCGTTACCAGGGCAACGGCCAACCGGCCGGACAAAAGGGGACCGTTGGGCCCAGCCCTCCCGGTCAACTTGGGTGGCACCGCGAGTAACCTCGTCCCAAGAGCGGGACGGGGTTTTCTTTTTAGCATAACAACCTCAGATAAAACTAATCGTCGCCTCAAGATAAATAAAGTTTAATCACTTATGATTCAGATCATCTCTGGGGCATTAATGCTGGAATGCGCTATTTTAAATCCGAACTCCCCCGATCCACTACCCATAAGCTAATAAGCTAATAATAACCGATAATTCAATGAAGCCCGGTCATTAAGTAATAACTAAACATCCATAAACAGGTAAAATTAAGCAAAGGAGTGTTGCATCTGATGAAAAAGCGTGTCTTCTCCGGGGTTCAACCCAGCGGTTCCTTAACCCTCGGCAATTACTTGGGGGCAATCCGCAACTTTGTCAAGTTGCAACATGAAGCCGATTGTTTCTTTTGCGTCGTCGATCTCCATGCCTTGACCGTCCCCCAGGATCCGGTGGCGTTAAAAGAAAACATCAAAAATACGGCCCGTCTGTTTGTCGCCGCCGGGATCGATCCGGAGATCTCCACCATCTTTGTCCAATCCCACGTTCCCGCCCACAGTGAGCTCAGTTGGCTGTTGGAATGCCACACCTACATCGGGGAGTTAAGACGGATGACCCAGTTTAAAGACAAGGCCAAAAAACAAGAAGTGGTCACCACCGGACTTTTCACCTACCCCGTCCTGATGGCCGCCGATATCCTCCTGTACAATAGCGACCTGGTCCCGGTCGGCGAAGACCAGAAACAACACCTGGAGATCACCCGTGATCTGGCCCTCCGCATCAATAACCGTTTTGGCGAAACGGTCTTTACCGTCCCCGAACCCTACATTCCCCCACGGAGCCAAGGTGGGCGGATCATGAGTCTCACCGATCCAGCGGAAAAAATGTCCAAGTCATCACCGAACCCGAAAAGCTATATCGCTCTTTTGGATCCGCCGGATGTCATCAGAAAGAAGATCCGGTCCGCGGTCACCGATTCGGAGGCCGTCATCCGTTACGACGAAGAAAAGAAACCGGCCATCTCCAACCTGATGGTCATCTACTCCCTCTGCTCCGGACGGAGTATTGCGGAGATCACCGCGCAGTACGAAGGCGTAGGCTATGGCCAGTTCAAAAAGGACCTGGCCGAATTGGTGGTGGAGACCCTCCGGCCGCTCCAGGAGAAGGTGAAGGAGTTGTCGGCTCCTGGTGCCATTGAAAGCATCCTGGAAGCAGGGGCCGACAAAGCGCGGGCAGTCGCCGCGCCGCAACTCCAGCGTTTCCAGGAAAAACTGGGGCTCCGTTGACCGGCACCGCTCAAGGAGCCCCTAACCGCCACGGCCAATACCCTGGTCCCGCCAGTTAAAAAAGACTTTCCCCAATTAACAGTGGAAAGTCTTTTTTTGCCGGTCTTTTCTTTCTAAAAAACGGTCGGCGTAATCCCAAAGGAGGGCGGCTTGGGGCAAATCCAAGCCGGTAAGCCATGCTTGCGCCCGCTGCCGATAGACGGTGATCCGCCGCCAAACTTCGGCTTCCACCCGCCCGTCCGCGATCCATTTTCCGATGAGCCGTCGGTGTTTCGGCCAGACTTTACCCTCCGCCTGCACCTCCGCCAGCATCTCAGCAAAACCCGGTTGCTCACTGATTAACAGTAACGGCAAGGTGAGAACGCCGTTTTTCAGGTCCTGATAAGCCGGTTTGCCGTCCCCTTGCGCCCCACCACTTAAATCCTGCCAATCATCAAACAATTGGTAGGCCATCCCCAATTCACGACCAAAGGCCCCCAACTTGACCTGGACAGGCCGGGGCAAAGCGGCAAATTCGCCCCCCAGTTCACAGACGACCTGGAAAAAGCGGGCTGTTTTCTTCTCGATACGCTCCAAATAACGGTCGACCGGGATTAAACAGAACTTGTCCATCTCCTCGGCCAGTTCCCCGGCGACCATCTCGCGGAGTAAAAAATTGATCCGTTCCATCCCTTCCTTCCCGCACGCATTGTACAACAGGCGATAGGCGACGGCAAAAAGATAATCGCCAACCAAAACGGCGGTTTTTACCCCCCATTTCTTCCAAACCGCCGGCCGTCCCCGTCGCCGCTCCCCCCGGTCCAGCAGGTCATCGTGGACCAAAGTCGCCAAATGTAAGACTTCAACCCCTAGAACCAGAGAATTCAGCGCGGAAGAGCCGGTGACCGACGGTGAAACACCGGCGCAGAGCATCAGTAATTCTCCGCGTAACCCTTTCCCCGGTGTTGCCAAAAGCTCCAGCAGAATTTTCCGGAGCGGCGTCATCATCCCGTCCCCCTCATCCGGAAACAAGGCCGCATCGGGAGAGAAGACATTTACGCCCTTCAATCAGTTCCCCCCTTTAACTAGCGTAAAAATGAGCATCAACCCACAGGCCGTATGGAGCAGAATCATCGCGGTACTGGCCAGCATAAACCGGGGCGCTTCCTTTAAGCCCCCGTGCCGTTGGGACCACAACCAAAAGCCCAAAGGCAGGGTCAGAATAGACCCGGCCCCGTACCGACGGGCACCCAGCCGCAGGAAGCTCAAGTACAATAGAGAAGAGGCAATAACCAGGAGAACAACAAGAAGGCGGATACTCTGCGCCCGCCCCAGACGCACGGCAAGAGTGCGTTTCCCCGCTTGCCGGTCACTTTCCAAATCGGGAAGTTCATTAATGAGGACCACCGCGGCAATCAAAACACCAACCGGAAGGGAGACCAACAGGGCGTTAGGCAGAAAACGCCCGGCCAAAGCGGCCGTTGTCCCCAACACCAAAAAGGGGCCAAAAGCCAAACCAACACAGAGTTCACCGAGGCCGGTGGCCGCCAGCCGCACAGGAGGTGCCGAATAAAAATAACCGCAGCCCAATCCGGCCAGCGCGAAAAGGAGAACCCCAACTCCTCCCCCGGTCAACGCCAAGACAAAAGCACAGACGCTCCCCAACGTATAGCATAAAGCAACCGCCTTTTTCAGTTGCGCCGCCGTAATAATTTTATTCACCAAAACCCGGCTGCCCCCGTTAAACAGGGATGGTTGCCGGTTTAGGCGGTCCGCTTCCTCGTCATACAGATCATTAATAAGATTGGCCCCACTATGATAAAAGAAGACGCCCGCCAACACCAAAAGGAGACGCCAACCGTTGACCGGCCCCGCCTTTCGGGCGACAAACGATCCGAGCAAAACCGGAAGCATAGAAGCGGAAAGAAAATGGACCCTTAAGGCTTGTATCCACCCCTTAAACCGTCGCCAGAACAACCGTCGCCACCTCCTCACCCACCGAACCTCCGGATCGTCATCGCCCATTCCATCTCGACCTCGACTGCAATCGGCAAAGCAACAAACTCCTGTTCCCAACGGTCCTTCACCTGTTGCCACCGTTTTGGTTTATAACTTTGCAAGTAACGGCCAACCCCTAAAACATCGGCCCCCAACTCCTGCGCGCGCCGGACGGTCTGTTCCAACTCCCTCCGCACCACCGCACTCACCCGCTGTTCCAAATCCTTCTGGAACGCGGCTAGCGGGCCATGGCCATCGGAAAACTCGATGGTCTCAAATTTGCCCCTTACTTGAATCAGAAAAATGGTTTGCCCGTTGTCTTCAAGCCACCGGTAGCGGGAACGAAAAGCATCCACACCGACCACAATTGACTCTCCGGGATGAAGTGGACATTCCACTTCATATTTGGTGCCGGTCCCTTGGTTTAAAATAATATTCAACCCGCGTGTTTCAAAGTTGCTCAACCAACCCCGGAACTTCCCGTTTTTGATCACGGCGGCCCCCCCGGTCAGCGTGGCCTCCTTGCCCGGTTGCAGCCGTGGCAGAACCGGATCGATCCCGTCGTCCGACTGTTCCACCAGAAAACGGCCGAAGTCCGAGATGTAATTGATAGCAACCCCGCTTTGCGGCGAAAGCAAATTTTCAATGTAGGCGGATGGGGTCTGGCTGATCGGTGGTTGTGTGTTCAGAATTTCGCGGGCTTCTCCGTCAATAATGGCGATCCGGGTCATCCGTTGCACCCGAAAATCCCGCTTAAAGTGGTCCAACAACCGATCCACCCCGATCGTCGCCGCCACCTCTGAATTGATCAAGAACATATGGGTATGGCCGAAAAAAAGCTCCCGGTCCAACTGCCGTTGCAACTGCCGAATCCCCACCGACACCATTTTGGCGGTGGTGCCATAGACCACAAAAGGCGCATCGCCACCACCCTGTTCCCCGTCTTCACCCATCTTGGCGGGGATGGGGATCTGGACGCTAAGGAGAAACTCCATGGGGTCGGCCCCTTCCTCCGTCGGGACGTCAAAAGCGACCGCCGTCACAAAGGCTCGCGCGTTCAACTCCCGCCCTTCCCAGCAACCGGCGACCGTTAAAGTAAGAACAAGGATCAGACCCATCAAGCCCTTCTTTTTCCTTTTCAATACTACCTTCACCCTTTTAGACACGGTGTTTCCCCTTCACCAAACTCAACAGGTAAAGCAAAGGATAACCCAGGAAGGTGATGACCAGTGACAGCACCGCCACATAAAAACTGGCCTGACTCCAGACAAAATAGTTCTTCAGTTTGGTGCTCAGATAGTAGGCCACCGGGGCCAGCCCCCAAATAAAAGCCGCTTCTTTGCGGACCCGGAACAGCCGCCCCAAAGCCGCCCCCACCAGGTAACAGGCGATTAGGCCGGTGGTAAATAAGGCCGAGATCCAGGAGACAATCAGAACCAAATCCAACCTTTCAAGGATAACGGCCTGGGCATTAACGGATTTTGCCAGTTCCAACGCAACCCAGGACAGTTCGATCGTTTCCTTGTACCCAAAAACGCCGATGGTCGTCGCGGTAAAAAAGGAGTAAACCATGGTGATGACCAAAGACGCCTTCAAAGTGGCCTTCGTGACCTGCCAGGGCTGGCGGATGTAGGGAACCACCATGTTCACCACCGGAATACTGCCGAAGGAAAAGGTCATCCCGATCAACTGCTCGATTTTGTCCAGGTTGATCTGGTCCCTACTCAACAGCGGACGTAAATGCAACGGTTCAAAGTGTTGAAAAGCGGTCAGGGCCACAAACAGACCAATCAGTAAAGCAATCTCGATCAACAGTTCATTAACTTGCGCAATCTGATCGACCGGACGGGTCGCGCCGTAGGCCAGGACCAGAAGATAGGAGCCGCTCACGAACCAAACGGGCGCTCCAGGCAGGAGCGAGATATTGACCAGCTCCTGGAGAATCCGGATGTTCACCGGAATGACCAGAAAAAGGTGGACAATAAAGACCAGGTTGAACAGGAGTCCAAACCCTTTGCCCAGCAGACGGGGGCTGTATTCGATGATCGTTTCCTCCGGAAATTTGGCGGCCAACCGGGCCGCGATCCACGCACTCCCCATGTAAAGCAACCCCAGCGCCAGAACCAGCAACCAGCCGGAAGCCCCCAAAACTTCCGCGGCCAAACTGGGGAGGGTTAAAATCCCACCCCCTATGGCAAAACCTAGAATCAACAAGGTAATCTGGCGGGAAGACAAAAAACGTTCGTTTCCGCTCACTCTTCCTGGCCCCCTCCTTTGCGTCGGCGTGACGGCGGGTTAAACAGGGCTTCCCACCAGTGGTTGGCCTTGGAGCCCTCCCGCCGCACATCGAGGGGTTCGTTGAGCAGCGGCCGTTTAATCATTGTCCAGCGCGGCGCCACAAACAAGAAATCCTTCAGGTCGGAGAGGTTCAAGGGCACCACGGGGGAGAGGAAAGGAACCCCGAACGAACGGATCCCGGCCATATTGATCAACAGCAGAATGGTGGCGAGCGAGAGACCGTACAGCCCGCCAATCTGCCCGATCAACATCAGGGGGAAACGCAGGATCCGCATGGTAATGGCCACCCCAAAACTGGGCGCCGTAAATGAAGAGATCGCCGTTAAAGCCACAATAATTGTCATGATCGGTGAGATTAAACCGGCCCGGACCGCCGTATCACCCAAGATAAAGCCGCCCACGATCCCGATGGTCTGGCCGAAGGGAGCGGGCAACCGCACCGAAGCTTCACGGAGAATCTCGATGGCTATCTCCATGAACAAGGTCTCCAAAAAAACCGGAAAGGGCGTCCCTTCACGGGTTCCGGCTATTTTAATTGCCAGGTTAAACGGAATCAGCTCTGGATTATGAACCGCGAGGGCAATGAAGATCGCCGGCAGATACAGCGAGAAGAAAAAAGCAAGAAAACGGATCATCCGGATCAGAATGCTCAACGGCCACCGGTGGTAGTAATCTTCTGCCGAGTAGTAAAGCTGCCAGAAGGTGATCGGCATAATCAGGGCAAAAGGCGTATTGTCGACAAGCACGGCAACTTTTCCCTCGAGCAACGCCGCCACTACCCGGTCCACCCGCTCCGTCACCTGGACGGTGGGGAAAAGACTGTACGGCCGGTCCTCAATGTATTCCTGCAAATAGGCGCTTTCGACCACACTGTCGATGTCGATCTTGCGCAGGCGCGCTTCGACCTCGGTCACCAGGTCCGGGTTGGCGATTGACTCCAGATAAACAAGGGCCACATCGGTCTGGGTGCGCACCCCCAGTTTGATCCCTTTTACTCTTAGATCCGGGTCGCGAATCCAGCGCCGTACCTGAGCCGTGTTGGAGCGCAAAACCTCATTAAACCCGACCCGCGGACCCCGCACCGCCGATTCGGTCGTTGGCTCTTCGATCCCCCGGCGCTCCCAACCCCGGGTGTTACAGATCAGGGCCCGGTCCTCCCCTTCCAACAGTAAAGCGGACTCCCCGGACAGAATCGCGGTGATCACCGGCGTCCATTGGGTCTGGATGCTCACTTCATTGATGGTCAAAACATGATCTTTGATGTTCTCGGCCAGGTTCCGCCGGTCCCGTGCCCAGGCGGCGTCCGTTCCCTCAAAAGTAGTCAGCGCCAGGAGAATATACTCGTTGATCGCATTGCCGTTGACCAGGCCGTCAACAAAGACCAGCACCGCCCGGACCGGTGTGGAGAGGGGAATGACAAATTCACGGAAGACCACATCGTTACTGGACCCGATCCGCGCTTCCAAATAAGCGATATTCGCCGCTAAATCAGGAACCAGAACGGGCCCCTGTTCCTGCCCTTCCTGTTCCGGAGTGCGCTCTTTTCTTTCCTTCTCCTTTCGCAATTCGGCCACAGGCCGGGGACGGCGAAAACTTCTCTTCATTCTGAACCTCTTACTCTCCTTAGGAATGACCTAAGAATAACTTCTTCTGGGACAAGAATTCAGATTCAGCCCACATTGGGCGTCCTGGTTTATTTTACCCGGTGGCCTCGGTGTTTATCCGCTGCCACTTGCCACAGCGGTCGCCCCAGCCGGAGACCGGCCGCTGGTTAATCTGCACTTTAACCACCTCACACCGGTTGGGACAGTCCACGCACTCAAAACTGCTGACGCCAATCTCCTCCTCACTCAGTTGGAACCCGCGGAAACTGGTCTTACCGTACACCGCTTTCTCCTCCTGGGCCAGTAAAGCACTGCCCCAGGCCCCCATCGTATCGTAATATTCCGGAACAATTACCGGGTGTCCCAACTCCTGCTCAAAAGCCCGTTTGATCCCGGCGTTCGCCGCCACGCCCCCTTGAAACAAAATGGGCGGACGGATCTCTTTCCCTTTCCCTACATTGTTCAGGTAGTTCCGCACCAAAGCGGCACAAAGGCCCGCCACAATATCCTCCAGACTATGGCCCATCTGTTGCTTGTGGATCATATCCGATTCGGCAAAGACTGAACAACGCCCCGCGATCCGCACCGGGTGTTTCGAACGCAGAGCGATCTGCCCAAATTCCTCGATGGACAGGTTAAGCCGGTGCGCCTGCTGGTCCAGGAACGAACCGGTCCCCGCGGCACACACCGTATTCATCCCAAAGTCGACCGCCACCCCATGGTCGATCAGGATGATCTTTGAATCTTGGCCGCCGATCTCCAGAACCGTCCGGACCTGGGGATAAGCGCGCAAAGCCGCCACCCCATGGGCGGTGATCTCGTTTTTAATCACATCGGCCCCGATGATCGCCCCAATCAGCTGCCGGCCGGAACCGGTGACCCCCACCCCCAGGACCTTGGCCTGACTAAACTCCGGGGCCACTTCGCGAAAGGCCTTCTGGACCGAACTAATAGGATTACCTTCGGTACGCAGGTAGATTTTTTTGATGATCCGCCCGTTTGGCGCCATCACCACCAGGTTCGTACTGACCGAACCCACATCCACACCCAAATAAACACCGTCTTCCATCCAAGATCACCTGCCTAAGAAGATACTAGTTGATACTCTCCGCGCAAAAAGGACCACGGACCAATGGCTAACTGCTTATGGACGCCGCTTGGGTAAAAGACCGTTTCCACCGGGTGGCGACGAAATGGTCGGCTTCACGACCGAACCCCCTACCCCAGCGCCCCAGGAAACACCCGCCTTGCCCCTTTGTTCCCGGTGCGCCGGCGCCGCAACAGATCGACAAAGGCCTCCAACCGGGTTCGCACCCCCGCCTCCGCCGAATGCTCATCCAGGACCAGGGTCAAGATGGGCAACTGGTAGGCAGCGCTGACCGCCGGTGTAATGCTTTGGGCGACAATCTCCGGCATACAGGTGAAGGGGAGGACTTGAATCACGCCATCCAAACGGTTCACCCCCGCATCGACCATCTCCGCGATGGTCTCCCGGCCGTGGCCGCCGACGAAAGCCGACAAAAAGGGTTCGGAAAGCAGAATCGTCCGCCGCCGGTGGTGGGGGTAGAAAAAACCAAACAAGTGTTCTTCCAGCCACTGGGAGATGGACATGTTCCGGACCACCTCAACCCCCATCTCCCCCAAAAGCATCTCCAGATGAAAATTGACCCGGGGTTCCAACACCATATAGATTTCGCCGATCAGCTTCACCCGGAGCGGAGGTTCGCCCTCGGGTCGCCGGTTTGCCCGGAGCTCCGCCGCCAACTGCCGATAGTGGAAACTGAGGTTTTTCATCTTTTCCTCCCGGCGCATCGCCGCCAAAAATTGTTCGTAACTGCGCTGCGCTTTGCCCTGGTCAATGCAGCGGGGCAGCATGAAGCGGAGAAGGGCGTTTCCCTGGTCGATCCAGCGGATCTTCTGCCAGGCCAGCCGAAAGACCGCAGCCGCCCGGGACAACGGGACCTTGCCCAGCAACAACCGTAAGGTACGGGAAAGCTCCTGTCGTTCGCCCCCGAGCGGTTCGAACAGAAACAGCTGGAATTTATAACCCAAATCGGCCAGGATCTGCCGTTGAATTTGGGCGTAGTAACCGAAACGGCAAGGCCCCAACCCTCCGCCCATCAAGATCCCTTCCGCCCCTTGCTCCAAAGCTTCAATAAAGTTCCCCAGGTTAATCTTGAACGGGAGACAGGCGCCCTCCGGTGCATATTTGGCCCCCAGTTCAAAAGTGCGTTTGTTGGTTGGCGGGGCGAGCACCGCCTCATGGCCAAGGCCGTTCAGTAAAGTTTCCACCGGAAGGGAAAGGAGTCCCATGTGGGGAAAGGTTAAACGCAACTTAATCTCCTCTTTCTCTGCAAAAGATCGATAAACGCCTCGATTCTCGTCACCAGCCCGGCTTCCCCCGAATGTTCGTCCAGAGCCAACTGGAGGAGGGGAAGGCCCGCCACTTTGGCTTCCTTCTTCACCAACTCCCCGATCAAGGCCTCCGGGCCGCAGGCAAAGGCGCTAAGGTAGATGATCCCCTCCACCCTTTGCTTGCACAGCAGGCGAAAGGCGCCGACGATCCGCTGGCTCAAAGTCCAAAACAAGGGTTTGGTCAGCAGGCGTAGCTCCGCCTCGATCTGCCGGGGAGTGAAATACTCCGGAGCCAATACTTGAAACCCATAGCGCTGTAAAAGATCGATCGTCCCCAAATTGATTAAAGGGTCGTACAAACAATAGGGGTGGCCAATCAGGCCAATCCGGCGCCCTTTTTCCGCCCGGTGGGGGAAAGCCCCAGTGAAAAGGACGGTCTCCGCTTCCTCCGGAAATAACCCTTCCTGCAGAAGACGGTGGTAAGTGCGGAAGGCGGCTTCCGCCTTTTGCAGTCCTTTCTTGATGCGCCGGGCGGAAAAACCCTGGCGCAGCACGGCCGGAAGCGCCTGCGGCGACCCCAAAGCGCAGTTTTTCTCGCTCTTCCAGATGAAAAGCGGCCGGTCTCCCACCGCCTGCCTGGTCATCTCCGGTAAACCCATAAATTTGGGGCAAATATAATCCTTTTTATTGACGCTGACCAGGCGGGGGACCATGAGAAAATCGCATTGGGCGCGCAAAGACAAACAGTGGCCGATAAAAACCTTCACCGGCAGACAAGCCTCATCGACAGTGGCTTTGACCCCGGTGTTCAGGAGTTCCTTCCCGGTCGGCCCTGAGACCACCGGCGTCAAACCCAGTTCGGCCAGAAAAACGCGCCACAACGGACCATACCAGTAGTAGAGCAGCGCTCGTGGAATACCGATCTTGATCCTCATCCCTCCTCCCGTCCGGACCCCAACCACAAGCCATTACCCTTAAGCATCGCCACTTTGCCCCTTCTGTGCCAGCTCCTTTTTGACGACCGCCACCAACTGGCGCAACCGGGGTAAAGACCGGATGATCCCCAGGGTGGCCAGGGGTTTCCCCAGCCTCGGACAGCGTAGTTTTTTTGAGATAAAACCCCCGACCCGGGTCGTCAAGCCAATCGCCGTTAAGGTGTTAACCAAGAGGATCCGGTCGGCCAAACCCAGTTGGCCGGCCAGACTGAGCATAGCCCGGACACAAAGGGGCGTCTGGCCGTTCAGGCCCAAAATATAGACCTCGTTTCCCGCTTCGTCCTGCCCCACAAAATAAGGCGCACCAAAATCCGCGGCCTCGGCACGATCAAATTCGGGGACCGCCATAATTTGCTCCTTTGATACCGGTCCCGCCAGTGGCAGGGTCCCCAGGTGCAAGTGGGCGGCAACCACCGACGAATGGGCCCGCCCGTAACAATGATAGATTACTTTCACTACAAACCCCTCTGCACTTCCCGGACCATCCGGCCGAGGGCATTATACCAACCGCAAAGCCCCGCACCCACGACGGTGCTTTGCCGACGGTGCCGGTTCAGTGCCAATTGACAGTCAATAAAATGATAGTTTGACGGGTCCTCCCCCAAGAGCGGAAGGAGGTTCGTGATTGTTTTTAGCAGCAAATCCGGTTTTTTCCCGGTCGCCAAGGTGTACACCGCTTCCCCCTTCCGTCCCCAACCAGCTAGACATAGCACGCCAAATTCACCAGCGGTCACCCCTTTCCGCCACGGCAGTTCCTGCCGGAGAAAAAAACGGAGTTCTGCTGCGCTCTCGACCCGGGAGGGCAAATACCCAAGATGAATGGCCGCCGCCAAAGGCGCCACCCCACCTCTACCCGCCCAGTGGTAGATCACTTTTAACCTCTATTCCCCCTTCGGCGGTTCGCGGTCGGCGGGCGCATCCAGGCCGGTGTCACCCTCCGGGCCCCCACCGGTACCCCCAAGACTCGTGCGGATCTTGCCAAATCCGCCGTTTATCACAAAATAGATCACCACCCCGACCACCAAAAGACCAATCACCCACCAAAGGGACCGCAAAGCCCCGGCTCCCACCGCTCGCTTGCTGGCCCCCGCATTGGTCAACACCTCTTTGGTCGCTGCTGCGAAGATGGCGGCACCCCTTTCCGCTTCTTCCCGGCTGTTGGCGTGGGTCCCCATCTCCACCAGGAGCAGCCGCGGGGCCAAGTCCTGGTTATACTTGCCGTCTGCGTAGAAAATCCCTTTGATGAAACCGGGGTATTTTTTATCGACTACCGCCTTGATTTGGTAGGCAAAGGCTTCATTGGCTTTCATGTTCGGGTTTTGCCGGCCAACCACCAGTTGGGCTTTGGTGACCGCCGTATTATTGACCTCGCCCGCATACTCATCGGCCGGAACCGCATCACGGTGGATATCCAGCAGGGCAATGGGGTTTTTCTTCAAGAGCTCGGCGGCGGTCCGCCGTGACCGGTCATAAGCCAGCGCATCATGGGGATCGTGGGGGGTTTTATCGTGGATCACATTGACCCCGCGCTCCCGTAAAGCCTGGGCCAAAGCTTCGCCCACCTTAAAGATCCCGCCGTTCCCCCGAATGCTTGACCGCCCGTCCGTCGGCACATAGGATTCGGCCGAATGGGTATGGTAGATCGCCACCGGCCGGTTATCACTCTGGGCGTATTTTTCTTTTCCGGGGAAAAGACGGAGCACCGCACTGGTCAGCCGGGTAAGGAAAGACGGGGCAATCGCCGCTTCCAAGTTCACTTGCCGTACAAAACGAAGATGGGCGGTGTTTTCCTTCACTTCTTCCACCCGGTACAACTTATTATCGGCCGTTAAGTACTGGTCCCCTTTTTTCACTTCATGGGCCGTCCGGGCAATGCGGCGTCCTTCCGCATCAACCAGCGTAAAATAACCATCCTCCCGTTCCGTATGTCCGCAAACCGGACCGGCCAGCGTTAGGAAGACAAGCAAAAGCAGCCACCGGTGCCCGCCTCCTCTTTTATTCATCATCCGCACCTCCTTCCGGTTTTTCCGGTGCGACCAGACCCTCTGTGCGCGCGGAAGAACGGTCCGGCCCGCCCTGGAGCCATTCCCGGGACTCCCCAATGATTTCGGCCAAAACCACACCGATCAGCCCGGCAAGAACCACCGTATCCAAAACACCGGCCCCGCCGATCCGGCTTGGCCCGTAGCGCATACCCCGTAAGGCCCCTTCGACCGCGTGAGCAATGTCGGCCAGAATCACCCCGGTCGTGGCTCCCACAAAAGCCAGCCGCCGCGAACGTCCGATCAGATAGGCGGTGACCCCGGCAATTATTCCCCACAGATACTGGGGATCAACGAATCCGGCGTTGATATCAAATTTATAGATCTTGGCCACACCGTAGATCAGTGCCCCCACCAGCAATGCCCCCAGGATGCCCCGGGTGGTCTCCCTGGCGGTTCCGGCCCGGTATAGAACATAAATACTCAGGGCCAGCGGAATAAGGGCGCCGCCCAAATTGATGCTGACCGGCGGCTGACCCCGGTAGAGGGGGATCTCGATAAAACTGCCCACCACCATGGCTGCCAGAATCAGCAAAGCCTGTTTATCATTGAGATAGAGCCGGTCCAAGACTTGCTGGGCCAGTCCCAACAGGATCAGAATTCCTGCGCCAATCAGCAGCAGCAAGCCGATACTCATCCTTATTTCCTCCTCCCGTTCCTGACGTTGGGTCCGGTCATGTTAAAATTTATTATCCCACCGCTTTTAATTCCAATTCACAAACTGACCGACCCGGCAAGGATAAGCCACCGGACGCCACTGCCCTCCGGTCGCGCCAAACGCAGCTTGGCACCAGGACAAAAAAAAGGCCTTCCTTTTTCTCGAGGAAAGCCTTTGGCAAACAACGTTTGGCGCTGATTATGCTTATTCTGAATCGCGGCCGTTTTGCCCCAAACCCATCTTTTCGGCCAAGATATCACCTAAGTTTGAGGAGAGTGGTTTATCTTCCAGACCAGGAATGGACAGGGCCGGTTTCTGCTCCGGTGCCGGTTCCTCCTTCTTCTCCTGGGCGGCACGGATACTTAAACCGATCCTCCTTTCTTCCGGTTCGACTTTGATTACTTTAGCCCGGACCGTCTGGCCGACTTGCACCACATCATCGGGTTTTTCCACCCGCCGGTCGCTCAACTGCGAGATGTGGATCAAGCCATCGACGCCCTCTTCCAGGTTCACAAAGGCCCCAAACGAAGTCAGGCGGACCACTTTCCCCTCGACCACGTCCCCCACCTTATACCTCTCCCCGACATTACTCCAGGGATGGGGGGACAACTGTTTCAAGCTAAGGGAGATGCGTTTGGCCTCCGGATCAACCTTGGTCACCAAAACCTCAATCTCCTGGCCTTCTTCTAACCGGGCGGAAGGATGGGCAATCCGCTCCCAAGCGATCTCCGAAATATGGAGGAGTCCTTCCACGCCCTCACCGATATCCACAAAAGCACCAAAGGGCGTCAAGCGGGTGACAACTCCTTTGCGGGTTTCCCCCTCGGTCAGTTCGGCGTAGACCCTGGCCTCCACGGCCGCCTGCTCCTCCGTCAGCACCTCTTTGCGGGAGAGAACAGCCCGGCGTCGCTTGGCTTCGAAGTCAATCACATAAAACTCTGCTTCCAAGCCTTCCAAAGTGCTCAGATCGCCCACGTAACCCAGATCCGCATGGGAAGCAGGAAGAAAGGCAATGAGGCCGTTGACGTTGACCTGGAGTCCACCCTTGATCGCACGGACAATTTTCCCAGACACCCGTTGGTGCTTTTCAAACGCGTCCTTCAATTGCAACCAGGCCAGCTCTTCATCGGCCTTACGCTTGGAAAGCCGCGTTTTTTCATCGCCGGCTTTCAGAACCATCACTTTGATCTTGTCCCCAACTTGCACGATCTCGCGGGCGGAATCCACTTTTGCACTGGTCAGCTCCGCCAGAGGAATCGTATAATCCGACTTCCCGCCGACATTAACCGCGATCTCATCATCGGCCACCGCCACAACGGTCCCTTCGATAATCTCGCCCTCTTCCAACCGGGGGATCTCCTGGTTCAGCAACAACGCTTCGCCGTCCATGGCTTCGTTGGCTGCAGCTTCACTGTCCATTGTTTCGCCAACCACGGGTTCACTGCCGGTTGCTTCGTTGGCCATTACTACGCTGTCCATTTCTTTGTCCATGGGCCCGTTCGCCACTGGTTCGCTGTCCATGGTCGGCTCGGCCTTCTCCACTTTATCTACCTCCTCCGTCAGATGTCCGTTCGTAACTTGATGTTCTTCCATAGCTATACCTCCTGTATAATTTTGTTGCAGCCAGTCCACGACCTCGGAAATCTGACTTTGAGGGGTCGACGCTCCGGCTGTCACTCCAATTATTTTTTTCCCTTCCAACCACTGGGGTTGAATCTCTTCTTTTGATTCTATATGATAAGTCGGAGTAAAAGAAGCCCCAATCTCTACTAGTTTACGAGTATTGGCCGAATTCTTTCCTCCGATTACCAACAAAAGATCAACTTCCCGCGCTAGCTTGGCGGTTTCCTCCTGCCGCTCCCTGGTCGCATGGCAGATCGTATTAAAGATCTTTAATTCTTTCGCCACCGGAAGCAGCGCCGCGACCACCGCCGCCAACTGTTCCTGGGAAAGAGTAGTCTGGCAGACCAAGCCCAGTTTGGGTTTAAACTGCTGGGTTCGCCACTGGTCAGGCCGGGCCGGATTGACCACAACCGCTTCTCCGTCTACAGTATCAACCACGGCCTTTACTTCCGGATGGGCGGGGTCACCGACCACCAAAACCTGATAATCATCCCGGCGTAACTCCCGGGCTAAAGTCTGTTCCTGTTTCACAAAGGGGCAGGTGGCATCAACCACCGTCAGCCCCCGTTCCCGCGCCGCGGCAAAGATCTGCGGTCCCGCGCCATGGGAACGGATGAGGAGAATTCCCCCTGGGGCGGCCTCGGTCAAGTCGGAGATGGTTTGCATCCCCTGTCTCTCCAGATCCGCAATCACCCGTGGATTATGGATCAAGGCCCCCAGAATGTAGACCGGTTGTTGGTTTTGCCGACGGCTTTCCCGGGCAATGCGGAGCGCCCTTTCCACCCCGAAACAGAAACCGGCTTTCTCTCCGACTATAATTTTACCCATTTTTCAACCGCCGCCTCCGCTTTTTTCCCATAATTCCATCAGCCGCGCATAGATCTGCTCGGTACCGCGCCGGACCGCCGTTTTTTTATCGGCGGCCGCTTCCAACTTGAGCACCGGACCCACATAGGCTTTGATCCGTGGAAAACGGAAGGGTTTCAACTGGTGGGTTCCGGTGATGACCATTGGCAGGACCAGCGCCCCGGTTTCCACCGCCAGCAGAGCCGCTCCCGGCTTCAAAGGGTGAATTTTTCCGTCTTTATACCGCGTTCCTTCGGGGAACATTCCCACTACCTTACCGGCCACCAGCGCCGCCCGGGCCGCCCGGAAAGCGCCCCGGTCGCCGGTCCCCCGTTTCACCGGAAAGGCCCCGAGGCGCCGGATTAAACCGCCAAACAAGGGGATCCGGAACAACTCTTCTTTGGCCATAAAACAAACCTGCCGTTGATGCAGGCTACAACCGACAACAATCGGATCGATGAAGTTGGCGTGGTTACTGACGACAATAACCGGACCCGTTTCCGGAAGATGTTCCGCACCAAAGACCTGAAACCGGTAGCAAAGTCGGAGCAAACCAGTAAGTAGCATGCGGCCAATTCGGTATAACAAACTTGTCAACCCTCCTGCTTCGCCCAGAAAGAAGAAGATAAGGCCAGGATCTTTGCGACCACTTCCTCAATGGTGAGCGCCGTCGTGTCCAGGATTATACTGTCCGCCGCCGGTTTGAGCGGTGCCACCGGGCGCCCCGCGTCGAAAGCATCCCGCCGTTCTAAATCTTCTTCCACCTCTTCCTTAGTCACCAGGCACCCTTTGGCCCGCAATTCGCGCCACCGCCGGTGGGCTCGTTCCGCCAAGGATGCGGTTAAAAAAATCTTCAGATCGGCCTGGGGGAGAACGACCGTCCCAATATCACGGCCGTCCATCACCACTCCCCCCTGGCGGCCAATCCGTTGCTGTTGCTGGACTAAGACGGCCCGCACCCCCGGCACCGCCGAGACCGCAGAAACAGCTTGCGTCACCGGCACGGACCGGATCTCCGTACTGACATCCTCGCCGTCCATAAAAAGGTGGTAGGTCCCGTCGGCGGTCTGTTTAAACTCCAGAACGGTCGCCGCCGCCAACTCCGCCAGCGCGACCTCATCGGTCAAGGATAAACCGGCCCGGAGCGCCTTTAAAGTTACGGCGCGGTACATCGCCCCCGTGTCGAGATACAAGATCCCCAAGGCCGCCGCGACCCTTTTGGCCACGGTGCTCTTCCCGGATCCGGCCGGACCGTCGATGGCAATTGTTATTTTCCCGGTTTCCTTTGGTCGAGGCTTACTCATTTCTTCACCATAATATTTAATTAATCGCTGTTTTCTTCCGCCGTTCCTTCTTCTTCGCCAACCGACCGGTATTGTTCCTTCGACCGGTGGACCACCTTTAGTGCTTGTAAGAGGTTATCTTCCAGTCGGCCTAGAATCTCATAGACATTCCGGTTGGCTTCCTTCTCCATCTGCTGGGCCACTTGAAAAGCTTGGGCTTTAATCGCCTTACTCTCTTCCTGCGCCAACTTGATCAGATGGTGCTCCGAGAGGAGCCGCTGCGCTTCCTTGGTTGCCCGGCTGAGGATCCGGTCCGCTTCTTCCTGAGTTTTCCGGAGCAGAGCTTCCCTTTGCTTGACAAGCTCTTGTGCCGCCTTCACTTCGTCGGGGACAATCACCCGGATCTTATTCATGATCTCCAAAGCCTCATCGACCGGCAGAAAAGCACGCCCCGCCAAGCGCGGACTTTTGGTGATCAGCTCCTCCAGGCGCCCCAGGAGGGAGAATAAGTGGTTGCTACTCACCGCTGCCCCCTCACTTCAGCCATTTTTTTCTGTAAAGGGGCCAAAACCGCTGGGGGAATCAACCCTTCCGGATTCCCGCCAAAGAGCACGATCTCCTTGACTAGACTGGAACTGAGAAAGGCGTATTTATTCTCCGTCATCATAAACATGGTTTCGAGTTCCGGAGCCAATTTTTTATTGGTCAAGGCCATTTGAAACTCATATTCAAAATCGGAGAGCGCCCGTAAACCCTTCACGATCACCTGCGCCTTTTGGGCCCGGGCGTAATCAACCTGCAAACCCTCGAAATGGTCGACGCGCACATTTGCAAGGCCGGTCCCGGCGATCGCTTCTTTCAATAACGCGACCCGCTCTTCAATGGTAAACAGGGTTTTCTTGGCCGGGTTGTTCCCCACCGCCACGATTACCTCGTCGAAGATCTCGGCCGCCCTGGTAATAATATCAAGATGACCATTGGTCACCGGGTCAAAGCTGCCCGGGCAGATGGCCCTCGTCATTCCACATCAGCTCCATCATTTATATACTCCCAAAATTCCAAGGACACCTCACCATAGACCCGCTTATCGACCCGCTGGAGCCGGCCCACCCGTTCCGGAAGGTGGTTATGGCGCGGGATCTCCACTACAATCCGGCCGGCGGGGGCCAAAACCGACAAGCGGGAAATCAGCTCTAAAACTGGTAACCAAAGGTTTGCTTGAAAAGGGGGGTCAATGAAAATCAGGTCATAAGGAGCCTCTTCCCGACTGATTTTCGGTAAAATCCGCCGGACATCAACGGGATAGATACTGACCTCTTTCGTGTCCATGGCGGGGAGGCGTTGCAGATTTTTTTTGAGGAGGCGTAACCCCTTCGGATCTTTTTCCACAAAGGTAACGGCCCCGGCCCCGCGGCTTAAGGCCTCGATCCCCAATGTACCAGCACCGGCAAAGAGATCCAAAACCCGCCCGTTAAGAAAGGTGGCGCCCAAAATGTTAAAGAGCGCCTCCCGCAACCGATCCGTGGTCGGCCTTAATCCTTCGTGGGTCGGCCCCAGCAGTTTCAGTCCGCCGTATTTTCCGCCTGTGATCCGCATCTTAAACCTAAAACCCTAACCCTACTTCGCAGATTGAAACTTTTCCTACTCCACTGAGAATAAATAGTAGTAAAGTGGTTGTCCACCATAATATAATTCCACTTCCGCGTCGGGGAAGAGCGACTGGACTTTTTCCAGGACCCCTTCGGCTTCCTTCTCATTAATATCATGACCATAATAAATAGTGATAAATGAATCCTCAGCTTCAACACAGTTGGCGAGCAAATCAAGCAGGACCGCCGAAGCATCCTTTCCTTTACAGACGATATCACCATCTTTTAAGCCGATGATGTCCCCTTCCTGGATCTCCAAGCCGTTAATGGAAGAAGCCCGGACCGCAAAGGTCACCTCGCCGGTGACCACCGTGCTCAACGCCCTGGTCATGGCCTCCTGGTTGTGGACCAGCGTTTCTTCGGGCGCAAAGGCCATCAAGGCCGCAATCCCTTGCGGGATCGACTTGGAGGGCACCACCGCCAGCGGAATATCGGTAAGTTCACTGACCTGCCCTGCGGTCATGACAATATTGCCGTTGTTCGGCAGAATGATCACTTGTTTCGCCGGGACCTTCATCACCGCTTTATAAAGATCCTCGGTGCTGGGGTTCATCGTCTGACCACCGGCGATAACCTCATCCACGCCAAGACTACGGAAGATGTTCTGGAGTCCTTCACCGGACGCCACCGCCACTAAGCCAATCTCTTTATTGGCCTGGGGCGTCTTGTCGCGGCGGAGTTGTTCCAGCCGCTGTTGACTCTGCTCCACCATATTATTGATGTCGATCTCCGACAAAGAACCAAGATGCACGGCATAGTCCAGGATCAAACCCGGGTTGTTGGTATGGATGTGGATCTTGACTGTCTGCTCGTCCCCCACCACTAAGAGACTGTCCCCGTGGGGTTCCAGATCCTCTTTGATCGTTTCCAAATCCATATTTTCCCCGCGGATGATAAACTCCGTACAGTACTGGAAGGTGATGTTTTCCGGATCAAGGTCATCCTCAACCGGCGCAAAAAGCGGTTTCTTCTCGGCCGGTGCCGCCTTCTTAACCGGAATGGCCTCTCCCTTCAAAGCGGCAAGGACACCTTGAAAAAAGAAAAGCAGACCTTTTCCGCCCGCATCGACCACTCCAGCCTGTTTTAAAGTGGGTAACATCTCCGGTGTTTTGGCCAGCACCTCTTCGGCATGGCGGTAAACTTGTTCAAAAAACCGGATCGGATCCTGCTCTTTCCCCTGGAGTGCTTGGGCTTTTGCGCCTGCTTCTCTGATCACGGTAAGAATTGTCCCCTCGACCGGTTTCCGTACAGCCTGATATGCCGTGTTGGCGGCCCCAACGATACCCTTGGCGATCTCTGGAATGCCCAAATGCTGCGCTTTACCGACCGCACGGGCAAAGCCACGGAAAAACTGGGAAACAATAACCCCGGAATTACCCCGGGCCCCCATCAATGCACCCTGTGCTGCCCGTTCCAGAATATCCGGAACCTCATCGCTGGCTTTTTCCGCTTCCCTTAACGCCGCTTGAAACGTCAGGGACATGTTGGTTCCCGTATCACCATCGGGAACCGGGAAAACATTAAGGGCATCTACTTCCTCCTTATGCCCCACCAACGTCTCCACGCCGGCAGCAAGTATCTCTTTGATTTTTGGTCCATCGATTAAATCAAGGCTCAATCCTTGACCCTCCCTACAAATTGCCGTTACTTCCCGTGCGGACACCGGTTACAATCACGTTGATTTTGGTGGCCACAACGCCAAGCTGATTTTCGATCGCGTATTTCACATTTTCGATCACATTGTGGGCGACTTCATTGATTTTGGTCCCGTACTCCACAATCACATACAGATCGACGATCACCCGGTTATCCTCGATCCGCACTTCGATTCCTTTGGTCAAATTTTCTTTACCTAATATTAATTCGGCAATCCCATCCTGAAAGCTCCGGGAGGACATGCCGACAACACCGAAACATTCCAAGGCCGCAATCCCGGCCACCATGGCAATGGCTTCCGGGGCGACGTCTATCCGGCCCAAGGTTTTTTGGGACTTAACGGAGAGGTTTCTCTCCACGGGTCAGACCTCCTTTTGGGGATAAATCTTCAATTATATTCGCCCTCCAATCCGCAACTCCTGCTCATTTCGGAAAAAACCTGGAAAAAACGGAACAAGAGGACAAATAATCGGCAAACGATCCTTTCCCCCCTATTATATTACCGAACGCCCCCTATTAACTTCTTGCCCGAGGAATAATTCTCCTCTTTTCTCCTCTATTATCTTTTTATTTAATATTTTTCTTAATTGTTTGTTAATTATCCTCCTTTTTCCGGGTAAACCGGTTTTTCTTTACGATTGAGAAATATTGAGATCTGTGGCTTGCGGAGCGGTGCCCGATATGATAGAATTGACTCTGTATGGACTAAGCTTGCTGTGGAGGTGTAAAATCAAGTGGCTGCTCGTTGTGATATTTGCAGTAAGGGACAGCAAACCGGTAATCTGGTCAGTCACTCGAACATCAAGACCAAACGGGTTTGGAAGCCAAATATCAAACGGATCAAAGCTCTGATCAACGGAACGCCCAAAACAATTAAAGTTTGTACCCGCTGCCTGCGTTCGGGGAAGGTACAAAGGGCGATCTAAGGTAGAGTGTACCCCCAAAAAAGGCCTTTTTTATGGGTCTTTTTTGTTTGTTTTCCGGTTATTTTACTTTATGCCGGGATGTCCGGTCCGGATGTCCACCCCTCCGTGTTGCGTTTCATGGTGGATGATGAGTGGAGGATAAAATAAGCCAAGTATTAGGATTAGGCAATAATGAGGTGATTAATGGTGAGCCGTTACCCACAGCTGAAACTTTTTACCGGTACCGCCAACCCCGCTTTGGCTCAAGAAATTGCCAGCCATCTCGGAGTCTCCCTGGGTGGAGTGCGCATCTCCCGTTTTGCCAACGGGGAAATCTATGTCCGTTATGACGAAAGCATCCGCGGCGCCGATGTCTTCGTAGTGCAACCCTTTTCCAAACCCGTTAATGAAACCCTCATGGAACTGCTCGTGATGATTGATGCGTTACGACGCGCTTCCGCCGGACGGATCACAGCCGTTATCCCCTTTTACGCTTACGCTCGTCAGGAAAAGAAAACCGCCCCCCGGGAACCGATCACCGCACGTATGGTGGCTGACATCCTCACCACGGCCGGTGCCGACCGGATCTTGACAATGGATCTCCATTCCCCGGCGATTCAAGGTTTCTTTAATATTCCCTGCGACAATCTGACCGCCCTCCCCAAGCTCTCCCAATACATAAAGGAAAAGGAGATCGAGGACGGTGTCGTGATCGCCCCCGATGCGGGCAGTGTGAAGAAGGCGGAAAAACTGGCTACTTATTTACATTTACCCCTTGGCGTCATGTACAAAAGAAGACCCGGTCCGAATGTGGCCGAGATGTCCTTTTTTATTGGCGATGTTAAAGGAAAATCACCGATTATCATCGACGACATGATCGACACCGCCGGCAGCTTGGAACAGGTTATCAATGCATTGGAGGAAAGGGAAGCCAAAGAGATCCACATTTTAGCCACCCATGGGGTCTTTTCCCCGCCGGCGCTCGAGCGCCTGAACCGGCCCAGCGTTAAGGAACTGGTCGTCTGTAACACCTTGCCCTTGGCCGAAAACCCTGCCTATCCCAAGTTAAAACTGATCTCGGTCGCGCCCTTGTTTGCCGAGGCGATCCGCCGGATCCACGAAAACATCTCCGTCAGTGTGTTGTTCGATTAAATCACCAAATTTGCTCTGCATTCCTGGCGAGTGGTGAATCTTTCCTACTCGCCAGGAAGCGTTTTTAAGAGGTCCGGGATGCTCACCACCGGTTGACCGCCAAAATAAACCTGGGGCACTTCGCCCATGATGATCGCTTCGGTCAGGGGTACTTCGGCCCGGATCTCCACATGAGAACGGAGCAAAGGAACGACCACCCGGACCATTGTTTTTACTTCCAAGTAGATCTTGTGCCGCGTTTGATTAATACCGGCTTCCTCAAAAACGTCATAGACCCGGCTCTCCACCGTCCCGACCGGGACTATAACAATTGGCACATCCGGACCCCGTCCCGCCAGCAACTGGCTCCCCAACAATTGACCAAGGGGTAGATAGATTTTATCCTTGGTGTTTTTCATCAATTGCTGCACGGTGATCGTGGCATCCGAAGCCAACCGGTTAATCTCGCCGGTGTTCGGTTGCATCAGGACAACCCGTCCCCGGTTATCCACTTTCACCGAGATTAAATCTTCGTAACGGATATTTTTCGCCACCTTTTCCCGGATCGCCTGATTAATTGATGTTGTCGCGAGGACGCGGGCCTGCGCTTCCGCTTTCGCTTGGATCACCGGGCGTAATTGATGATCAGCAAAGAGGAATCCACCAAACAAACAGAGAATAAATAAGACAAAGCGCAAAGTGGTTTTTCTCTGAAAAACCGGTGGTAAAACCCGGATTCGCCTTCTCTTTTTTAGTCGCATCCGCATATGCCCACCACCACCTTTGCCTTGGGACTGACGTGCTGTCGTCAATCCTGTTTTCCTTCTTCTATTTTTATGTGTTCTTTTCAAATTCTGACCTCTGGATGGGCATCGGCACCGGTCTTTAAGCCAGCACTTTTCTAACCTAAATATATAGCTAGACTGCAGTCGCCAAGTATGCACTTTTGTTAACCTACCAAACGGGGAGGGGCAGCTCATGTCCAACCTGCATCAACCTTTCGGCTTATCATGGCGTTTAGTTACGATCGTCGTTGTCTCCGGACTCCTACTCGGGATCGCGGCCGGGGTCATCTTTGGTTCCAAAATCCCGGACAACCCCCCGCCCCCGGTGGAAGCCACGATCATCTATGATATCAATGGTGATATTGTCCAACGCCTTTTTCAGGAGAACCGGATCCCCGTGGATTTCGACCAGATTCCGGAGATGATGAAGAACGCCATCATCGCCGTGGAAGATCCGGATTTTTACAACCACCGCGGGATCAAAATCAAAGCAATCCTGCGCGCCACCTGGATGAACCTTAAAGCCTGGGATTTCATTCAAGGGGGCAGTACCATCACCCAGCAGTACGCTAAAGTCTCTCTCTTAACCCACAAGAAAACCATCTCGCGAAAGGTCAAGGAATGGTTCTACGCAATTAACCTGGAACGAAACTTATCGAAAAACGAAATTCTCGAACGTTATTTGAACTATATCTATTTCGGAAACGGGGCCCACGGGGTGGAGGCCGCGGCCCAGCGTTATTTCAATAAACACATCTGGGAACTGGAACTGCCACAGTTTGCCTTGCTTGCCGGGATCATCCGGAGTCCCGCCAACTATTGCCCGTTTAAAAACCCGGAAAACGCCCTGAACCGCCGGAACTTTGTGCTCGACAAAATGGTGGAAGCCAACTACCTCACCCCGGAAGAAGCCGCCCGGGCCAAGCAAGCACCGCTCGGGGTGGTCAGTGAAGGCGCCCGGATGCGGAATGCGCCCTACTTTGTCGACTACATCATTCAAGAACTGACCACCAAACGTAAGCTGTTTACCGAAGAAGACCTTTATACCCAGGGCTATCGGATCTACACCACTCTGGATCTGCGGATGCAAGCCATCGCTGAAGAAGCCATCGCCGACCTGCCCACCGGTGAGCCGGACCGGAACAATGTCACCCAACCGCAGATTGCCTTTGTCGCCCTGGACCCCACCAACGGCCACATCAAAGCGATGATTGGCGGGCGCGATTGGCAAAACACTCAGTTAAACCGGGCAACTAAAGCCCACCGCCAACCGGGGTCCTGTATCAAACCCTTTGTTTATACGGCGGCTATTGATAGCCATCGGTTCACCCCCGCCACCGTCTTGGTCGATGAGGAGATCGAGTACCCCAACGGCAACGGCGGAGTCTGGGTCCCCCGGAATTTCAGTAAAACTTTCCAAGGCCCGGTCCGTCTGCGTCCGGCCTTAGAGGCCTCGCTCAACACGATCTCCGTACGCCTCACCGACCAATTGGGGGTCAGTACCGTCTTTAAGATGGCCCAAAACATGGGCTTATCCAGCCTGGTCTCCAGCGGTGAATTGAATGATATGGCCCTCTCCCCGCTGGCCCTGGGTGGTTTAACCCGCGGGGTCACCCCCCTGGAGTTGACCGCCGCCTATACCCCCCTGGCCAACAAAGGGATCTATTCCGAACCCATCGCCATTCTTAAAGTAACCGACAGCCAGGGCCGAGTACTATTGGAGAATGCGCCCAAACGGCGTGTGGTCATCCGGGAATCCGTGGCGTACGTGGTCACGGATATGCTGAAGGGGGTCATTGAAAACGGAACCGGGCGCCGGGCACGGATCGGGCGGCCGGCCGCCGGGAAAACCGGCACCTCCGACCAGGACACCAACGCTTGGTTCGTCGGTTATACCCCGGAGATCATTGCCGGCGTCTGGATCGGCAATGATAGTCAAGCCCAGCCTTTGGTGGTCAATAACACCAAAATTACCAGCGGTTACGCCGCCGAGATCTGGGGCCGGTTTGCCCGCCGGGTTTTAGAGAACCGGCCGATCACCGACTTCCCAGTTCCAGCCGGGGTCTCGACCAATATTGAAGTCTGCGCCGAAACCGGCTACCTGGCTTCTCCCTACTGCCCGGAGACCATCCGGGAAGTCTTCATTAGCGGGACCGAACCGGTGGATTCCTGTCCGACCCACTCCGCCCCCGACCTCGGGAGTAAAATCATCCTCCAAGTCTGTCTCGACTCGGGAGCACTAGCCACCTCCTTCTGTCCGTCGGACCGGGTGATCACCAAGACCTACTGGGCGGTAACCGGCACGGAAACCACCGACGGCAGTCCGATGCCGACCGAACACTGCCCGCTGCACGGGGAGGCCCCCGCCGAGGAGGTTGTATTGGAAATCTGTACCGAATCGGGGTTAATCGCCACCCCCTTCTGCCCCTTCGACGCCGTTGAGACCATGACCTTCACCCCCGGTGAAGAGCCGACCCTCCCGTGTAATCTCCATACGGGGCGCAACCGCCGGCATTAAGCACTAAACTGAACGCGCCAATTGGAGCAAAAAAACCGCCTGCGCAAAAGGCGGTTTTTTTATGGATAACGGAAAACATGACACAATTGTCGATACGAGCGGAAGCCATCACTCTGCGTAAATCATGCCATTAAAAGAGCAGCTTCTGCCGGCGGATCCAGATGTTCTCCAAAAAGCCGATGGCGAAAAGGTTGGTAATCATTGAACTGCCTCCGGAACTGATAAACGGCAACGGAATCCCCGTAATCGGCATAATTCCGATGTTCATCCCGATATTTTCCAGGATATGAAAGAGGAACATCGCCATAATCCCGGTGGCAACCAGCGCCCCGTTTTTATCCTTCGCCTGTTGGATAATGACCAGACAGCGCCAGATTAAAATGAAGAATAAAATCAAGACCAAAAATCCGCCGATGAAACCCAACTCTTCACAGAGAATCGCAAAGATAAAATCGGTATGGCTTTCCGGTAAAAAGCCCAAGCGACCCTGGGTACCCTGGAAAAGCCCTTTGCCGAAAAAGCGACCGGACCCGACCGCAATGATCGCCTGCCGCACATTCCAACCGCTCCCAGTGGGGTCCCGGTCCGGATTGAGAAAGATCATCATCCGTTGAATCTGGTACTCTTTAAACGGCAGCGGTGTGCCGAAAAAATAATGGCCGGCAAAAAGGAGGACCAAACTCATCGCCCCGGCAAGAATAAGCAACAGCAAAAAGCGGCGGCTATAACCGGCCACATACAACATGACAAAGAAGAAGAAGATAAAAACCAGCGTCGTCCCCAAATCCGGCTGCAGTAAGATCAGGAGCAGCGGCGGAGCGATATGCAGAAAGGGCGACCACAAATCCCAGAAGGATTCGATCTCTTCCTTCTCCGCCAAATGTTTGGCTAAAGTCAAAATCACAAACAGCTTCGCAAACTCCGAAGGTTGGAGAGAGAACCCACCAAGATTAAGCCAAGATTTGGCGCCTTTAATCTCCATACCCAGCGGCGAGAGGACCAGAAGCAACAAAACAAGGTTGACCCCGTAGAAAACCTGGTACATTAGATCGGGCAGCCGGTAGTCGCTGAACATAATGAGGACCATCCCCACAAGTCCGATGACCACGGCCACCAACTGCTTCTTCACCACGGCAAAAGGGTCGCCTCCGGTTAGGTCGTAATTATTTCTGGTCGCGCTATAAACCATCACCAAACCGATGGTCACCAACAGTAGGACCGAAAGCAACAAATAATAGTCGATGTTCTTGAAGGTCTTCTTATCCCACAACTCTTCGTCACCTTTTCTCAACGCCCACGGCGGTGTTACTACTCAACGGCACGACGTACCTTGACGACAGGAATATTGGCGACTAGTTCAGCCTTGGATTCGGTAGCGTTCAGTTCAATCTCGATATTTTCCTCTTCAATCTCCACATATTTGGAGATGGCATTGATGATCTCGCCCCTTAATTGCTCAAGCAGACCGGTGGAGACCTTCGCCCGGTCATGAACAAGAATCAGACGCAACCTTTCAACCGCCTGGTTTTTGCTGGGGGTTTCATCGCGAAACAACTTCATTCCTTCTTACCCCTTTCCCTCCGCTTCTTCCTGTGCTCCTCGCCTCCTACTTCCCGTTCAACAGTTTTAAGAACCGGCCAAAGAGGCCCGGCTCACCGTTGACCGACATAAAAGGAACCTCTTCGCCCTCCATCCGGCGGACAATATTCCGGAAAGCCTCGCCCGCTTTGGAGTGGTTGTTTAACACCGCCGGTTCCCCTTTGTTCGTCGAAATGATAATCTCTTCGTCATCGGGGACAATGCCCAGCAGCTTGATGGCTAAAATATCGTTGATGTCATCCACATCCATCATGTCACCCTTGCGGACCATATCTGGACGGAGCCGGTTCAAAATCAACACCGGATCGTAGATCTCTTTATCCTGCAACAACCCGATAATCCGGTCGGCATCCCGGACCGCCGAGACTTCAGGTGTTGTGACTACGATCGCCTCCGTCGCCGCCGCCACCGCGTTGTCAAACCCCCGTTCAATGCCGGCCGGGCAGTCCACCAGGATGTAATCGAACTCTTCTTTTAATTCATCAACGATGGCCACCATCTGTTCCGGACTGATCGCATCCTTATTCCGGGTCTGCGCCGCCGGAAGCAGAAAAAGATTACTTAGCCGCTTGTCTTTGATGAGCGCTTTATGCACTGAACGACAGGTCTTCTCCGCCACATCAACCAAGTCATAGATGATCCGGTTTTCAAGACCCATCACCACATCCAGATTGCGCAAGCCAATATCGGCATCGATCATCACCACTTTTTTATGGCGCAGCGCCAATCCGGTCCCAATATTGGCTACGGTTGTGGTTTTTCCCACACCACCTTTTCCGGAAGTTACCACGATCACCCGTCCCGCCATGAAGAATCCTCCTTTATCTCCTATAATCGCTCAACAACAATCTTTTCCCCTTTGATGTAAGCAATCTCCGGGCCGTGTTGCCCTTTTCTTCCTTCCGGCGCCCGGGAAAAAATATGAGCGATCCGCAATTGCACCGGGGCTAAAGTAAAAGCAATAATCTCCGCTTTCACGTTTCCCCCGGCCCCTGCATGGGCAATCCCTCTTAAGGCGCCCAAAACAATAATATCCCCGGTCGCCACCAACTCGCCGCCGGGGTTCAAATCCCCTTTCACGACAATATCGCCCTCATGTTCCAACCGTTGACCGTTCCGTACCGTTCCTTTAATCAGCAAAACACCGGAGGACGCCGGTAGCTGCTTTTCGGGCCGCGGATTAAGTTTTTTGCGCTGCACCGGATTGAAACCTTTAATCCGGATCCGGTATTTCGCCAGAATTTTTTTCAACCCGGCCAGTTCTCCGGGGGTTAATTGGCGCTCGCCCAGTTCAACCAGGATGGCACCACCTTGAAAGAAACCCTTGGCCTGGTCCAACTGGCGATCCAGTACTTCCAACCAGTACACAAAGGATTCCTTTTCGGGGACGAACAGGGTCAACCCCTGCTTGAGCCCTTTAAAGACCAGTTGTTCAACGTGAACGGGCTGTGTCGCCGGTACAAACATCCTTTGCTCACACCTTAGATCATTTTCTCTTCTTATTCCACAACACCGTTGGAAAATCCTCCCGTCGGTCTTAGCCTTCCGCCACCGGCCCCGTCTTGCCGGAAAGCACTGCCGCTTCCATCCCGGTCCGTAGCTCTTATTGTCCGGTCGTGGCCGGTTGATCCAGCCCAAAGTAGGCTTCATAAATCTTCCGGGCCACCGGGGCCGCCGTCTGGGAACCAAAACCGCCCTCTTCAATCACCACGACCACCACCAACTCGGGATTGTCGGCTGGCGCGTAACTGGCAAAAAAGGCATAATCGTTCTTCCCGATATTCTCGGCCGTCCCAGTTTTCCCGGCAACCGGGATCCGGTCCAGGGGAAAACCCCAAAAAGCATACCGGGCGGTCCCGTCCGTCACCACCTGTTCCAAACCTTTCCGCACGATAGCCAGGTGCTCCGGTTTTATCTTCAGCTCCCGCACTATTTTCGGGGCAAATTTGGTCACCGTCTCCCCCGCAGCCGTCGTGATCTCCCGGACCAATTGGGGTTGGTAGACCTTCCCGCCACTGGCAATGGTGGCGTAGACTTGCGCCAGTTGCATCGGGGTCACGTCGACAAAACTTTGGCCGATGGCAATCAGCGCCGTCTCCATGGGATACCAGGGTTCGCCCCGGGCCTGTTTTTTCCATTCCGGATCGCCAATCAGTCCATCCAACTCCTCCGGTTCCAGTTTGAGGCCGGTCTTCGCGCCCAAACCCAGACGGCGAGCGTACGCCGCCAGCTTTTCCGGGCCCAACCGGAAGGCCAATTCGGCCATGACAGTATTACAGGAGTTTTTTAACCCATCAACCACGTTTAGTTTTCCATGGACCTGGCTGCACCGGAGCTGCCGGTTGCCAAACCGCACTACCCCCGTACAGTTGAAGGTCTCGGCCGGATCGACCAGGTCTTCTTCCAACGCCGCCAGCACGGTAATGGGTTTAAAGGTGGAGCCGGGCATGAACTTCCCACGCGTGACCCGGTTGGAAAAGGGATTTAACGGGTTGTTGATCAATTCATTAAAGGCGGACCGCGATATATTGCCCACAAAAAGGTTGGGGTCAAACTCCGGGTAACTAACCAGGGCCAGAATGCCACCGGTCCGGGGGTCCAACACCACAACCGAGCCGGCGTTGGCCTTATTCACCTGTTCGTTGGTCTGGCTCTGGGCCCAGGCGATCTGCTCGCGGATCGCCCGTTCGGCCACCTCTTGCAAACGGGCATCGATCGTTAGATGCAGATTATGGCCGGGAACATACTTCTTCTCTTCCAACACTTTGATCGGTTGCCCCACCCGGTCGACTTCCCAAATCCGGACGGCTTCTTCACCCCGCAGTTCCAGATCATAGGTTCTTTCCAAACCCATCTTGCCGATTTCATCACCCAGGCGGTAGCCCAGACCCCGCCGCTGCGCCAGCTCCTGCTCGTTAATCTCACCGAGATACCCAAAGAGGTGAGCGCCCCATTCCCCTTTCGGATAGTAACGGACCGGATAATCCTCCACCACCACGCCGGGCAGATCCAGTTTTGCTTCCAGAATTTGCCCGATCGCCACCGGATCCACATCCCTCTTCAACGGTACATACTGGTCCTTCTGGTACTTGGCGCTCTCCTGCAGCATCTGAAACAACTCGGCTTCGGACAATTCCAAAACTTGACTTAAAAAGCGAACAACATAAGGATTTTCCTCGATATCTTCCGGCACCACGGAAACAACATGCGAAAACCGGCTGGTCACCAGTAATTCGCCCCGCCGGTCGTAGATATTGCCCCGGGGGGCCGTGATCCGAATCGGCCGCATCCGGTTACGGCTGGATTTTTCAAAGGTTTCCTCACCTTTGATGATCTGTAGATACCAAAGGCGGAAAAGAAGCACGGCGAAGATGAAGATCACCAGGATGGAAAGGACTCTAACACTGCGCTCCAGCCCGATAATTGTCCGCTTCTTCAACGTCACGCACCAACCTTTAACCGTCGTTCGCCCATTAGGACAAGGACTTTTTTGAGCCCGAAATAAACCGGGGCCGTCAGCACCAGGTTATAAAGGCAGAGGGGTAAAAGCGTGCCCCCAAGGAAGGAAAGGAACGCCATCCGCCAGCCAAAGGCCAACAGAATGCTATAGGAAAACAGTTCGGCAATGACCGTGCCCACCAGGACCAAACAGAGCGGAATGATCAGATACCCTTTGAAAACCAACCTTTCCAAATAGCCGGCGGCAAACCCCAAAAGCCCCAGGATGGTAATGTTGATTCCCAAGATACCACTGCCGGCTAGATCCAAACAGATCCCGCCCAGCAGGCCGAAGCACAATCCCGGCCGGATCCCTTGTAACAAACCATAACAAACGGTGGTAATCAAAACCAGGTTCGGGATCACCCCAAAGAGGGAAAGGTGGGGAAAGAATGCGGTTTGCAAGGCCAAGACAACGATAATCAACAGCAGCTTCTTCCCGACCGACACCGGACCGGCCTCCTTTCCTCACTTCTCCTTAACCACGTACAGGTACTCCAACCGGCTGAAGTCGGTGGCCGGTTCCAGATAGGCATAGTGTTCATACCCGTCTTCGGACGAATAGACTTCCACCAGGGTGCCGATGACCAAATTCTTCGGAAAAAACAAACTGGACTCGGCCGTTAAAATCCGGTCGCCGGTTTGCAACTTCACACTCAAATCCGATGGTTTCACCAAACAGGTCCCCTTCTTGCCACCACCATAGATGTACACCAGTTCCCTGGTGCGTTCCACTACCCCGCTCATGCTGTTCCCGGGGCGGGGATCGGTCAGTAACATGACTTCGGACGAGAAAGGTTCCACCCGGTACAACCGTCCGGCCAGTCCTTCCGCGGTAATCACCGGCATATTCCGGGTTAATCCGAAGTTACTGCCCTTGTCGATGGTGATCGTGGCACTGGTGTTCCGGGGGTTTCTAGCAATCACCTCGACCGGGATCAACTCCAAAGTTGAGGCTGTCTTGAACTGCAGAAGCTCCCGCAGCCGTTCATTCTCCGCGCGCAACTGCTCCAACTGGGACAGTTCGGTCGCCAGCTCGGAAAGGCGTTTGCGCAGCTCGTCGTTCTCCCGGTGTAAAGCACCCAGTTCATTGATGGTCGCCCACGAATCCTGCACAAAAGTGGTTACGTAATGGATACCCTTTTGGAAAGGGTATAAAACAAACTTGAACGCCTTCTCGAGCCAGATCTCCTTCTCCCTTTCTTGCGACGAATAGAACATCAACCCGGTAATAATCAGAAAACAAACAGCTAAGGTCACCAGCAAGACCCGTTTTTGGAAGAAAGGTTGCAACACCTTAATCGGCCCCTTTTCCTAATCTTCTCCGCTCAACGCTTATTCGAGATTAAGACTTTCCGCAGATCTTCCAAGGCCTCAAGGGCCATCCCCGTCCCCCGGGCCACACACGTCAAGGGATCTTCAGCCACTTGCACTGGCATTTCCGTCTCTTCGGCCAGGAGACGGTCGAGTCCCCGCAGGAGGGCACCGCCCCCCGACATCACGATCCCGCGGTCCAGAATATCCGCAGCAAGCTCCGGAGGGGTTTTTTCCAAGGTCATCTTGACCGCTTCCAAAATCGCCCCCACCGGTTCCGCCAACGCTTCCATGACTTCCCGCGACGAGATGGTGATCACCTTCGGCAAACCGATTACCAGATCCCGGCCACGCACTTCCATGGTCTCCTCTTCTTTCTGCGGATAAGCCGACCCAATTGCTCTTTTAATCTCCTCGGCGGTTTGCTCACCCACCATTAAATTATAACACTTTTTAATATATTGGATAATTGCTTCATTGAGTTCATCGCCGGCCACCCGGATCGAGCGGCTGGTCACGATTCCGCCCAGGGAGATCACGGCAACTTCGGTGGTCCCTCCGCCGATATCGACAATTAAATTGCCGGTGGGTTCCTGAATGGGAAGGCCCGCCCCAATCGCCGCGGCCATCGGCTCTTCGATCAGATAGACTTCACGGGCGCCGCCTTCCCGGGCCGCATCCATCACGGCCCGCCTTTCCACTTCCGTAACCCCGGAAGGAACCCCAATAATCACACGGGGCGCCAAAAAAGCCCGCCGGCGACCGGCTTTTTTAATATAATACTGTAACATCTTTTCCGTTACTTCAAAGTCAGCAATCACACCGTCTTTGATCGGCCGGACGGCAACGATACTGCCCGGCGTCCGGCCCACCATCTGTTTGGCTTCCAGCCCTACGGCAATGATATTGCCGGAGTCCCGGTCAAAAGCCACAACCGTTGGCTCCTGGAGGACAATCCCTTGGTTACTGACAAAAACGAGCGTGTTGGCCGTCCCTAAATCAATTCCCATATCGCGCGAAAAACGTCCAAGCATTTTGTTGAGCATCAATGCTTTCCCTCCGGTTGAAAAAATATGATGTGGATTCTCACAAATAAAAAATTCTGGTTCGTTGGAGTTCCGTTAAATCAACCCTTCCTCCTTCATGCTAAAGTACTTGTTGTCACCAATAATCACATGATCGAGAATGGGAATGCCCAGGAGCTCTCCGGATTCTTTAAGGCGGTGCGTCAGCTTGATATCCTCTTTACTGGGCCGGGGGTCGCCACTGGGGTGGTTATGGGCTAAAATCAGGGAAGCGCTGCTTTGGCGGATCGCCGCTTTAAACACTTCCCGGGGATGAACCAAGGATGCATCCAACGTCCCAACGGAGATCGTCTCGGTCCCAAGCAGCCGGTTTTTTGTATTAAGGTGCAGCGTCAAAAAGTGTTCCTGGTCCAGAAACCGCAGACGCGGCATTAAAAAACCGGCGACTTCCTGAGGTGAAGACAAAGGTTGGTCTTCGGTCAGCCGGGTAGTCTGTAACCTCTTCCCCAGTTCAAAGGCGGCCAACAACTGAATGGCTTTTGTTTTCCCCACGCCCCGCACCGTACATAATTCCTGAAGGCTTGCCGCCGCCAGGTTTGGCAAAGATTCAAATTTGGCCAAGAGGAGCTTGGCCACCTCCAGCACCGACAGGTGGGCGGTTCCGGTCCGGAGGACAATGGCCATTAATTCAATGGTCGAGAGGCTCTCCGCACCGTACTTCGCCAACCGCTCCCGGGGGCGCTCCTCCGCCGGAAGCGCTTTAATCACCGGTCCGGACAAGGGTTTTCACCTCCGGTAAGTTAATCCCGTATTCTTTTAACAGAAGCGCAAAACGGGGGACAGGGAGGCCCATAACATTATAGAAGCAACCCTCAATCCGGTCAACAAAGATGGCGCCAAGCCCCTGAATCCCATAGGCTCCCGCCTTATCCATCGGTTCGCCAGTACGGAGATAAGCGTCGATCTCCCGGTCGCTCAGCGGACGAAAGTGGACCCGCGTCATTTCATAAGTGGTAATCGCTTTCGCCCGGTGCAAAAGGGCCAGTCCGGTAAAGACCTGGTGCCAGCGGCCGGACAGGGTCCGCAGCATCCGCCGGGCTTCAGCTTGATCGCCCGGTTTTCCCAGGACCTCACCTTCCAGCACCACGATGGTGTCGGCCCCCACCACCAGGCTGTCCGCCGTCTCCGGAACGCGGGAGGCCAGGCGAAAAACCTCTTCCGCCTTCCCCCGCGCCGCCGCCATGACCTGCTCCGCCGGGGTGGCTGCCGGATCCGGCTGCGCCCGTTCCTCATAAGAACTGGCCATGACGGTAAAATCCAGACCCAGCATGGCAAGGAGTTCCTGACGGCGGGGGGAAGCAGAGGCAAGGATAATCGGATAAATCAAAGCCACCCCCAGACTGATTTAAACGTCAAAACTTACACCGCGGCACCCGGAAGGGTGCCGCCAACGAACCATTTATATTATTTCCCTATCCCACGGCGCTTTCCTGCTTGTCCGCGCCTTTAATCGTCTTCATGGGACATTTTTCCACGCAAACTTCACAGTTAGTGCAGCGTTCGGGAATGATCCGCGCCAAATTATTTTCAACCAGAATTGCCTCCGCGGGACAGTTCTTGCTACAGAGCCGGCAACCGATACAGCCCACTTTGCAGACCGGCCGGACCGCCGCCCCCTTCTCCGTGTTCATGCAGAGCACGATCACCTTCTTCGCCACCGGCCACAGGGTGATAATCTGACGGGGACAGGCTTTCACACACAACCCGCAACCGGTACACTTCGCCTCGTCGACCACGGGCAGACCATTGTCCGACATCGTCATCGCCCCAAACGGACAAGCTTTAACACAACTGCCCAGGCCGAGACAGCCAAAGGTACAGGCTTTGGCGCCGCCGCCCAGAGTCTGGGCGGCCGCACAATCTTCCACCCCAATATAGATGAAACGCTGGGCCGCTTCCTTCAGCCCGCCGGCACAGCGGACCCGGGCGACCATCCGTTCGGCGGTCGTGCTTTCCACCCCCATCACCGCTGCAATGGGCGCGTGGTCCTTCAAAACCGGACACCCGGTCACCGGTGCCGTCCCGGCGACAATCGCCTCCGCCAGTCCGCGGCATCCCGGATAGCCACATCCCCCGCAGTTGGCACCGGGTAACAACCCTTCAATCTCGTCGATGCGCGGGTCACTTTCCACCGCCAATTTGCGGGAAGCAAGGGCCAGACCCAAACCGAAAGCGGCGCCAAGGACTAACAGAACGGCAACGCCATGCAGAATAATATTTAAACTTCCGGCTTCCATCTTGTCAACTCCTTTAGTCGGAATTTTCGACGTCGTTTTCTTTGTCTCCTTCGCCAACGAAAAACGTGGTCTTCATCACTTGGATCCAGAAAATTCCCGGCTTCACCCTCAAAGTCCGAGCAAAGCCGCCAGGTCGAATCCGGAAAAGCCCAGAAACGCGATGGAGATCAGGCCGGCCGTAATCAGGGCAATGGGAATCCCCTCTATGGCCTTCGGTAACGGCGCAAACGCCAGGCGCTCCCGGATGCCGGCGAACAAGATCAGCAATAACGAAAAACCGAGCGCCCCACCGATCCCGTTGACCACCGACTGGAGGAAATTATAGTTCTCATCGACGTTGATGATGGTCACACCCAATACCGCACAGTTGGTGGTGATCAGCGGCAGGTAAATCCCCAACGCCTGGTAGAGCACGGGGCTGCTCTTTTTGATCACCATCTCGACAAACTGGACCAAAACGGCGATGACCAGAATAAAGGTGATGGTCCGTAAAAACTCAATGTCCAACACGACCAGCACTTTCTGGATCCAATAGGTGATTCCAGAAGCCAAGGCCATCACAAAGGTCACCGCCATCCCCATGCCGGTCGCCGTCTCAACCTGTTTGGAGACCCCCAAGAACGGACAGATCCCCAAAAAGCGCGCCACGATAAAGTTATTGATAAAGATCGCACTGAGCACAATAAACAGATATTCAGTCATGCGCCTTCTCCTCCTTCCGGGCGACAAGCCAGTTGATCCCGGCCAGCAGCAAGCCGAGGGTGATAAAGGCCCCCGGGGGTAAAATCAGCAGTTTTGCCCCCAGGTCTTCCGGGAAAAGAGCAAACCCCTCAAACCCGAAATCGGTCGCCTTCAGCAACGTACCGGTTCCCACCAATTCCCGGATGGAGCTTAACAAGGTCAATGCCAATGTAAAACCCATTCCCATCCCCAAACCATCCACCGCGGCGTCCAGCGCGTTATGCTTGGAAGCAAAAGCTTCCGCCCGGGCCAGGACGATACAGTTCACCACGATCAGCGGGATAAAGATCCCAAGCACCCGGTGTAAATCGGGCATCGAAGCCGCCATCGTCTTATCAATAATCGTGGTAAAGGTGGCAATTACCACAATATACGCCGGAATCCGGATCTCCTTGGGAATTACCTTCCGTAGTAAAGCAATGATCACATTCGACCCGGTCAGCACCAGGGTGGTGGCAATCCCCATGCCCAGCCCGTTCACCATCGCGGTGGTCACCGCCAAAGTGGGGCACATCCCTAAAACCAAACGAAAGGTGGGGTTCTCGTTAAAAACACCGTTCTTGAAGATCTGCCATTTAGTCAACGTCGACACCCCCGTTCGTCGCTTCAACTTCCAGTAAAGATTGGGCTGCGGATAAAGCGGCATTCACCCCGTGGACAACCGCCCGCGAGGAGATGGTGGCGCTGGCAATCGCATCCACTTCGCCTTTGTCTTTTGTCACGGCCAAGGCCATTCCGGCCTTTGCTTCCCGGAACGCCGGTTGGGTCAAAAACTGGGCGTCCGTGATCTTCGCTCCCAGTCCGGGGGTTTCGCTATGACTGATCACTTTCACTCCGGACAAGTTCCCCGTGGCCGTTACCCCGATCACCATCCGGATCGGACCCCCGTACCCCTTTTGGTCAACAATAAAGACAAAACCCTTCGCTTCCGCGTCATCGTAAGCGCGGTACACTTCCACAATCCCGGTCCGGCCTGAGCTTTCCGTTTTTCCTAAAAATTCTTTCTCCTCCACAAAAGTGGTGGCCGCCGGTAAAGCTTCTTGTAGAGCCCGTTGTTTGGCCAGTTCCTCTTGGGCCTTGATCACCGGTGCGGTCAGGGCGTTCACCCAGCCCAGCACCCCCCCGGAGACGACGCAGATGACGGTGAGTACCATAATTAAGCGCCATTCGGATTTACCCATTAGCCCGCACCTCCCCAAACCGCTTCGGTACCGTCCAGCGGTCCAGCAGCGGTGTGGCAATATTCATCAGAAGAATGGAATAACAAACCCCTTCCGGTAGTCCACCATACATCCGGATCAACATGGTAAAGAGCCCACAACCAACCCCGAAGATCAGTCGGCCGCGTGGCGTCACCGGCGTAGTTACGTAATCGGTAGCCATGAAAAAGGCCCCCAACAGCAACCCACCGGCCAAGAGATGAAAGAGGGGATCCTCGCCCCACAGGAAAGCCAGTACTACTACGGTCCCCAAAAAGCCGACTGGGATCCGCCAGTCAATAATCTTGAAGACCAATAAAAACAGGCCCCCCAGCAATATGGCTAAAGCCGACGTCTCCCCAAGGGAGCCGGCGATCTTTCCCAAATACATCTGAAGATAGGGGATCTTGTTAAGGCCCTCCCCCCAGAGCCCAAGGGCGGTCGACCCGGCAACGGCATCCACCGAAAGCCCAAGTGCGGCCGCGGGGGGTTCGGTCACCCAACCCAGGGAACCCTCGGGCCAAACCCATTTCGTCATTAAGACCGGCCAGGAAGCAAGTAAGAAGGCGCGTCCCACTAAAGCCGGATTAAACGGGTTATAACCCAAACCGCCGTAGATCTGTTTCCCCAAAACAATGGCAAAAGCCGACCCGGCCGCCGGGATCCACAGCGGAACGGTGGGCGGAAGCGTTAACGCCAATAACAATCCAGTTACCACGGCACTGCCGTCACCGATGGTTAACGGCCGTTTCATCAGTATACAGGTTAACGCCTCCGTGATAACCGCCGTCGCGATCGATACCAAGATGATCAACAACGCGTGTCGCCCAAAATAGAAGACTCCGGTCCCCGCCGCCGGGATGAGGGCGGCAACCACCAGCCACATAATCCGTTCGGCACTCAGTCCCGCCCGGAGATGGGGAGAAGCCGAAACGACAACTTCTGTCTCCAACAAAAAAATACCTCCCTTGTTTCTTTTTATTGTGCTGCTTTAATTTGCTGCTTCGCGTTCTTCACCAACTGGAGTAATGGTCTCCTGCTCGGACAGACATAAGCACAGGACCCACACTCCCGGCATTGACTGATTCCGTATTTTTCGGCCTCCTCAAAGCGGCCATGTTCTGCATAGTCAGCTAAATAATTCGGGAGTAAATTAAAGGGACAAACCTGGATGCACTTTCCACAGCGAATACAGGGCAGAACCTGGGGTTTTTCCACCTCACGACGGGTTTGCACCAGAATACCGGAGGTCGCCTTCATCACCGGTAAATCCAACCGGTAAACCGCCGGACCGGTCATCGGACCGCCCAGGATAATCCGCCCCGGTGGTTCCGTAAACCCACCACAGTATTTGATGAGATCCTCGACCAAAGTCCCGATCCGCACCCGCAGATTCTTGGGTTCTTTGATCCCTTTCCCGGTCACCGTCACGATCCGGTCAACCAGAGGCAGTCCTTCGCGGAGATAACGGCCAAAAGCAGCCGCCGTCGCCACATTATTGACGATCACCCCAACGGCGATCGGTAAAGCATTGGCCGGTACCACTCGCCGGGTAGCGGCGTAAATCAACATCCGCTCCTCCCCTTGAGGGTATTTGACCTTCAAAGGAACAACTTCCACCGGGAATCCGTCCGCTGCTTCCCGCAGCGCCGCAATGGCATCGGGCTTGTTCGCTTCAACCCCGATCATCCCCCGGGAAGCCCCGGCCGCCTTCATAAAGGCCAACAAGCCACGGATCACATCAGCCGCCTGTTCCACCATAAGCCGGTGGTCACAGGTTAAATAAGGCTCGCATTCAGCGCCATTCAAGATCACATAATCAACGGGTTGCGTTGGACAATACTGCCCGTGGGACGCTTCGGTCTCCGGCGGACAGTATTTCACGTGCGTCGGAAAGGCGGCCCCGCCCATCCCGACCAGACCGGCCTCTTTCATCAGCACCTTGATCTGTTCAGCCGAAAGCTCCTCCAGTTTCCGGCCAGTGACCAGATCCGGCGCCCGCCGGTCAGCTCCGTCACTTTCGATTACAATCGCCGGTTCCAAGCGCCCACAAACGTGGGGCCGGGGCTCAATGGCAACCACCTTCCCGGAGATGCTGGCGTGCAAAGGAACGGAAACCCCGCCTTGCGCTTCAGCGATCTTCTGCCCGGTCGCCACTTCCGCGCCGACCTCCACCAACGGTTTGGCCGGTGCACCGATGTGTTGTCCCAGCGGAAGAACAACTTGGGCCGGAAGCGGTAATTCTTCCACCGGTAAAGCAGCTGTCAGTTCTTTACCGGATGGGGGGTAAATCCCCTTTTTAAAAGTTTTCAGCCCCATCATCTCACTCCTTTGACTTAATTTTACAAACATAACTAGGACTCAACTAGGACCTTACTGTTTCTCGTAGCGATATCCCAATCTCATCTTAGCTGATCTTTCAGCTGCCGACAATGGTAAAGCGGTTAAGGACTCTTTACCAAATCAAATGATATACCCGATGACCAGCGGTTTTGGTGGTGGTGGCGTAGAAGCCAGTTGCACCGCATTTAAAACCGCCGCCGCCCCCCTGGCCGCTTCCGCCTCCGACCGGGCGTAAACCTTGGCAATTTCCTCACCCGCTTCGACCCGGTCCCCGATCTTCTTCTCAATCACCAAACCAACGCGGTGGTCAATCGGGTCCTCCTTCCGGGCCCGTCCGGCCCCCAAGCGCATCGAGATGAGCCCGAGCTCCTCGGTGGCCCAAGCGCTAACATAACCGGCCGCCGGGCTTTTCACCCCGACAACCGACGGGGCCAGCGGTAAAAGCTGCGGATCCTCGACAATCCGGGGGTCACCGCCCTGCCCCTCAATCCAGCGGCAAAAGGTCCGCAAGCCTTCACCACGGTCAATTAGCGCTTTCAATTTTGCCCTGGCCGCCGCGGCTTCTTTTTCCGCTCCGGCCAAGACCAACATCTGGGCGCCGAGAACCAAGGACAACTCTTCCAGATCGGCCGGACCCTCACCCCGCAGGGTGGCAATGGCCTCCCTGACCTCCAAAGCGTTGCCGATCGCCTTCCCCAACGGTTGGTCCATGGCGGAAAGAACCGCCACCGTTTTCCGGCCGGCGTTTTTCCCAATCGCTACCATCAACTCGGCCAACTTCTCCGCCTCGGTCCTTGTTTTTAGAAAAGCACCGTCGCCCACCTTCACATCAAGGACAAAGCCATCGGCGCCGCCGGCCAGTTTTTTACTCATAATACTGGTCGCAATCAAAGGAATACTGGCCACGGTCCCCGTAACGTCCCGGAGCGCATAGAGGCGTTTGTCCGCCGGGACCAAATTTCCGGTCTGGCCGACCAGCCCAACGCCAACCTTTCTGACCTGGGCAAACAGCTCAGAAAGGGCAAGTTCGGTCCGAAAGCCGGGGATCGCTTCCAATTTATCGATCGTTCCCCCGGTATGGCCGAGACCGCGTCCGGACATCTTGCAAACCGGGATTCCCGCCGCTGCCACCAACGGGGCCACCACCAGAGAAGTTTTATCACCAACCCCGCCGGTGGAATGTTTATCAATTTTCACCCCCGGCAACGGCGAAAGGTCAACCTGGTCCCCCGTGGCGGCCATCTGCACCGCCAGGTCGCGCGCTTCCCGAGGAGTCATCCCTTGAAAATAAACCGCCATACACCAAGCCGCCAGTTGATAATCGGGAATACTCCCATCAACAATCCCCTGGACGATATATTTGATCTCTTCCAGAGTATGTTCCAGACCATCACGTTTCCGGCTGATCACATCCACCATACGCATTTTATTCACCTCCTCGTTTCAGGCCGGTTTCGTTATTGAAGTGCTCACACCGGTGGCATTATTTACCCGACGAAAACTCGCTAAAATCCCTCATCCTATCATAATATTCTGGTTTCACCCGTTAAAACCTTTTCCGGCCTTTCTTATATTTCTGCCGCCCAGGCCAGTTCCTGGAAGAAACTTGTCCCCTTCGTCCAGCCGTCGATCGCAAAAAGGTCGGCAAGCGTGGCGGCCACATCGGTAAAGGAGGTCCGTACACCCAAAGGAACACCCGGCCGCACGGACGGCCCGGCCACCAACAACGGAACATATTCCCGGGAATGGTCAGTACTGGGTGTAGTCGGGTCGCCCCCGTGGTCGGCCGTGATGATCAACACATCCTCCGGCCCGAGGAGCGCGGCTATCCTTTCCAGATAACCATCGGCGGTGGTGAGCGCCGCCGCGAACCCCACCGGATCATTCCGGTGGCCGTATAAGGTGTCAAAATCGATACAGTTGGCGAAGACCAGGGCGGGACCTTCCAACTCCACACCCAAGGATATCAGTTGCTCTAGAGTACCGACGTTGTCCCCCGTCGGGTAGCTGGCGGTCAAACCCCGTCCGCTGTAGATATCCTTGATTTTACCCACTCCGACCACGGCAATGCCACTGGCAGACAGCCGGTCCAGGATCGTCTCTTCCGGCGGCACTACGGAAAAATCCTTCCGCCGCTTCGTCCGGGTAAAAGAACCGGGCTGGCCAACAAACGGCCGCGCGATTACCCGTGCGACCTGATGCTCGCCCCGCAGGAGTTCCCGGGCGATCTGACAGAAACGGTACAACTCATCGATAGGAATGATCTCCTCATGGGCGGCGATCTGAAAAACACTGTCGGCCGAAGTGTAAACGATCGGGTCACCGGTCGCCAGATGCGTCGGCCCCAACTCTTCAATGATCTCCGTTCCGGAGGCCGGTTTATTCCCCAATATGCCCCGGCCAATTGTTTCGGTAAACGGAACGATAATCTCGTCCGGGAAACCATGGGGATACACCGGAAACGGCCGGTCTAAAACCACCCCGGTCAGTTCCCAATGGCCGGTAATAGTGTCCTTCCCCGCTGACGCCTCGGCCATTTTCCCGTACGCCCCCCGCGGATTGGCCACCGCCGGCACCCCCGGTAACGGTTCGATCCGGCCCAGTCCCAGGGTGGCCAGAAAGGGAACCCGAAGCCCGCCCACTTGCGCCGCCACATTCCCCAAAGTGTTACTGCCTTCGTCACCATAAAGGGCGGCATCGGGTAAGGCGCCGATCCCAACTCCATCTAGAACCACAAGAAAAACACGGCGTTTCGTCATCATCCAAACCTCCTTATGGCCGGGACCAGCCGCTTCTACGTCGGCTCTTGTTTTAAAAGTCCCAAGCCACAAACCGGCACTTCGCCCGTGGGTACAAGGAAAATTTCTTATGCCCTACATAAAGACACAAAGGACCACCCGAAGGTGATCCCTTTCTTTTACCGTTCACGAATCCGGGCCGCTTTACCCGAACGTTTCCGCAGATAGTAGAGTTTTGCCCGGCGTACCCTTCCTCTTCTCACCACTTCAATCTTGGCAATCATCGGCGAATGGAGAGGGAAGATCCGCTCCACGCCAATTCCACCGGAAATTTTCCGTACTGTAAAGGTCTCGCGGAGGCCCCCGTGGGCACGGGCGATCACGACCCCTTCAAAGACCTGAATTCTTTCCCGTTCGCCCTCCACAACTTTAAGGTGAACCCGGACCGTATCGCCGGGGCCAAAGGCCGGAAGATCTTTCTTTAATTGTTCCTGTTCCACCAGATCAATCAGATTCATCGTTGCTCCCTCCCTTCACAACAAAATCAGACTGTCCATCTTCATAGGCCAGCCGGTTATTGGCAATCAATTCCTGTTCTTCCGCGGTCAATTCCAAACGCGCCAGTAAATCCGGGCGTCGGCGAGCCGTCCGGAGGAGCGCCTGCTGCCGCCGCCACTGGGCAATTTTCCCGTGGTCTCCCGAAAGCAGAATCGCCGGCACCTTTAAACCACGAAACTCCGCCGGTTTCGTGTACTGCGGATAATCAAGGAGCCCCTCGGGTCCACTGAACGAATCCTGCCGGGCCGCATCCGGATCCCCAAGCACCCCGGGGAGCAGCCGGATAACCGCTTCGGCCATGACCATCGCCGGGAGCTCGCCCCCGGTCAAAACATAATCACCGATGGACAACTCACGATCGGCCAGCATCCGGATGCGTTCGTCGTAACCCTCATAGTGCCCGCAGATAAACACCAAGTGAGACCGGGTGCTTAATTCAACCGCGATACCCTGGTGAAAGGTCTCTCCTTGCGGTGTGGTGAGAATGACATAAGGTTCGGTGGCGGCTTGTGCTTTAATCGCTTCCACCGCTTTAAAGATGGGTTCCGGTTTTAAGATCATCCCCGGACCGCCCCCGTAGGGCGTGTCATCCACCGTGGCGTGTCGGTCTTCCGCATAGGCACGGAAATTGATCGTTTCCAGTTTTACCAGCCCGCGATCCTGCGCTCTTTTGATGATGCTATGGGCAAAAGGGCCATCAAACATCGACGGAAACAAGGTTAAAAACTGGATTAACATCTTTCCTCATCCCCATCCAACAGGCCGGGCGGTAATTCCACCCGCATGATCCCCGCCTCCAGGTCAATAAAGCGGACCACAGACTTTAAAGCCGGAAGGAGAATCTCGCCGTCTGCCCCGCCCCGCAGGACATAAACGTCATTCCCACCGGTAAAAAGGACCTGCGCCACCGTACCCAGAGGACGGCCGTCCAGAGTCTCAACCTTAAGCCCCAGCACCTGATCGACGTAAAACCGGTCCGGCGGCAAAGGCGGTCTTTCCGTCTCCGGGATCCACAAAAAGGTACCCTGGAGCGCTTCACCTGCAGAAATATCGTCAATTCCACGGAATTTAACGATGATAAACCCTTTGAAAGCGCGGACCTTCTCCAGGAAGAGCTCCTGCGGGCCACGGTCGGTGTAGACCACCACCCTTTTCAGTTCCAGCCAGCGTTCAAAAGTATCGGTTAAAGAAGCAACCTTGACTTCCCCTTTATTCCCCTGGGTCGTCAAAACCTCACCAACCGCAATCATCCCCGCCGGCGGATTGGACCAGGGATCATAGGGACGGCTTTTGCTCATTCCACCAATTCCACCAGCACACGCTTGTCCGGGGGAGCACAGGCCCAAACTAAAGTCCGAATCGCCTTAATGACCCGGCCCTTACGTCCAATGATCTTCCCAAGATCTTCCTTGTTGACCGAAATCTCCAGAAGAATCGTGTTGTCTGTCTCTTCCCGGCGGACATGCACATCATCCACGTGGTCAACCAGGGATTTGGCGAGCAGCTCCACCAGTTCTTTCAAGAAATCTCACACCCTTTCACTCCCCGACCGCCTCGGTGCCGAAGACACCAGCCTTCTTGAAGAGCCTTTTCACGGGTTCCGACGGTTGCGCACCCCGGCTCAACCAATATAAGGCTTTCTCCTTATCCACCACGATTTCCGTCGGGTTGGCGATCGGGTTATAATGGCCTAAAATCTCAATAAACCTTCCATCCCGCGGTGCACGAGAATCTGCCACCACAAACCGGTAAAAAGGACGTTTTTTCGCCCCCATCCGGGTCAAACGAATCCGTACCATCTCCACTCACCCCCTTACGTTGGTCTCAATCATTTCTATAATTAAATTAATAATTAAATTAATTAATACCATGCGCAAAACCGATCAGAACGGAAACCGGGGAAACCCGCCTTTTCCGATCTTACCCAACTGCTTCATCATTTTCTTACTCTGTTCAAACTGGTTCAGCAAACGGTTTACCTCCTGCACCGGCCGCCCCGAACCCCGGGCGATCCGCCGTCGCCGGCTGGCGTTAATGATCTGGGGCATTCTCCGTTCCTGCGGCGTCATCGACTGGATGATCGCTTCCACATGTTTCATGCTTTTCTCATCAAACGTCAAGCCCTGCAAGTGTTTTGGTTTCAGCCCCGGCAACATCCCCAAAAGTTGATCCAAAGGACCCATCTTCTGAACCTGGCGCATCTGCTCCAAAAAGTCTTCCAGCGTAAACTCGTCCTTTTGGATCTTTTTCAGCAAGGTCTTCGCCTGCTCGGCCTCGACGCTCGCTTCCGCCTTTTCGATCAGGGTCAAAACATCACCCATGCCCAGAATGCGGGAGGCCAACCGCTCCGGATGAAAAACCTCAAGTCCGTCCAGTTTCTCCCCGCTGCCAATGAATTTAATAGGGCAACCGGTGATCTCCCGGATCGAAAGGGCGGCCCCGCCACGGGTATCACTATCCAGTTTGGTCAGGATTAAACCGGTCAGACCCAATTGGGCATTGAAGGTCTGGGCGACATTAACCGCGTCCTGCCCGGTCATGGCGTCGACCACCAGGAGAACCTCGACCGGCGCAACCGCTTCCTTGATGGCGGCCAGTTCGCCCATGAGTTCTTCATCAACATGCAACCGGCCGGCCGTGTCAATAATGACCACATCCCTTTGGGTTTGGCGGGCCTTCTCCACGGCGGCAACGGCTATCGCCACCGGGTCCTGTCCGGGCGCACTATACACCGGGAGCGAAAGCTGCTGACCGAGAACTTCCAGTTGCTTCGCTGCCGCCGGCCGGTAGACATCCGCCGCCACCAGTAAAGGACGCCGCCCCTGTTTCTGGAGAAAACCACCGAGTTTCCCGGCGGTCGTCGTCTTCCCGGCCCCCTGCAGACCGGCGAGCAAATAAACGGAGGGCAAGCGGTCGCCGGTTTTGAGCTTCTCCGCCTTTTCCCCCATCATCCTGGTCAGTTCCTGATGGACAATCTTGATCACCATCTGTCCCGGGGTCAGGCTGTTGATTACTTCCTGACCAACGGCCCGCTCCCGGACCCGGTTGATAAAACTCCGCACCACGCGGAAGTGAACGTCAGCCTCCAAAAGCGCCAACTTAACCTCGCGTAAGGCTGCATCGACATCCTTTTCCCCCAGTTTTCCCTTCCCGCGTAAACGGCGGAAAGTGTCCTGGAGTTTTTCCGATAGTGCTGAAAAAACCATCGTTTCGCCACCGCTCCCTTTATTCCCTAATGCTCCGCCCCTTTGGGGCACGGGTCTTCTCCCATTTCCAATTCGAGCACGGCAATGAGGCGGCGCAGCGCGGTTTGGACCCGGGTAAAGGCCTGCGTGACCCGTTCATCAGCCGGCAGCACCCCGGCCAAGTCACGGACGGCCTGTTTAATCCCTTGGACCGCCGCCAACTCCTGCAAATAACGGTCGACCAGTCCCAGTTTGCTTTCCCAACCGGTCAGGAGCTTCTCCGTACGCTGTAAAAGATCATGCACGGCCTGCCTGGTCGTGCCAACTTCCGCCGCAATCTCGGCCAGGGAGAGGTTTTCCAGATAATACAGGCCAAAGACCCGCTGTTGCTTCTTGGTCAGTAAACCGCCATAAAAATCATGGAGTAGGCCCATCCGCACCACATGGTCCATCCTGATGAGCCCCCTTGCTGACAAGTATATTTGCTTTACACCACCACTTAAGTATAAAGACCAGCGCCGGAAAAGTCAAGCCTTTTTTGAACCCCCCGCTTTCGAAAAACAAGAAAAATTCGCCTGTAAGCACCTGTAATCATTTGGCCGGTTTTCCGTCTAAACAAGAAAAGAACCCGGTCTCGTCCAAACGCCGGCCTTTTGGGCTGAAGAGCTGTTCCCTGCGGGCCCCCCGGACGAAACCGGAACATGGAGGTCAACCAGTGAAAAAGATTGCCCTTGTCACCGACAGCACAGCCGATCTCACAACTGCACTGCAAAAAGAACTGAACGTTCATGTCGTTCCGCTCAAAGTCCGGTTCGGCGCGGCCGAGTTTCATGACCATGAACTATCCGCTGAAGATTTTTACCGTCGTCTGGCCGCCGGTGGGCCGTTTCCGCAAACCGCTCAGCCTTCGCCGGCGGATTTTCTCTCCCTGTACCGTAAGCTTTTAGCCAGCCATGACGCCATCCTCTCCATTCATCTTTCCACCAACTTAAGTGGGACCCTAAATGCGGCCGCCCTGGCTAAAGCGGAACTCAACGCCGAAATTGTGCTCTTCGATTCAAAAAACATCAGTCTGGGGATTGGTCCTCTCCTCAAGGAAGCAGCGCGGCTGATTGCCGCGCAACTCCCGCTCTCCACTATTGTGCAAAAACTGGAGGCGACCCGTGACCGGATCGTGACCCTTTTTACCCTTGACACCCTCGATTATCTCCATAAAGGGGGCCGGATTGGTAAAGTCCCCAACCTGCTGGGGTCGCTCCTGAAGATCAAACCGCTAATCCGGGTCAATGAAGACGGCGTTTATGTTCTCCAGGGAGTTGCCCGTAATCTGGAACGGGCGGTGAAAAATATGGTCCAAACCTTTCACGAGCAGGCTGCCGGTCGCAAGCCTTCCGCCCTCTTCGTCGCCCACGGCGCGGCACTGGAGGCTGGCCAAAAACTGAAAAAGGCTTTGGAAGAAGCTTTTCAACTGCCCGCATCGGCCTTTACGCAAGTGGGACCAGTCATCGGCGCCCACACCGGCCCCGGCACCATTGGCGCCGCCATGCTCTTTGATTGAGAGCCGGGACAACAAAAAAATAAACTGTCTTCTGGCAAGACAGTTTATGCGCGGTACAATTTAATCCCTTTTATTATTAAGAAAACTATAGGGCAAAAAAACTATAGGGCGCCAATCATTCCGAAACCGTAACGGAAGTAATCCGGAATCCCTTCGCCTGCAACCGCTCGATGAGTTCATCGGGCTGGCGGGTGTCAACCCGGAGGACAATCTCCCCATGGTAGATCGCCAGATGGGTAATGTTGATATGGCAGTCGGCCACCGTCTGCGCCAACTCCGCCAAAACCCCAGGCCGGTCCTCCTGGATCAAAATCGAAATCCGGCTGCCTCTTTCCCGGAAGCCCATAATTTCAATGAAGGCGTCAAAAATATTGGATTCGGTGATGATCCCGACCACCTTCCCGTTTTCCACGACCGGAAGCCCGCCCACTTTGTTATCGCGCATCTTTAAGGCGGCGATTTCCAATAGATCGTCGGGAGCAACGGTGACTACTTTTTTGGTCATCACCTGTTCGACTTTGGTCTTCGCCAGCAGGTAGTTAATCTCAAAAATACTCAGTGAAGTAGCGGAAGAGGGCGAAACCTCCATCAACTTCCGTTCGGTAATAATCCCCACCAGTTTCCCGTCTTTTACTACGGGAATCCGGTTGATATTTTTCTCGCGCATAATTTCTAAAGCCGTGGCGATCGTGGTATCCGGGGTAACCGTAATCGGGTTAATTGTCATCCGGTTCCGTACATACATCTTCCTTTCCCCTCCGTTTCGTCCTTTTTCGCAAAAGCTTGTTCTGCGTTTTACCCGCCCAAATAGGCCTTGCGGACTTCTTCGCTGTTGGCCAGCGCTTGCGCCTCGCCCTGCAAGACCACCCGGCCGGTCTCCAGAACATAGGCCCGGTCGGCAATGGAGAGCGCCATTTGGGCATTCTGCTCCACCAACAAGATGGTGGTCCCGGCAGCATTAATCTCCTTAATGATCTCAAAGATCTCACTCACCAGTAACGGAGCCAGACCCATTGAGGGTTCATCCATCAGGACCAGTTTCGGCCGGGACATCAAAGTCCGCCCGATCGCCAACATCTGTTGTTCGCCGCCGCTCAAGGTTCCGGCCATCTGGTTGAGGCGCTCCTTCAAGCGGGGAAAACGCGTGAAGACCTGTTCATAATCGGCCTTGACTGCTTTGGCGTCTTTCCGGGTATAAGCACCCATCTCTAAATTTTCTTTTACGGTAAGATTGGCAAAAATCCTTCTTCCTTCCGGCACGTGCGCCAAACCCAACTGCACAATTTTATGGGGGGCCAGGGCCGTCAGTTCCTGGTCGAGAAAGCGGATACTCCCGGAACGCGCCGGAACCAGCCCGGAGATGGCATGGAGAACCGTGGTCTTACCCGCGCCGTTGGCGCCGATTAGCGTCACGATCTCGCCCTGCTTTACTTCGAAACTGACCTCATGCAGGGCACGGATATTGCCATAATAGACATCCAGCTTTTCCACCTTAAGCACCGTTCTCCAACTCCTTCCCCAGGTAGGCTTTGATAACCAACGGATCATGGGCAACCTCGGCAGGTGTTCCACAGGCGATCGTCCGACCATAATTCAGGACCACAATGCGTTCGCAGATCCCCATTACCAGTTTCATATCATGCTCAATCAAGATAATGGTCAGGTCAAACCGTTCCCGGATATATTTGATCAAATCCATGAGCTCCAGAGTTTCCTGGGGGTTCATCCCGGCCGCCGGTTCGTCCAGGAGGAGAATATGGGGTTTGGTCGCCAGCGCCCGGACAATCTCCAGTTTCCGTTGCTCACCGTAGGGGAGGTTCTTCGCCAGTTCATCACTTTTGTGTTCAATCTCAAAGATCTTAAGCAACGCACGGCATTCTTCATCAATGCGCTTTTGCTCCCGGTAATAACCGGGTAACCGAAAAATCCCCGTCACGCTATTGTACTTTACATTCAGATGGTTACCAATCCGCACGTTATCCAGAACCGTCAAGTTTTTAAAGAGGCGAATATTCTGGAAGGTCCGTGCCATCCCCAAAGCCGTAATCTGGTAGGGATGGAGCCGGCTGATGTCTTGAAGCTGACCCGTCCGGTCTTGGACCAAAATCCGGCCCGCCGTTGGTTTATATACACCAGTCAGCATATTGAAGACTGTGGTCTTTCCGGCCCCGTTCGGACCGATCAAACCGATCAGTTCCCCTTTTTTGACATCCAGATTTAAATTGGCCACGGCCATCAGCCCGCCGAACTGAATCGAAAGATTTTCGGTTTTTAAGACGGTCATTGGACTTCACCCGCCTTATCTGAAGATTCCTCTCCGCCCAGCGGCTTTTCCCCAAGCATCTTACTGACCAGACGGGTCAATGAAAACTCTTTATTCCCAAACAAGCCCATAATCCCGGAGGGTTGGAAGAGCATGACGATAATCAGGATGACCGGGTAGATCACCAGGCGGTAGTCTTTGAGAAAACGCAGGATCTCCTGTAAATAAGTGAGGCCGATCCCGGCCACCACCGTTCCGGTCAGGTTCCCCATTCCGCCTAAAACAACAATGATCAAAAACTCCACGGATTTTTGGAAGTTAAACATGTTCGGGCTGAGGTAGCCAAAGAAAGGGGCATAAAGGGCCCCGCCCAACCCGCCGATAAAGGCGGAAAGGGTAAAGGCAAATAATTTGTAATAAAAGACATTGACCCCCATGGCGTTGGCGGCAATTTCATCCTCGCGGATCGAAACAATCGCCGCGCCGTGCGAGGAGTTAAGCAGGTTGTTGAGCAGGACGACCACCAGCGTCAACGCGAGGTAAACCAAAGCAAAGGGAATAACCGGCCGCCAAGCAAAGTTTGTCGTGTAAGTCGGAATCCCCTTTAACCCGGCGGGTCCGCCCGTCAATTCGGGAAGGTTAATCATCAGCACCCGGATGATCTCACCAAAACCCAGCGTAACAATGGCCAGGTAATCGCCGCGCAGGCGTAAAGTGGGCAAGCCGATCAGAAAACCAAAAAGGGCCGACATTAAAGCCCCGCCCAGCACCGCCAAGGCCATCGGCAGGTTGACCTTCATGAGCAAGGCTGCCGTAGTATAAGCACCAACCGCCATGAAACCGGCATGACCCAAAGCCAGTTGGCCGGTGAACCCGGAGATCAAGTTTAAACCCAAGGCAATGATTGCGTTGATTCCGGCGATGGTCAAAACCTGGCTGGTGTATTCACCGATCACCCGGAACCACACCAGGAGATTGAGGAGGATTAAAAACAAGGCCACGATCAGCGCGGAAGCTATGGTGTTTGTCTTCTTACTCATCAAGCTCACCTACACTTTCTCGCCCATGGGTTTGCCCAGGAGACCCGATGGTTTAACCACCAAAATCAGGATCAATAAACCGAAAGCAATGGCGTCGGCCAACTGCGAGGAGAGAAACCCTTTAGTCAAAGTCTCCGCTACCCCAAGAATAATCCCGCCGAGCATCGCCCCGGGAATACTGCCAATCCCGCCAAAAACGGCGGCAATAAAGGCCTTCATCCCCGGCATGATTCCCATATAGGGCTCAATCTGCGGGTAGGCACTGGCAAACAGAATCCCCGCCGCGGCCCCCAGGGACGAACCCAAGGCAAAAGTAAAAGAGATGATCCGGTCCACATTGATCCCCATCAGGGCGGCGGCACCCTTATCAAAGGAGACCGCCTGCATTGCTTTGCCGGTTTTCGTGTGGTTGATGATGTAATTAAGGATCAGCATTAAACCGATGGCTACGATAAAAATAAGAATCTGAACCTGGCTGATGTTGATTCCGAAAAGGCGGTAGTTTACCACCGGTAAAGTAGGAAAAACACGGGGGTTGGGTCCAATAAACGGGAGGACCCGGGCGCCGTTTTCCAGGAAAAAAGAGACCCCGATCGCGGTAATCAAGGCATTGATCCGCGGTTGGTTGCGCAGGGGTTTATAGCACACCTTCTCGATCAGCACCCCCAGGATCATGCAGAACAACATCGCCGGTAAAAAAGAGAGCATGAGGTTTACGGGAGTAATTCCCCACTTCTTCAGCACAAAATAGCCGACAAAGGCCCCGACCATTAAAATATCACCGTGGGCGAAGTTGATCAGTTTCACAACCCCATAAACCATGGTGTATCCCAAAGCCAATAAAGCATAGATACTACCGAGGGACAATCCGTTCAACGTCTGTTGGCACAACTGCTGGAGAAAAGCCATCCTAACCCCACCTCCTTAAGTTGGTAAACTGCACCGGTGCTTTATTGGAATGAACGCCCCAAATTATTCTGCCGCCGGCAGGACGGATATTGGTCACGACGATGAACATGGCCAGTGGAGATTGACCTTAAATTAGTTTGTGAATAAAGTAATGGGAGAAAAGTCTTCTCCCATTACTTCATACCAACCATTGTAACACCAAAATTATTCCGGATCAACCATACCTACATATTCAGTGGTCAGCCGACCGTCCGGACCCTGAACCACCTTCAAAATAGTCGTGGATTTGACCGGGTTATGGCTCTCATCGAAGGTGATATGGCCGGTAACATATTTTTTGTTGGTCTCCATCAGTGCCTCTTTCAAGACTTGCGGGTCGTCGGTCCCGGCCCGTTCGATTGCTTCCAACACGATATAGGCCGCGTCATAACCCAACGCTGCCAGGGCGTTCGGGGTGATGCCATAACGCTCCCGGTACTTGCGGACAAACTCCTGCACATCTTCATCATCGGCATCCGGGCTATAGTGATTACAGAAGTAGTTGCCAACGGCCTCTTCGCCGGCCTGCCCCACCAGTTCATCCCAACCATCGGGACCAAGCATGATCGCATCCAAGCCCTGGTTGCGTGCTTGGTTGATGATCAGCGAAACCGTGTTGTAATAGTCGGGGAGGAACAGCACATCCGGATCGGCCGCTTTAATCTTGGTAATCTGAGCATTGAAATCCTTGTCCCCACCGGCGTAAGATTCGGTGGCCACCACGGTGCCGCCCAGCGCCACAAAGGTTTCTTCAAAGCTCTTCGTCAAACCGGTGGAGTAGTCATTGTTCATGTCATAAAGCACCGCCGCTTTGGTGGCGTTTAAATTTTCGATTGCAAACTGGGCCATAACTTGACCTTGGAAGGAATCCTTAAAGCAGGAACGGAAGATCAGATCACCGGCATCGGTCACGGCATCATTGGTCGAAGTCGGAGTGAAAAGCAAGATGCCCCGGCGCTGCGCTTCCTGGGTGATGGCCAGCGTACAGTCGCTGGTCAAAGCACCGAGGACCACTCTCACCTTGTCCTTCGTTGCTAACTTGACCAGCGCGTTCATGGTTTTTTCCGGGTTCTTCTCGTCATCTTCCACGATGAGTTGAACTTGCTTGCCAAGAACCCCGCCCCGCGCGTTAATCTCGTCAACCGCCAACTGGATCGCATCCCGGCATTGGGTCCCAAAATGGGAAACCGGACCGCTGGTCGACATGATGACGCCGATTTTAATCGTATCACTACCGCCCCGGCCAGTCGCGAGGAAGATAACGGCGACCGCCACGACTACAACGAGTACTCCTAAGGCAATTAGTTTCTTTTTCATTACACTACCTCCTTTTTATATTTGCATAAATTAATAAATATACAGACGAGACAGGTACTACCATGGGCAGGACAATCCCGTCTTCGGAAGTATATAATGAAAAATATATCAGAATCGCAGCAAAATGTCAATCTTCCCGGCGGTTAAGATCGTACTAAAATCCGAACAGAATAATAATTATTTATACAAAAATTTTTGCAAGATTATTCTGGTTCCGGTTTGATCTCTATGGTTTCCTCCGGGGCCCCTTCGGCGGCGGGAAGTGCCATGTCCACGCTGTCCCCGATGGCCTCCTGGTCCGCGGGCCCATCCCCTGCAGCCCAGTTCGTCCTCTTCTCCGGTTCCGGATTCGCCGGCGTACCGCTGTCTTCCGGGTCCAGCGGGCCGGTGGGGCTGTCGCCCGCCGTAACCGCCCCGCTTGTCTTTCTTTCCCCTTCGCCGGTGTCGGACGGGTCGTCTGCTTGATCGTGCTCTTCGGCTGCTTCTCCTTCCGCCGTCACCCCCAGAACCACCGGGGAAAGCGTCACGTTTTCCCCGCGGTCCGCACCGTCTTCTTCCGCGGTCGTCGCCACACCATCCGTTTCTTCCACCATACCCCCGGCACCCGTTTCCTCCGGGCCGGCCATAACGGCTTCCGCGGCTGTGTCCAACTCGGTTACCGGCCCAGCCGGCGGCGTGCCGTCCGGCGCCGGGGAGAGCAGATCGGCCCCACCGGGCACCCCAGCGGTTCCGCCGGGTTCAGCATCCGGGCGCGGCACATACTTGTCCACATCATACCGGCAACTGGGGTTCCAAAAGAGCCACTCCCGCACACCCGCATCATAAGTCGCCTGAATCTGGGCCTGGATCTGGGCGGCCCCGTAGACACTCTCCAAAGAAAAATCTTGGAGCCAAGGCCGAATTTTAACCGGGTAATTTTTCAGCCGCTGCTGGGCATCTTGCAAACTGCGGAGGACGGTTTCGTACGGCCGCCGGTCCGGATTGGCCAAGCCGTAACTGCCCTTCGCATAATGGGAAGGGTAAACCATGGGTGAGATCACAGGTACCGCTTCGGCGATCTTTTCCAACTTTTGTCCGATAAAAAGGTCATCCGCGGCCGAACAGACCAACCCAAAGACATCGGCCGAAACCACCGCACCCAAAGGTTCCAGTTCTTCCCGGGCATACAAAAGAAAGTCACGGATTACATCCTCTTTACTGGAACCGTCGGCGTGGGGGTAAACACAGTTCCGCAGATCGCCGTCACTGGCAAAGCGGACATAGTCAAATTGAATCTCGGGAAAACCCATTTTAACTGCTTCTTTGGCAATTTGGATATTATATTCCCAAACTTCCCGTGCGTGGGGGTCAACCCAGGCCATCCCCTTGTAGTCCCGCCAGAGCTCGCCGTTGGGTTGCTTGAGAGCCAGATCCGGACGTTTTTCGGCCAAGTACGGATCCTTAAAGACCACTAAGCGGGCGATGGGGTAGACTTTATTCTGCTGTAAAGTTTGGAGCATCCTTTGCACGTTGGGAATTTTATTCTCCCAGGCGCCCAAGGTATTGACCATGGGCACGGTCGAACGGTAACTTATTTTTCCGGTATCATCCTTAATGTCGATCACTAACGTATTAACCGGTGTCGCCTCAATAAACCGCAACAGCTTATTGAAAAGCGAGGGTGTCCCCGCCACCCAACCGGTGGCATAGACCCCGCGCACTTCCGCCGGCATGGGGGCCGGGGTCACCCGCGGAAAAAGCGGCTCAGCCTCCAGTTCAAGGGGGGGAGTCTCCCGCGGGGTCTCGGTTGGCGACGGGTCGACCGCCGTCCCGGTCATTAATTTCGGATAGAGTTTTTCCTGGAACAATAAAACCCTGGTAGGCTTCACTTCCGGTAAAGACGAAACGGAAGATGAAGTTGAAGATAAAATGCGGACCGAAAACACAAAAAGGACAAAAAGAAAAACATAGCGCCTAGTCTTTTTCCACATCAAACCTTGCCTCCGCGAAAAGTCCAGATATAATTACTATTCGCCTCAGACTAGGCAGCTCCTTCAATAACCATTTAAAATAAACACTGGAAATAACCGGTTTTAAACCGCCAAAGCGTTCCTACTTCGGGTCGTTGATGAACTCCAGTACCTGAATGATCCCGTCTTCCATCCGGTTAATCCGGATCTTGACTCCGTTCCAGACATAGACATCGCCTTCCCGCAAATGACGGCCCTCTGCTCCGGCAAGCTGCACCACCATCCCGCCAAGGGTTTGCGCCTGGTGGGGTAAGGGTTTCTTAATAAGCTTCTCCGCCTCCGCCACCGGAAGGGCCGCACTGACCACCATCCGGTCATCAGTGCTAAACTCGGAAACAAAAAGATATTTCCGGATCAAGAACAAAAAACCAATGGCAATGATCCCGATTAAAAACCCAAGCGTATCTTGCTCACTTACGATCAATTTGCGGGCCAGGGCGATCAACAACACCTCGATGGTACTGCCGACAGTATCCCGGACGATCATTTTGATCAATTCCAAGGCAATAATCAAGGCCATCGTCGAACCGAGGAACCTCTGGAAATAGTCGCCATCACCCATGTTTTGCGCCAGGCCATACAGTTTTACCACCAGGCCAATGGTGGCAATCACGATACTGACCAAGAGGAGAAAAGAAAGGAGGAGCTCCATATAGCCGGACCAACGCAGGAGATGATTGCGCAACCGGTATTTCAACATTTAAACTCCTTTCGCATCTTCATCCGTTTCTTCGTCGGTTTTCTGCACTGGTTTTTAATTAGTTTTTACGGTTATTCCGGTCATATTGTTCCACCCGAACGTTCGACCAAACCGTCGGCCGCTCCGCTAGCTTTTGGTAGCAATCTCCTCTTGCATCCGCGCCAGGAGTTCCGCGCGGGACCAGACGCCCAGATCCCCCTCCCGTCTGGTCCGGACGGCAACCTGGCCGGTCTCCGCCTCCTTGCTCCCTACTACCAACATGTAGGGGATCTTTTGCAGCTGCGCTTCGCGGATCCGGTAACCAATCTTCTCATTCCGGCTGTCCAGTTCGGCCCGGATTCCGTTCGCCCGGAGCCAATCATAAATCTCTCCCGCATACTCCTGATTCTCCGGCAGGACCGGCAGGACGATGGCTTGAACCGGTGCCAGCCACAAGGGAAAGGCCCCTTCATAGTTTTCAATCAGAATCCCGAAAAAGCGTTCCAAAGAACCGAGCAGGGCCCGGTGGATCATGTAGGGCTGGTGGTCCTGGCCATCCGGTCCTTTATAGGTTAGGTCAAACCGCTCCGGTTCGTTAAAATCAAACTGGATGGTGGAACACTGCCATTCCCGGCCCAAGGCATCTTTAATCTTCAGATCGATCTTCGGCCCGTAAAAGGCCCCGCCCCCCTCGTCCACCGCGTAGGGAAGCCCGGTCTTTTCGATGGCGGCCTGCAGGGCCTCGGTGGCCGCCGCCCAGCGCTCTTCCGTCCCGACCGACTTCTCCGGCCTGGTCGCCAGGTAAAGCTTGAACTCCTTGAAACCAAAGGCTTGCAGCATCTTCAGGCAAAACGCAAGCACCCGGTCGATCTCCTCCGGCATCTGGTCCGGCCGGCAGAAAATATGGGCGTCATCCTGGGTAAAACCGCGCACCCGCAAGAGCCCATGGAGCACCCCGCTGCGCTCATAACGGTAAACCGTCCCCAGCTCGGCCCAGCGGAACGGCAGTTCCCGGTAGGAACGGCTGCGGCTTTGGTAGATGGCAATATGGAACGGACAGTTCATCGGTTTGATGCGGTACTCTTGCCCCTCGACCTCCATCCCCCCGTACATATTTTCCTGGTAAAAGCCCAAGTGGCCGCTGGTTTCCCAGAGCACACTCCGGCCGAGGTGGGGGGTGTAAACAAGCTCATAACCGTTTTTCACGTGCTCTTCCCGCCAGAAGTCTTCGATCACCTGCCGGATCCGTCCGCCTTTGGGGTGCCAGAGGATTAATCCGGCTCCGATCTGCTCGTTGATGGAGAAAAGGTCCAATTCCCGGCCCAGTTTGCGGTGGTCGCGCTTCTTCGCCTCTTCCAACAACTTAAAGTAGCTTTCCAGTTCCTCCCGGTTGAAAAAGGCCGTACCGTAGATCCGTTGGAGCATCGGACGGGAAGAATCCCCCCGCCAGTAGGCCCCAGCAATACTCGTCAATTTAAACGCCTTGGCGTAGCGGGTCGACGGCAGATGAGGCCCGCGGCAGAGGTCAACAAACTCGCCCTGCCGGTAAAAACTGACCGTCGCCTCTTCCAACTCCTTAACCAGTTCCACCTTGTAGCTTTCCCCCTCCGCAGCCAAGCGGGTCAGGGCTTCCTCCTTCGCCACCTCCTCCCGGACGAACGGATAATCTTCCTTGACAATCTTCTTCATCTCCGCTTCGATCGCGGTCAAATCCTCTGGGGTCAGCGCCCGCGGCAAGTCAAAATCGTAGTAAAAGCCGTTCTCGATCGCGGGCCCAATCGCCAGTTTCGCTTCGGGAAAAAGACGCTTGACCGCTTGCGCCATAATATGGGCTGTAGAGTGGCGTAGCACCTCAAGAGCCGCCGGATCCGTCCGCCGGACCAGACGCACCGTCGCCCCAGCGGGAAGCGATGCCCCCAAATCCGCCAACGCGTCGTCGATCTGCAAACAAATAACCTCTTTCCGTAACGCCGGTTCCAAGGCGGCCAGTACTTCTTTGCCGGTAATCCCGTCTTCAACCATCTTTTCCGAACCATCGGGGAGAACTATTTTTACCATGCGCATCATCCTCCAAACTTTACCTGTGCAAAAGGGCAATAATCTCTAAGGCTGCAACGCCGAGGTTTGCTTTACGTTTAAACGGTCCTTGCGGTACTGGGCAAAAGCCTTAGCCGCCAGCCGGCGGTCGGCTTCAAAACTCAATAGATCCAACTCGGCGGCCGAAAGGAGGCGAATATCCGTAAACATCTCCGTTTCCGGCCGCAGTTCCCCGTCGACCGCTTCCATATAGAACCAGTGGACCTTTTTCTGGTATAAAACCCCATTTTCGGTAAAACTATACTCAGTCTCACCCAAAGGCGCTTTCACACGGGCGATCAGGCCCGTTTCCTCCTGAACCTCACGCACCGCCGTTTGTTCCAGGGTTTCACCGGGTTCCACATGCCCCTTTGGCATGAGCCACACCCCATTCTTCCGTCGTAAACTAACGATTTTATCGTCTTTAAAGACCACGCCACCGGCGCAGATGACCTTTTGTGGAAGGATCGTCCTCACCTCCCCCTGCTTTTCCCGTTCCAACGCCGGGTCTGTCCAAAGCGGAACAAGACGGATCAAAAAACCCCGTCCCGTGTAAGGGACGGGGTTCTAACCCGCGGTTCCACCCTTTTTGGTCCAAGACCCGACTTGCTGACCGATAACGGCGTCACCCGTTTGGCTTCAATTCACCAACAGCTCCAAGGTGGTCTTCACCGACCGTCGGGGAAGGCTTTTCAGCCGCGGGCCTTCCTCTCTGCCACCGACGGCACCCGGTTCCGGCCTCTTCATCGCCCATTTCATGGTTTATATTAATTATGGTGAATTTAAATTACCAAAATTATACCGTAGTTGAACACCATGGTCAAGCCCTGGCCGTTTACAACCATTTTAAATAATACTTCACCAAATATTCGGCCGTCTGGATTGCCCCTTTCGCCGCTCCCAGCTTGGTGTTGTGTGACAAGGAAACATACTTCAAGCCGTTTTCCAGGACCGGATCCGGCCGCAGGCGGCCAACGGTCACCGTCATCCCGTCCCCACGGTCGCGGTCCATCCGCGGTTGCGGCCGGAACGGGTCATCGGTCACCGCAATCAATTGGGCCGGCGCACTGGGGAGCCCTAGTTGGCAAAAGTCCTTCCCGAAATCAAGCATTACCTTCTTGGCCTCCTCCGGTGAACACGGCTTCTCCGTTTGCACGTTCACCACCACCAGATGCCCGTCCAGGACCGGGACCCGGGTACAAGTCGCCGTAATCCCGAAGGGAGCGGGAGTAATCCCTTCGCCCGTAAAGGTCCCCAGGATCTTCTGGGGTTCGGTTTCGACCTTCGGTTCTTCTCCGGGGATATAAGGGATCACGTTTTCCATCATATCCATCGCCGACAAACCGGGACTCCGGCCGGCTCCAGACATGGCTTGCAACGAGGTCATAATTACTTGCTTGACCCCAAAATGGTCCATGATCGGTTTGAGCGAGACCACCAAACCGACGATGGTACAGTTGGACTTGGGAACAACAAACCCCTTCCAACCCCTTCGTTCTTGTTGGACTTTGATTAAGGCGGCATGATCCATATTCACCCCGCCGATCAGGATCGGCGTATCGTCTTCATAACGGAAAGCCGACGCGGTGCTCACCACCGGCGTGGTGCGGGCCCACTGCGGTTCCAACTCCTTGGCGGCACCGGCATCCAGGGTGGAAAAGATCAGATCCACGGTCGTCGGATCAAAATCGGCCGCATTTTCCACCGGTAGCCCGGCCACCGCTGGCGGCAACTCCTCCGGACACCACCAACGCGAGGCGCCATTCGGTTCCCGGAGCGCCTCCGCGTACGTTTTCCCCGCCGAACGGGCCGAGGCGGCCAGTTTGGTTATTTGAAACCAGGGGTGATTGGTTAAAGAAACAATCGCCTGCTGGCCAACGATTCCCGTTGCCCCGATTATTGCTACCTTAATCATCTCATTCCCCCATTTAAAATATATTTTTGGTTAATATTTATAAAAATGGAAAACCAGAAAAAGAAAGGGTTCCTACTCGGTGGTGTAATCTTCAAAGTAGCCTTGGACCAGGACAATCGGTGTGCCCTTGTCCCCGCTCCCGCTGGTCAGATCACAAAGACTGCCCAGCAGATTGGTGAAGCGCCGCGGCGTCGTTCCTAACGACACTGCGGTTCCAGCCGTATCCGCTTGTTTTTGGCGGATCAGGGTTTTCACTTCTTCTTCCACCGCCGCGCCCGCCGCCAAGAAGCGGTCGGCCAGGTACTTGATCTTCACCTCCTGCGGTACCCCGGCTAAACCGGAGGTAAACGCCGGCGCCACAACCGGATCGGCCAACTCCCAGATACGGCTAACCGGATCGCAATAGGCTCCGTCCCCGTAGATCAGTACCTCCACGTTTTTTCCGGTCCGTTCCTTGATGGTCCGCTGAATGGCTTCGACATAGAACTGCCCGTCCCGCGGAAACAGCTTTATTTTATCGTCGGTCGCATAATTGGCCCCCAACAAGCCATACTGGGGATTATAACCACCGGCGCCCGGTTCTGTGCAGAGATCATCTAAACCATAAACCACCTCCGCGCCGGCCGTCCGTAAGATCCGTTTGGTCCGCGCCCGGGAATGGATATCCGCAGTAAGGACTTTTTTCGTAAAGCGCAGAATATCCCGGGGGTTGTTGGAGAAATAGATCTGGATATTGCCGTTCACACCCATCTCTTTATAGAAACGGACATAATCGATGCCGGTATAAGGATGTTTCACTTCCGCCCCGAAGATCCGCCGATAATCGGCTTCGGTCAGGAGATCGGTATAAGGGTTAATCCCCGCCTCCTCCATCCGGTCCAGATCCATCAGGGGATTCCCCACTTCATCAGCGGGATAACTAAGCAGAAGATACACCCGGGAAAAACCGGCGGCAATCGCCTTTAGGAGCATGGCAAATCGGTTGCGGCTCAGCATGGGAAAGACCACGCCGATCTCGTCGCGCCCGAACTTTTGATTCAATTCGGCGGTCACCGCCTCCACGGTAACATAGTTCCCCTGGGCCCGTGCCACCAGCGACTCGGTGATGCCAATCACATCCCGGTCACCAAGGGTAAATCCTTCCGCCGCCATGGCGCGCCAGAGCGCGTCAATGACAAACTGGACTAAATCGTCACCCTCCTTGAGAATTGGTGCCCGGATCCCACGTACTTGGACGCCCACTGTTTTCATGTTTTTTCCTCCCTGCCTTAATCCCAATCGCAACCACGCGACGCACACCGGTGATCCACCCTAAAAGTATATGCCGGTGTTAGCTTTTAGATTAACAAAATCACCCAATGGTGACCCCTATAGAGAAAATTACCCAAGGCAATTCCTCTTTATATAATAACACTAAGCATCGGTTTTGGACAGCATTTTTCCGTCCAGACTTTGCAGAGTACGACGGAAAAGATCCAAGACCGCTTGGGTCGTACGGCGCTTAATCTGTTGACGGTCGCCGGCAAAACGGGCCTCCCGCACCAGGTTGGTACCGGGTCCGGCCAGGGCAAAGTAGACCAACCCCACTGGTTTCTCAGCCGTCCCCCCGCCGGGACCGGCAATCCCGGTGATCCCAATCCCCCAATCGCTCTCCGTCCGTTCCCGGATACCCCGCGCCATTAAAGTAGCCACTTCACTGCTGACCGCCCCCGCCCGTTGAATCACCGGCGCCGGAACCCCCAGCAGTTCGGTCTTGGCCCGGTTACTATAGGCCACCACTCCCCGCTCAAAAACGGCCGAAGCCCCCGGCACATCGGTAATCCGGTTGGCCAACAAGCCGCCGGTACAAGATTCGGCCACCGCCAGCGTCTCACCGCGCTGCTGAAGGAGGCCGACGACGATTGCCTCCAGGGTATCATCATCGACACCGTAAATTGCCGGGCCCAGCCGGAACCGGAGTTTCTGCTCCAGTTCGGCAATGGCCGCGTCCGCGGCGGCCACCGTGGCGGCGGCGGCCGTAATCCGGAGCCGGACTTCCCCCTCGGTAGCCAGGGGGGCAAGGGTGGGATTGGTCTGGTTGGCCAATAAATCGGCGATCGTTTCCACTAAAGCACTTTCACCGATTCCGCAGAGGCGCAACACCCGCGAACGAATCACCCCTCGGCTCGCGGCCGCCAGTTGTGGACGGACATAATCATGGAACATCGGTCGTAACTCCCGGGGCGGCCCCGGTAAACAAACCACCCACTTCCCCTCTTTCCGGACCGACACACCGGGGGCCGTTCCGTTCCGGTTCGGCAGCGCCTCCCCGCCTTCCGGGATCAAAGCCTGCTTATAATTGTTCTCCGTCATGGGCCGCCCGATCCGGGCAAAGTATGCTTCGATCCGGGCCAAAGAGGGGCGATCCAAGACCAATGGTAAACCCAACACCGCAGCAACCGTCTCTTTGGTCAAATCGTCGGCGGTCGGCCCCAAACCGCCAATGGTGATCACCAAATCCGCCCGGGCCAGTGCCGTTGTTATCACTTCCTGCAACCGCCGGGCGTTATCCCCCACCGTAGTCCGGTGGTACAGTTCGATCCCCAAAGCGGCCAGTTCCTGAGAGAGAAATACCGCATTCGTATCAACAATCTCGCCCAGCAGTAATTCCGTACCCACTGAGATGATTTCCGCACGCAACGCCAATCCCTTCCCTAAATAGAAATCGACTGATCAAAATAAAACTATAAGCTAAAACAACTGGATCAACGGTCCCCTTCTTGTTTTTTTTCCCGGTTGACCAGTTCGCGATAACGGAAGCAGTCCACCACATGGTCATTGACCAGTCCGGTTGCTTGCAGATGGGAATAGACAATGACCGGTCCGAGAAATTGAAAACCACGTCGCTTCAGATCTTGACTGATCGCTACGGAGAGGGCGGTTTGGGCGGGGACCTCTTGCTCGTGCCGCCACGCGTTGACCACCGGCCGGTGACCGACGTACGTCCAGAGATAATTGCTAAAACTCCCAAAGTCCTTCTGGATCTCCAGAAAACGCCGGGCATTATTAATTGAAGCCCTTATTTTCCGCTCGTTTCGCACAAGGCCGGGATTTTGCAACAGTGTTTTAACCTGTGTTTCACCAAAACCGGCCACCACTTGGGGGTCAAAGCCGGCGTAAGCCGCCCGGTAAGCTTCCCGTTTGCGCAGGATGGTCAACCAACTCAAACCCGCCTGGGCGGATTCAAGAACCATAAATTCAAAGTGCTTCCGGTCGTCGTAAACCGGAACCCCCCATTCTTCGTCATGATAACGGCGGTAGAGTTCATCCTGCCCACACCAGGAACATCTTTTCATCGTCCACTCCTCCCGTGCGTCAACCATGGATCGGCTTCCTATTTTCACCAACCATTTTTTATTCGCGGTCCGGCCTTTAATTCCTCTCCCGTTAACGCACCTTAAACCAACGGAAGATCGAAAAGGGTTCGCCTCCGGCGAACCCTTAATTCTTGCTCCGCTCCCCCTTTCGTCACCCCGCTAACGAGAAAAAAACATTAGAATACCAGACCGCACGGCTTAGCCGGTCCGGTGGTCTTTCGCCACAGCCTTGAATTTCTTGGGTCTAAACCGGTGAGGTGTCCGGGGTGACCAGCGGTACTGGCACCGCCTCCGTCTCCTCCAGGAAGAAACGGCGAAAATGATACCCGTAGATCGTACAAGTCACGGCCAATGGAAAGACCCGCGGTTTTTTCAGCAGTGCCCAACCGAGCAGACGCCAGAAATACCACCGCTGCCGATCCCTGATTCCCAACCAAAAAAGGGCTTTCGCCAAAGCGCGCAGATGATAAAGGCGGAGGTGGATTTTACGGCCGCGGGGCGGGTTATATGTTTTGAGGAAAGCAAGCACCCGCCGGTAAAAAAACTGGGGCGTATAAAGGGTGGACGTCACCCGCCGGTAACCGGCCAACAGTTGCTCCCGGGGCATTTTCGGCTCAAAGTTGAGCTGCTGGTCGGTGTTGTTCCCCGTGCTTTCGGTTAAAATTCGCCCTTCCGCCGCCAACCGCCGGTACAGTTTGGTCCCTTTGAGCACATTCAAGAGCCCAACCATGGCGGTGACAATACCGCTCTCCTGGATAAACTCAATCTGCCGGTCGAAAATAGTCGGTGGATCCTCGTCGAAACCAAGGATAAACCCGCCTTGGACCTGCAGCCCGGCGCGCTGGATCTTTTGGACGGCGGCCAGGAGATCCCGGTTTTTATTCTGGTGTTTGTTGCACTCCATCAAGCTGCCTTCGTGGGGGGTCTCAATCCCGATAAAGACCGATTCAAACCCCACCTTGACCATGGCCGCCAGCAATTCATCGTCATCGGCTAGGTTAATCGAAGCTTGTGTATTAAAGGTAAAAGGGTACCCCCGCGCCGCGAGCCACTCGGCCATCGCCGGCAGAATCTCTTCCTTCAAGCGTTTTTTATTGCCAATGAAATTATCATCGACAATAAAAACCCCGCCCCGCCAGCCGTGCCGGTAGAGGTGTTCCAACTCCGCCAAGAACTGTTCTTTCCCCTTCGTCCGCGGCCTTTCCCCGTAGAGTAAGGAGATACCACAGAAATCACAACTGAACGGACAACCACGGGAATACTGCAGGCTCATGGCGTTATATTGTCCTATCGCCAACAGGTCCCAGCGGGGAAGCGGGGTGGTCCTTAAATCCGCCCACTCCTCCGGACCCGGCTGATACAGATGCAGGGGCCGCCCGGCCGCCAGGTCGGCAAGGAAACGGGGGAGCGTCACCTCGGCCTCCCCTAAAACCAAGTGGTCCACTTCGGGGTAGTCCGCCCAGCTCACGGTAAAGAGGGGTCCCCCCGCCACGATTTTTTTCGCCAGCCGCCGGCACCGGACAATGATCCGTGCGACGCTCGCTTGCTGCACGGCCATGGCGCTGATGAAAACATAATCGGCCCAGGCCAAATCCGTATCTTTCAGGACGGTCACATTCTCGTCCACCAACTTCAGCTCCCAGTCCCGTGGGAGCAAACCGGCCACGGTTAAAAGCCCCAAAGGCGGATGGGCCGCTTGCTTGTTGATAAACCTGAGGGCATGCTTAAAACCCCAAAAGGTCGCCGGGAACCGGGGATAAACCAAAAGGATCTTCACTTTTTTCCCTCCGCTCCGTTCGAAAGTATAGGCCTCACCTAGCAGTATGGTTAAAAGAGCACCCGTTTATCCCGTCGCTTTAAACTCCCCGGTCGGCGGCCGTGGCGCGGACATAAAAAACCCTGGAACTTATCGGTTCCAGGGTTTTCAACCTGACTTGGGCAAATTAAGGTTATCCGATCCGGGCCTGGATGATGAAGTTCAGGATGAAGAGCAAAGTCGAGACCAGCAAAATCGGATGGACCGTTTTCAACTCCCGCTTGCAGATCTTGACCACCAGGTAGAAGATGAAGCCGGTGGCTATCCCGTAAGAAATGCTGTAGCAGAAGGCCATGAAAATACCGGCAAAGAAAGCGGGAATTGCCTCTTCCAAGTCGTCCCATTTGATCTCTTTAAAGGAGGCAAGCATCAGAATCCCGACCACGATCAACGCCGGTGCCGTTGCCGCCGCGGGCACAATCCCGGCGACCGGAGCCAGGAAAATACAGGCAATAAAGAGGAGCGCCGTGACCACACTGGTCAGCCCGGTACGCCCGCCCGCACTGATCCCGGCCGCGCTCTCCACGTACGTGGTGGTGTTGGAGGTCCCAAAGAGCGCACCGATGGAGGTGGCAATGGCATCAGCAAACAAGGCCCGGTCCATCTTGGATTTAAAACCGGAACTGGAGTGCATCATCTTTTCATCCTCGGCACTGAAGATCCCGCTGCGGCGGCCGGTCCCGATGAAGGTACCGATGGTGTCAAAGGTATCGGACAGGCTGAAGGCAAAGATGGTCATCA
>JAAYHQ010000016.1 GCA_012727425.1 Bacillota bacterium
TCAATGTAATTTGCTCCATTACTTAACCAAGGAAGTTGTTTACAGAGACAAAAGGGCCTTCCTCACGCTTTTTTTTCGCATAAAACATCTGCTTTCCTCACTTTCGATTTGTTATTGCTTCTTGGTATTGACTTTTATCCGTTGATCGTTTAGAATAACCCCAGAGTTAAATAAGGCCTTTAAGACTTGTCCTGTGAGGCAAGTAAGGCGGAATGAGCAGAAATTTTCTGTGTCAATATTTCTGTACTCAAGTATGGGAATATTAAGCTGCCTGCGCTTGCCGGCAGCTTTTTATTATGCCGGCAACCCCAAAACGGGAGCGGGTGATGGTTGCGGCTTCACGGCGCGGGGCGCCGGATGATTTTTAAATCAAAACTTTTAAGCGCTTTAATTTAGTAATAAAGGAACAGCATCTCATAGGTCACATCCCTTTAAGGTTATCCCGTGAGATAGCCAAGGGTAAGCTGGATTTGTGCTGCAATTCCTCCTGCCTTTGGCCAGGAGGTTTTTTTGTGTTGACCCCTAAGTCTGGAAGGAGGTTGCCTCATGCACTGGAGACACCGGAATCTGTTGGACCTGGATGATTTGACGGCCGCTGAGATCGAACATGTATTGCAGACCGCAATCCCCATGAAGGAGATTTTGACGCGGCCGATCAAAAAATTGCCGACGCTCAGGGGAAAGTCGATTGCGCTGATGTTTTACGAGAACAGCACCCGGACGCGGACCTCATTTGAAACGGCCGGCAAAATTCTGGGGGCGGATGTGACCAACTTTTCAGTCGCACAGAGCAGTGTGAAGAAAGGTGAAAGCCTCTATGATACGGCCAAGACGCTACAGGCCATGAAGGTTGACCTGGTGGTGATCCGGCACGCCAGTGCCGGTGCAGCCGCTTTTTTGGCCGAACAGTTGCAGGCGGGTGTGATCAACGGCGGGGACGGGGCCCATGCCCATCCCACCCAGGCTTTGCTTGATTTTTTCACCCTCAAAGAGCGGCTGGGGGAGATCGCCGGGAAGAAGATCGTGATCGTCGGGGATATCCTCCACTCGCGGGTGGCCCGCAGTAATGTGCTGGGCCTCAAAAAACTCGGGGCGGAGGTGGTGCTGGTGGGGCCGCCGACTTTGCTCCCGCCCGAGATGGGTTACCTGGGGGTGAAGCTCGCCTACGATCTGGACCAGGAGCTACCCGGTGCCGATGCGGTGATGGCCCTCCGCCTTCAGTTGGAGAGGCAGGAACGGGGCTTGTTCCCTTCCGTCCGCGAATACCACCGGCTTTATGGTTTAACCAAAGAACGACTGGCCAAGACCGGAAAAGAGACGATTGTCCTGCACCCCGGACCGATCAACCGCGGGGTGGAGATCGCCAGCGACCTGGCGGACAGCACCAGCGCGGTCATTGACGAACAGGTCACCAACGGGGTGGCGGTCCGGATGGCCATAATCTATCTACTGATGGGAGGAGGAACCAGCCGTGTTGTGGATTAAAGATGCGCATCTGGTCGATCCGGCCCGGGGAATCTCCGGCCGCGGCAGTCTGCTGGTGAAAGCGGGCCGGATCCACAAGGTCGTGGTGGGGGAAGAATTGACCGCCGCGACGGTCTTGACGCTCCTGGACGGTTCCGACCTGGCGGAGGTTACCCAAGTGGACGGGACCGGGAAGTATCTCTTCCCCGGTTTGGTCGATGTCCATGTGCACCTGCGGGAGCCGGGTCAGGAAGAGAAGGAGGAGATCCGCACCGGGGCGCGGGCGGCGGTGCGGGGGGGCTTCACCTCCATTCTGGCCATGGCCAATACGCAGCCGGTGATTGATACCCGCGCGCTGGTGGAGTTCGTCCGCCTTCAGGGTGAACGGGCGGGCAAAGCGCGGGTCTATCCGGTGGGCGCCGTGACCAAGGGCATGGCCGGCAAGGAGATCACGGAGATGGTCGACCTGAAAGCCGGCGGCGCGGTGGCCTTCTCCGATGACGGGAAAGGGATCCAGAGCGCGGAGACCTTCCGTCTGGCCCTAGAGTACGCTAAACTCACCGGCTGTCCGGTGATCAGCCACTGCGAAGACGCCAGTTTGGCCGGGGCGGGTGTAATGCGCATGGGCGAGCACAGCGCGCGGCTGGGCTTGAAGGGGATTCCGGCCACTGCCGAGAGTGTGATGGTGGCCCGTGATGCCCTGCTGGCCGGGGCGACCGGGGGCCGCCTCCATATCGCCCACGTTTCGACCAAAGAAAGTGTTCAGGTGATCCGCATGGCCAAAGCTGCCGGGGTAGATATTACGGCCGAGGTCAATCCCCACCATTTAATCTTTACCGACGAGGATGTACCGCTGACCAACACGTCCTATAAGGTAAACCCGCCGCTGCCCGGCCGGGCGGATCAGGAGGCGTTGCTGGAAGGACTGTTGGACGGCACCATTGATCTGCTGGCCACGGACCATGCACCCCACACCTGGGAAGAGAAGGCCCAACCCTTTCCGGAAGCCCCCTTTGGCATTAACGGGTTGGAGACGGCTTTGGCGGCGGTGTGGCAGGAGTTGGTGGCCAAGGGGAAACTGACGCCGGAGAAGCTGGTTGAGCTTTGGGCGGTGAATCCGGCCCGCCGGTTTGGGTTGGCAGGCGGGACCTTGGCCGAAGGGGCCCCGGCCGATCTGGTCTTATTTGACCCGGAATGGCGGGAACTGGTTACGGTGGATAACCGGGAGTCCAAAGCCCACAACACACCTTTTCTCGGCCGGGAACTGCAGGGTTTTCCGGTCATGGTCTGGGTCGGCGGGAAGCTGGTGATGAAGGACCGGAAAGTTCTGGACTGAAGCGGAAGGCGTCCCGGTTTGCCCGGGAAAGCGGAGAGCGACGGGGCCAGCCGGGTTATGCCGCCCGTGGCCCTGCGAAAGGGGATCCAAAGGAGGAACGCCCATGGCATGGTTGGTTTTAAAGGATGGTAAAGCCTTCGCCGGTGAGGAGTTCGGCTTTTGGCCGGAAACAGAGGAAGCGGTCAGCGGCGAGGTGGTTTTTAACACGGCGATGAGCGGGGCACAAGCGCTGATCACCGATCCGGCCGCGGCTGGTCAGATTATAACCTTTACCCAGCCCCAGATCGGCAACACCGGCTGGCGCCGGGGAAGCGAAGAAGCCGGCAAGGTCTTGGTGAAAGGAATTGTCCTCCGGGAGTTGGCCGGCGGAACAGAAGGAACCGGGGCCGACGGCAGCTTGGCGGAATTTTGCGGAAAGCACCAGATCCCCGGCCTGAAAGGGGTGGATACCCGGGCGTTGGCCAGGTATTTACGGCAGAAGGGGACCCAGCCGGGGGTGTTGGTGCGCGACTTGGCGGCGGGGCAGCGGTTTTGGGCTACAGCGGCACCGGCGGAAGGAGAGCCTGCGCCCCATTGGGTCTACCGGGCAACGACCGCCGAAGGCTATTTCATTCCGGGGACGGGCCCGGTGGTGGCCGTCCTTGATCTGGGCGTGAAACGGAGCCTGCTCCGTTGTCTCCAGCAAAGGGGCTTTTGCCTCCATGTCTTCCCCGCCGGGACCCCGGCGGCGGAGATTCTGGCCGTCAACCCCCAAGGTTTGGTGGTCAGCAGCGGGCCGGGGGATCCGGCCGGGCTGCCGGAGATCGGGGCGGAGCTTAAGAAGTTCATGGGGCGACTACCCATCCTCGGGGTTGGTTTGGGCCATCAGCTGCTGGCGCTGGCGGCGGGGGCGGAAACGTACCGGTTGCCCTTTGGCCACCGGGGCGTCAATTATCCCGTGCAAAACCTGGTCAGTGGTAAGGTGCTGATTACCGCCCAGAACCACGCCTATGCCGTGCGGGCGGCGTCACTGCCGGGAACGGGCTTGGCCGTGTGGGCTGTGAACTTGAACGACGGCACTATAGAGGGGCTGCGCCATACAACGGAGCCGATCCTGACCGTCCAGTACCAACCGGAAGCGGCTCCGGGCCCCGCCGTCCACGAAGCGGTCTTTGCTTGGTTGGCCGCAGCGGTTGAAGGGAGGTGGGACCATGCCGAAAGGGAACTGGCGTAAGGTGTTGGTGATCGGTTCCGGACCGATCATCATCGGTCAGGCCGCCGAGTTTGATTACGCGGGCACGCAGGCCTGCCGGGCGTTGCGGGAGGAAGGGATCGAGACTGTGCTGGTCAACTCCAATCCGGCAACGATCATGACCGACCGGGAGAGTGCCGACAAAGTATATGTTGAACCGTTAACACTGGAGTTTTTGGAGCGGGTTATTGAGAAGGAGCGGCCCGACGGGTTGCTGCCGACGATGGGCGGCCAGACCGGTTTAAACCTGGCCTTTCAGTTGGCGGAGGCCGGGGTGCTGTCCCGCTGCGGGGTCACGGTCCTCGGAACCTCGCTGGACAGTATCAAGCAAGCCGAGGACCGGGAGGATTTCCGGGCGCTACTGAAAACATTGGACGAACCGGTCCCTGAGAGTACGATCGTGGCGGAGGTGGCGGCCGCCTTAGCCTTTGCCGAAGCCGTTGGCTATCCGGTGATTGTCCGACCCGCCTTCACCCTGGGGGGGACCGGGGGCGGCATCGCCCATAACGCGGATGAGCTGAGCATGATTGCCGAGAGCGGGCTCAAGGCCAGCATGATCCGGCAGATTCTGGTGGAAAGAAGCGTGGCCGGCTGGCGGGAGATCGAGTTTGAAGTCCTGCGCGACAGCGCCGGGAACAGCATCACCGTCTGTCATATGGAGAACATGAATCCGGTGGGGGTCCACACGGGCGACAGTATTGTGGTGGCCCCCTGTCAGACCTTGACCGACCAAGAACTGCAGTGTTTGCGCGGTTCGGCTTTGAAGATCGTCGAAGCGCTGGGGATTGCCGGCGGTTGTAATGTGCAGTTTGCCCTCCACCCGGAGAAACTAGAGTACGTGGTGATCGAGGTTAACCCGCGCCTCAGCCGGTCCAGCGCCTTGGCCTCCAAGGCCACGGGCTATCCCATTGCGAAAGTGGCGGCCAAGATCGCGGTCGGCTACACCCTGCCTGAATTGCAGAACGCGGTTACCAGGCGGACCAGTGCCTGTACCGAACCGGCCTTGGATTATGTGGTCGTTAAGATTCCGCGCTGGCCCTTTGATAAGTTCTCCGGCGCCGACCGGACGATCGGGACCCAGATGAAAGCGACCGGGGAAGTGATGGGCCTGGGGCGCAACCTGGAGACGGCGCTCAACAAAGCCGTCCGCTCGCTGGAGATGAAGGCCTTCGGCCTGCTCGACCCGGCGCTGGAAAACATCAGCGACGCCGAACTGGAAGCCCGGTGCCGGCGGCCGGAGGA
>JAAYHQ010000017.1 GCA_012727425.1 Bacillota bacterium
AGAAAAAAATAGAATTTTAGAACCCGATTTTTGCTTTAACTTTTTGTTAATGCGGACCGGGCAGGCCGGACCGCAAGGAATAGAAGCAGCCATTACCCTAGGTGAGAAACGGTAAAGTTTCATTTCTATTTAATATCTAGCAATTAAAGGAAAAAAAGCATCAATCGCGAAATAACCTTTTAATAAAAACTTTTTAAGGAGAGATTCGATGAGCAAACCTACCGGGTTAACTCCCAAGCGCACCATCCCCAAAAGCACAACGGAAAAAAGAAGAACCATGGGCAAGCTCGCCATGGTCGCCATCATCGGCTTGCTGTTGGTCACGACCTTAACCGGTTGTACCCCCAAAGCCCCCCATGAACAATGGGTTGCGGCCATGAAGAAAGTAAACGACTTGGACTACCAGGAATATGTGGCCACAATCTCCTTTGATATCCAGTCGGACAATCTGGAAAAGCAAGAATTTTATCAGATCTTCAACCAAATCACCTTTGAACTAAATTTAAAACTGGATAAAGAAGACCACCGTTTCCTCTTTGATTTTGACCTCCTTTATAAGGGCGTAAACTGCGGAAATTTGACTTTATACTGCGATCTGGAGAAAATTACCGCCCAATCGCTCTTCTTGGGGCCGAAAACTTTTTATTTCGAATGGAAAGATCTGCAACCATTGATCGAAAAGTATTTGGGTATCCAATTCCAAATCACCGACTATTTCCCTTTACTGCTTGAAACCGACGAAGAACTCTGGAAACAAGTGGAATTGGCAATTTATGATTTTTACGCCGAATTTTATCAAGACAAAATCTCCGCCGGAGACAAGCAGGTAAAACTGGCCGTCATCGAAAACAATGCCGAAAAAACCATTACCTGTAAAGAACTGATTATGCAATTAGATAACGATGACCTTTCCCCGGAAGAAATCAACCGGTTGTTGCAGGGGCTTTTCGCCAATCCCGCGGTCCGCAATTTAATCAAAGATAAAATCACCCAGTTTATTACCATTGCCAAGAACAACGGTGACTTGGCCACTTGGCCGATTTCCGAAGAAGAACTGATCGCCTTCCGCGATAGTGTTGATGACAAAATCGAACAGTGGCTTACTTGGATGTCGGCGTTAATCGCCCAAGCCGAGTCGACGGCTTCGCCAACTTCCGTTAAAGAGGTGACCAGTAAAAGCACAATCCGCATCGACCAAAAGGGGCTATGGCGCAATATGAGCACAGAGCAGGCCATGAACTTTACCGACCCATACACGGGCGAAGTAATCCAATCAACGATGTGGATGGAGCAAAATCTGATTAATCCGGGGCAAAAGCCGGTCTTCCCTGATTTTTCCCCGGTGGGAGCAGTCAACCTCGGTCAAACCTCCGACGAGGAGTGGGAGACTTTAGGCAATGAGATTTACCTGAATCTGTTTGCGCAAGTGATGGTTAATCCCCTTTTCCAAGACTTTATACAGCTGAGTACAGAATAACCTACCGTCATCGCCACTACGCACACCGGACAGGTCGGACTGAAGGGTCATCCGACGAGTGCTGCTTTTCTCCATATAATTCAAGAAAAGCCGGAGAATCCCGGGTGATGAAAAGAACCGCCTCCCATTGGGAGGCGGTTCTTTTCCGTTGTTTGTTTGGGATTAACCTGAAAGGGCCGGCGCCTTTGCTTCCGGAAGGATTAAGGGACGATTGGGAACACCGATGAGCAACCCCATGTTCCCGCAAAGGTCGTACTGACCCAGACAGGCCGGGAGTAAATAAGAGTCGCCGTACTGTAACGGGTAGATCCGCCCCCGGTGCCGGATCGCCCCTTCCCCGGCCACCACGGTTAAAAGCGCAAAGGCATCCGGGTTTTGCTGCATGGGTTTTTCCCCGTCAACGCGGTGGTAACCAAGGGAAAAGTCTTCGTTTTCCAGTTCAAAACCGGAAGTCCCCTCCGTGGAGAACGGTCCGGGCGGGGTCAAGCCAAATTCAATCACCTGTAAAGCTTTGTCCACGTGTAACGGACGGGGTTGGCCGCCGGCATCCACCCGGTCCCAGTCGTAGATCCGGTAGGTAAGATCCGAATTTTGCTGCAATTCCACCACCATAATCCCTTTCCCCAGGGCGTGCACAAGACCGGGCGGAACCGGGTAAATCTCCCCCGGTCGGACCGCTACTTCATTAAGGCACGCCGCCAATTGCCCGCGTTTAAGGGCGGAAACAAAGTCCTCTTTGGTCACTTCCGGGCGGAGACCATAAACAATCTTCGCCCCCGGCTCGGCTTTGAGAATGTACCAAACCTCATTTTTTCCGACACTGCCTTCATGGACCGCCGCAAACCCGTCATCGGGGTGGACCTGCACCGAAAGAATATCCTGGGCGTCCAGGATCTTTAATAAAAGCGGGAACCCGTTTCCCGCGGCGATCTTCTCCCCCAGTAGCGCCGCGCCATACTCCGCCATCAATTCGGTAAGTTTTTTTCCCTTTAATGGCCCGGCCGCAACCTGGCTTACTGCCCCCTCGCGGCAAGTAATCTCCCAGCTTTCGCCGATCTTATCCCTGGGTAAAGAACGTCCGAACTCCGTAAACAGGCCGTTTCCGCCCCAGATCCGTCCCTGGAAAAGCGGTTGGAACCGCAACGGGTACAACACTCGAAACGCACCTCCAAGTTTGCTTTGGTTTCTACTTCAAGCACTAACCACGCAAGTACCTAGCTTGCCGCCGCAGGCGAGTACTTACCCACTGGTTGGCAGCGGCTGCGCCACAAGGGGGGGATCAGGCTGACTGGAGCCCCGGACAATGATCTCCACCGGGAGAATTTTCTGCTTGGCCGTCTCTTTCTTTCCCATCAACGCAAAGAGCATCTCCACCGCCGCCCGCCCCAGCTCGTATATGGGCTGCTTCACAGCGGTAATCGACGGGGAAAGATAGGGGTAAAAAGGATGATCGTCAAAGGTGACCAGCGCCAACTGGTCCGGAATTTTGATCTTTAATTTACGCGCCGCCTCCAGGACGCCGAGGACCAGATCCGCCGCCGCCACAAACAGCGCCGTGGGCGGGTCTTCCTTTAAGATCTGAAGCGTTGATTTTTCCGCATCCGCCGTCTGATAACTGGTGTAAACCACCCGTCCCGGATCCAACTGCGCCTTCGTCATCGCTTCTTGGAACCCACGCACCCGCGACTGCACACTGGGGAGAATCTCCGGTCCGGCCAACATGGTAATCTTCCGGTGTCCCAGGCTAACCAGGTACTCGGTCATCCGCCGCGCACCACCCACGTTGTCCACATCAACGTAATAATGGGAAAAGGTTGTGCTTTTTCCCACCATTACAAAGGGGAAATCTTTCAATAAAAGTTCGGCCAGTTGTTTTTCGCCGAACTGTTCCGCGCCAACAATCAAGCCGTCGACCCGCTTCCCCTTGAGGATACTCCGGTAGGCCGAATCCACATCCTGTTCCGAACGGGCCGTGGAGAGCAGCACGTTATAATCCTGCGAAGCCGCTTTCTCCGTAATGGCCGTCAGCAGTGCGGGCCAGTACGTGGTCGACATCGAGTAACTTCCCGTATGGGGAATGATCACCCCGATATTATAAGAACGCCGCGAGGCCAGGCTCTGCGCGGAAGCGTTCGGCTGGTAATCCAGCTCTTCGATGAGTTTTAAGATCCGTTTTCGCGTCTCCGCGCCAACACCCGGCGCCCCGTTGATCACCCGGGAAACGGTCCCCTTGGAGACCTTGGCCAGATCGGCAATATCTTGAATCGTGATGCTCATCCCCATCACCTCAGTGGAAAACTGTTTCCGTAAACCCCGCCCGTTCCTTTCCCTGCTTTATCACGCCGTGATTATACCGGTTTCTCTTATTAGTAACAATAATTATACCAGGACAAAAAGACGGTTTCAAGGTTGGCTAAAGCCGGTTTGGGCTTTTTACTAAACTGGTTTCGTTTTTCCCGGCCAGCTTAAACTCCTCTCCCGACACCCTCTTGTTATCTTTGACCACTGTCAATTGCAACTGGATTTAACTTGCTTTTTTACTAAACACCATACTGGCAGCTGTTTTTCGTTTTGAATTCTTGTTGCCAAAGACTTGACAATGTAACCAGCTTTTCATAATATAAGTATACCGGTTTAGTATTTTGGCAACTAAAAGTAAGGGGTGATTGCCCTTGACCAAAAAAAGAGTTGTGCTCGGGACCGACGACTTACCAAATATACCCTGGGAAGACCGGCCGCCCGGTTGCGCGGATCCGGTGTGGCGTTACTCGCAAAACCCGGTGATTCCCCGCGACTTGATCCCCACTGCCAACAGCATCTTCAACAGCGCGGTTATCCCCTATCACAACAAATTCGTCGGGGTCTTCCGTTGCGACGACAAAAGCCGGCGGATGGGGTCTTGACCTCTTGTAATGGTTTTGTCTACAGCATGGGGGCCGCCTTACTGGATCGTGACGAACCTTGGAAGGTAAGGTACCGGACGGCACCCTATCTGCTCGCACCACAGAAAGATTATGAGTGTGTCGGTGACGTTCCCAACGTCGTCTTCCCCTGTGCGGCTTTATGCGATGCCGCCACCGGACGGCTGGCCATCTACCTCGGAGCGGCGGATACGGTAACCGCCCTGGCTTTTGCTTATGTCGATGAGCTCATCGCTTTTACCAAAGAGAACTCACTCATCTGAAGGTGTCACTCATCACCGCATAACATCGGACGGGAAGCCCGGCATGAACTCTTCGCTAACGGCCGGGCCTGTTTGGAAGTGATTTTCCGCCTACGCCAGGGGATATAAAGTAAAGTAAAACCCTCCTGAAAAGCCCTGTGGGCTATGCTCCACAGGGCTTTTTCTTAAATTAACTGTCCGGCTTCCCGGTAGACCGCGCACCACGCCCGCAGTGAAGAGAGGGAGCCGCTTTACTGCACCCGCCAGACCGTAGCCTCATAGGGCCGCAGTTCACGGCCGTCGCTCTCCGGATAATTCGAGAGTATACGGTGGCCTACCGGTCGCCGGCCGGGGCGCCGGCGTTGTTTTCGGCTCAGGTTGCACTCCACATAGAAGACGGCCTGATCATCCCGGCGGTAATAGGCCAGAAGATTACGGGTCTTTTTGTACACAAACTCGATCTCCCCATAAACCAGGGTCGGATGGGATTTCCGCACCTGGATCAGCTTCCGGTAGAAATTCAAAACCGAATCTTCCTGCTTCATCTGATCTTCCACATTGCAGATTTGGTAATCGTCATCCGTACCGATCCAGGGCTCCACCGTCGAGAAACCGGCGTATTCCGCATTTTTCCACTGCATGGGGGTGCGGGCATGATCCCGGCTGCCCGCCAAGATCCGCTGGAACGCCGCCTGGTCCCCCATTTCCTGCCGCCACATTTCATAGAAGTTCCGGCTCTCCACATCCCGCAGATCGGCAATGGACCGGAAATCCTTGTTGATCATTCCGATCTCCTGGCCCTGATAAATAAAGGGCGTACCGGGCAGGGTCAACAGCATAGTGGCTAAAAGTTTGGCCAACACAAACCGCAGCTGCGGATCGGGATCCACCTTCGAGACCATCCGCGGGTTGTCATGGTTCTCAAAGAACAGTGACATCCAGCACTGAGAACCGTAGTTCTCCAACCAGTAGATGATGTACTCCTTATAGTAGTTCAGATCGTAACGGTAGTCATCGTACTTGCCATGGCCCGGTATTTCCAAGTGGTCGAAGGAGAAGATCAGATCAAGCTCCTCCCGGTAATCGGCGGTCAACAGTTTGGCCATCTCCAGGCCAATCCCGGGGGTTTCGCCGACCGTAAAAGCGTTGTATGGGGCAAAGGCCTCCTTGCGGATCTGCCGTAGGTATTCATGGAGCCGTGGTCCGTAAAAATAATGCTCCGCCCCGCAAACCCCCATCATTTTGCCGATTTTTTCGTTCCCGTCGGGCAACCCCTCCCGCTTGGAGATAAAGTTGATCACATCCAGCCGGAAACCGTCAACCCCTTTCTCCAGCCACCAACGGATCATCGCGATTAGATCACGGCGCACGTCCGGATTTTCCCAGTTTAAATCGATCTGTTTCGTGGAAAAGAGGTGCAGGACGTACTGGCCCCGTTCCGGACAGTACTTCCAGGCGCTCCCGCCGAAGGCTGATGTCCAGTTGTTGGGCTCATCCCGGAAGATATAGTAGTCGCCGTACTTGGAAGCGGGTTCGGCAAGGGCCTTATGGAACCACGCATGCTCATCGGAGGTGTGGTTGATCACCAAATCCATGATCAATTTCATCCCCCGGGCATGCACCTCCGCCAGCAAACGGTCGAAATCTTCCATACTGCCGAACTCGGTCATGATCTTATGGTAATCGCGGATGTCGTACCCGTTATCATCGTTGGGCGAATCATAAATGGGACAGAGCCAGATCGCGTCCACACCCAAGTTTTTTAGATAATCCAACTTCGCGATGATCCCGCCCAGATCCCCGATCCCGTCCCCATTACTGTCTTTAAAGCTCCGGGGGTAAATCTGGTAAAAGACGGCCTCCTTCCACCAGGCGGGCTGGACCGGTCGCTTTTCCTGCGGACGCGGCTGGTCGGCCGCGCTGTTCAAAATCTGCAGAAAGCTGTCGAGAAAAGCACGGTCCACGTAACCCAGGGTGAGGAAGGGCAGCGTTTTCAGTTTAAGCCGGGAAACCAGCGGATTGTTGACTACCCGGTCATTAAGGCCCCACTGGAAAAGGACTTTCCGCAGCAGATCCCGGCCGATCGGGTGTGCATAAACCTCCTGCAGTCGACTGTTAACCGTCAGCAAACCGCTCACCTCCTTTCAGCTTTAAATCGCCCCGGTCCGCCAGGTCGGAGAGGATCCGGTCAAACATCGCCCGGTCGATCTTATACTTAAAAAGATAAATCAGATAACCGGCCACAATACAGATGAGCGGCAGGATGAGCATGGCAGACTTCATCAAAAGCAGCCCGCCGGCGGTAACCTCGTCGGGGGTGGCCGCGGCATTGATTCCGGACAGCACCGCGGTGGCCATAACAATCCCGGTGGCCAGCGCGGCCCCGATCTTATTGATGAAGGGCTGCACCGAGAAGGTGATACTCTCATTCCGGCGGCCCAGTTTCCACTGGCCATACTCCACCGTATCCGCCAGGAACATCAGCATCAGCAGTTGAATAAAGGCCTCCCCGACGAAGATCAAAACCCCGGCCGGTCCAATGAACACCATCCGGGCCGGCGCCGCGAAAAAGATGATGTAGCCCAGCACCACCAGGGCGGTGGCGAAGGTATAGAGCTGTTTTCGTGTGTAGCGCCGGGAAAAAAGGTTAAAGATGGACAAGGCCCCCAACTGGGAGAGGCCGAGGATCGCCGCAAAAACCGAATACATGCCTTCGTCCCGGTAGGCGTATTTGAAATAATAAACACCAAAGCTGGTAGTTGTACAGTAGCCGATCATAAACAAGGCCATCGCGATGGCGGTGTACAACAACTGGTCATTACGGAAGATAACGGTAAACAACTCCCGGAGTGAGGTCCGTGCCTCCTTCTTAGACAGATCCCGCCGTTCGGCAACCCCAAACAGGGTAAAGAGCAAGAAAAACCAGGTAAGCAGAGTTACACCCAGGGCAAAGCGAAACCAGGCGTTTTTATCACCGCCCAGAGCAGTGGTGACGGGCATAATCCCCACTACCACCGCGAACAGGCCGATATTGGCGCAGATCCGGGCGAAGGCGCCCGTCTTTTCCCGTTCCTTCTGGTCAATGCTCAGGGCGGGCAGCAGCGACCAGTACGCGATATCGTTGACACCATAGGCCAAATCCCACAAGAGATAAAAAAGACCAACGGCCAGCACAAAAGCCGGACCGGCCAGCCCCAGATCGGTAAAGAGCAGGACGGTCAGGATACCACCGAGCAGGCCGCCAACGGCAATCCAGGGTTTGAATTTACCGTACCGGGACCGGGTGTTATCGATAATGTAACCCATCAAGGGGTCGTTCACCGCGTCAAAGATGCGCAGTACCGTAAAAACAGCGGTCAGCCACCACATGGTGGCATCGGAAAGGGCAAGGATTTCCGTAAAGTATATAACCAGATACATGCTGACCAGGGCGTAGAGCATATCCCGGCCGATGGTCCCCAATCCAAAGAAATAGCGGTTGGCAATGGTGGTGTTCTTACTCATCCTCCCCCTCCTCGGTGTACTCCGCGTTGACTTTTTCAACAATATAAAGGTTGGAACCGAAATCACCCAGCATCCGAACGTTTTCGTTGTAGGCGATCCCGGTGAATTGGTTGTTGAGGGGAATGCCGGCCCGGAGGGCGGCGGCGGAACACCGATACTCTTCTACGCAATCGGGCAGACTGTAGTAGCGGTTAACCTGGTGCAGGATGAGACCCTCGGGGTTTAAGGTAACCGGCGAAATGTGGTTGACCAGGCCGCCAAAGCGGGACAGCGCCAAACGCTGGGGCCGGGTCCGCACCACGTATTCCCCGGCGTTCAGGCCGGTAACCCGCAACCGGTCATCGGTCTCGGCAGGTGCGACCAGGATTTGGAAAAAGCCGACCACCGCCGTGTTTTTATCCGCACTGACGCATTGCCAGAGCACCTTGTTGTCCTTCGTCGCCGGTAACCGGGAAAAGGTGCCGTACTGGAAGACCCGCCGGTATTTTTTATAGAAAGCAATCTGTTCTTTAACCTCTTTTTTCTCCTCGGGCGTCAGGTGCCGCAGATCGAGCTCATACCCGAAGCAGCCGAAACAGGCCACGTTAAAACGGGTCGCGAGGGGGGTGACCCGCAGCGTTTGCGCGCTGGGAGACTGGGCGACATGGGCCCCCATCGTCGAAAGGGGATAAAAGTAGGACAGCCCGCCTTGGATCTTCAGCCGCGTAACCGGGTCCGTATTGTCGGAGGCCCAAATCTGCGGGCTAAAGCACAGCATCCCCAGGTCAAAGCGGTTGCCCCCGCTGGCGCAACTCTCCAGCAGAATATGGGGGCGGGGCTGGAAAATCCGGGTCAGCACCTCGTAAAGACCGACCATATAACGGTGGTAAAACTCCCCTTGGTGCGCCAAAACACCCGAACAGGCCTCCGCAATGGCGCGGTTCATATCCCACTTAACGTAGGTAACCTCCGCTTCATCGAGAATCCGGCCGACCTGGTCCACGATGTAGTCCCGGACCTCTTTCCGGCAGAGGTCAAGAACCAACTGATTCCGGCCTAGAACCGGCTTCTTCTTCGGATGCCGCACTACCCATTCCGGGTGTTGCCGGTAGAGGTCACTGTCGGGATTGACCATCTCCGGCTCGATCCAGATCCCGAAAGCAAGGCCGAGTTTCCGCACCTGATCAGCAAAGGCCTTCATCCCGCGGGGAAACTTTTTCCGGTTGACAGTATAATCGCCCAACCCGGCCTTGTCGCTGTTCCGCTGGCCGAACCAGCCGTCATCCAGAACAAAAAGCTCAATCCCCAGCTCCTTGGCTTTCTTGGCCAACTGGAGCAGTTTACCCTCGTCATAGTCAAAGTAAAAGGCCTCCCAACTGTTGACCAGGATGGGCCGTTCCCGTTTCTGCCAGTGGCCCCGGACGATATGTTCGTTGACAAAATAATGCATGTTCTGGCTCATCCCGTTAAAACCCTGGTTGCTAAAGGTCAGCACCGCTTCGGGGGTCTCAAAACTCGCCCCTTCTTCCAGCGTCCACTCAAAACAATGGGGATTGATCCCCGTCGCCACCCGGATGATGTCGCGCCGGCTCTTCTCAATATAACTGGCATGGTTGCCGCTGTAAACCAGGTTGAAACCGTAAACGTTGCCGTGCTCCTCGGTGGTCGCCGCGGCCGCCAACATAAAAGCCGGATTGTGCCGGTTGCTGCTGGCCCCGGTATTGGAGGCATTGGTGAACATCCCGTACGTCACCGGCCGGCCGTGCAGATGGGCTTCCTTGATCCAGTCCCCATCCAACGTGTACAGGTGAAAATTCTCATCGGGCAAATCCACCATCATACTCATCAGCCGGCGGATGACAAGCGGTGCCGTGCTTTCGTTGGTCAGAACCGACCGGCGGGTAATGACATTGGCCTGCGCAAAAACCGTGTAATACAGGGTAAGAGTAACCGGGACGGTCGTATCCCGCAAAGTGACCACCAGTGTCTGGTCGCCCCCGTAAGCCGACGGCAAGGTGTCCATCGGAACCGAACCCTCAACCACCTGATAAGACGCATAGACAAAATCACTGACAAAAGTTCCGTCAGGCATTTTCAACTCGGTCGGACTCTGGCGGTAGTCGCCCCGCCCGTTATCGGACCATTCAAGGTACATCTGGTCCAGGCAGTACAGTTCATCGGACTCGTCATAGACCACACTGTTCCCCAGGGGAACGACATTTTTTTGCGCCAGAACCGGCGCCTCCTCCCCGGGCGCTAAGCGCGGCCCGTAATAGATATGCTCCAAATGGCCATATTTGGTAACCCGAAACAGATAGGTCGTTTCCACCGTATCCAGCCGGAAAACCCGATCTTTTACGGAGATCATAAACAACCCCCCTTCACGGTGCAAAATCCAGCAAAAAATCGACCGGCAAAGCGCAACCGCCAAAAGCAAAATTAGTCCCCCATAAAGGTGCTCTTTATCATTTCGCTTTACCGGTTCACCGAACCTGCCGAGGGCAAGACTCAATATAATATTCGGATGGAAGTAACATTTCTTTAACGGTTTCCCCTCCTCGCCAATGGGGACAATTAATAAGAGCGCCAAGTTTCGCCAAACAACGCTAAAGACTAGCTATTTACCATTTTGCTTGGTCAACCATATGGTTTGTAACCGGTTCCGTTCTTGGCAACAAAAATAGCTGCTTACGCCGGCAAACACCAGTACAGACCGGTCGGTCCATCAAGCTGGGCAAACAGCTATCGTTGGTGATTTACACGGTAATAAGGCGATCCCTTCACAAGGGAAAGGGGAGAAAAAGAAAGGCCGGAAAAGCGAGGGCAACTAAGAGAGGAAAGCGAGGAGAAACTGGGGAAGGACGGTCCCGATGATACCGCCGATCAAAACATCGGTGGGATAGTGGACACCCAGGATCATCCGGGTCAAACCGACCAGCGCGGCAAGGATGTAGAAGAGGGGTGCACCGGCGGGTAGGAAATGGGCCAACACGGTCGCAGTGGTAAAGGCGGAAGTCGTATGCCCCGAGGGGAAGGAATAGTCCTTCAGCGACGGTCCGCCATTGCTAATGTTGCGGTAGGCTTGGTACGGGCGCGGCCGGGCCACGGCCTCCTTGATCAACTGGACCGGAATATAGGTCGTAAAGTGGGCAGCGGCCAGCATAATCCCAACCGGCCTGGTCCCGGCGTTAAACAGGAACAGTCCCGCCAGAACGAACGGGGTGACCAAATCGCCCAGATGGGTAACGGCCAGAACCAAACCCCGGAGAACCCGGTGGGCAATGATGCTATTGAGCCTCACCAGAACCTTGTACTCAAACCTTTTGATGCCTAACAAATACACACTCATCGTTTTCACCTCCTTTCATGCTCGCAATGATAATTATAACTTAAGGAAGTTATGGTGTTTTTAAGGAAAAATAAAGTTTTCGACAAAAAAGAACCTTGGTGCCAACCAAGGTTCTCTTCCCCCTATTTTTTCGCTTTCTCCGTTAATTGTCGTTAAATGACCAAGCTATCCCACGCCGATCTCACAGGTTGCCCTGGAGCCCGATCGCCGCCGCCACCTTCTGCATCCCGGCGATGGTCTCCTTAATAACTTCGTCCAACTCCATCCCCAGACGCGCGGCCCCTTTGGCGATGACTTCGCGGTTGACCCCGGCCGCAAAGGTCTTGTCTTTCCACTTTTTCTTCACCGACTTCACTTGCAAATCAAGAATACTCTTGCTTGGCCGCACCAAGGCCGCAGCGGCAATCAGGCCGGTCAACTCGTCAATGGTGTAGAGCACGTTCTCCATTCGTTCTACCGGTTCTACATCACAGCAGATCTCCCACCCATGGCTCTGCACAGCCCGGATATACTCTTCCGGCCACCCTTCCGCGGTCAGGATTTCCCGCACTTTGATGCAGTGCTGGTCAGGATAACGCTCGTAATCCAGGTCGTGGATCAGGCCGATGACCCCCCATTTTTCCTCATCTTCCCCAAAAAGGTTGGCAAAATGGCGCATCACCGCTTCCACCGCCAGGGCATGCCGGAGCAGGCTCTCGTCCTGATTGTACTTTTGAAACAACGCTAATGCGGCTTCTCTGGTAATTGTTTTGGACACAACTGATCCTTCCTTTCTTTTGTCCATTCTCTCTTTCTCAGCCCATTCGCCCTATCTTTAACCGGTATTCCCCTTTATTTTCCGGCATCAACCACAACTTGTCAACCCGTCCTCCCCACCCGGCAAAGACAAGCATCCGCCATGCGTCACAAGCAACGAAAGCTGGAAACTATTATCCAGTAGTGAGCACAGAACCACCGTCGCCATTAGCGGAAGATAATACAAAACTTTTCACCACTGTGTTCCGTGCGGCTTATGCAAACAAAAGCCGCCGTAGGGCAACGAAAGCAAACGTAAAGATCTAATGAATTTCAACCCGCGGCGGGCTTCCGCAAAGGAAAGCCCGGAGTAAACAGAGAACAATTAAACATAACGGCTCTGCACCACGCCGGCCCTGCCGGCTGGCAACCGAGCAGCCGGTAAAAAATGCCGGTTAATTCTCTGCGGTCACAGTTCAACCTAAGAACACGAAACACAAAGGAGTGATCCTCTTGCGCATCGGCGTCATCAGCGACACCCACGGTTCGATCGGTGCCTGGCAGAAAGCCTACGAGCGCTTTTTACACCAAACCGACCTGATTATTCACTGCGGCGATCTCCTTTACCACGGCCCGCGGAATCCTCTCCCCGACGCCTATCAGCCGGATGAATTATGTGCGATCTTCAACCGCTTGGAGCAACCCATTGTTTTCGTCCGGGGTAACTGCGATGCCGAAGTTGACCAGATGATCCTCGATCACCCCATCGAAGCGCCCTCTGCCCATATTATTACCGCGCGCTGGCGGATCCTGGTCCACCACGGGCACCAGAACCGCTTACCCGCAAAAACAAAGCACTTTTATAATCTAATCATCTCCGGCCATACGCATTTACCCGAGATCAAAAAAGAAAATGGGGTGATTTATCTAAATCCCGGTAGCCCGTCCCTGCCAAAGAACGAACCAAAAACCCCAACCATTGCCCTCATCGATGAGACCGCGATTGTCATCCGGGATATTGAAACCGGAAAAGAAGTGCAGAGGTTAGAGGTTTGGGTCTGACAAAACGCGGCGCGCAGCGCCGCAATATCCCAATCACCCAGGCTCCGCTTGGCGCCGCCGGCAGGGTAAAAGCCGACCCTTTTTGCTGGTCAATCGTTTACTCCCTCTGCCTCGATGTCGTTGACAAAAGCCAAGATCCTTCTATTTACCTCTTCCGGAAACTCCCCGTTAATGGCATGGGACGCTCCCGGCCAACTTTCGATCTGAATATTCTTCACATATTTCTTTCCCGTTGCCACCGCTTTTTGCGCATCATGCATCGTACTGTTCTCGGCAATGAGCGCCAGTACCGGCCGGTTTATCTTGGCCAAATCTTCCTTCTTGAATTGGTCCGGCGCCGGTAACTTGATTTTGAAATTCCGCATTCCGGTTTCGATTAATTTGGCCACCGGCACACTCTCGTCGGCCTCGGCACCACCGGAAATATAGCTCAGCATTTTTTCCCGGATGGGTTTTGGCACCCCGGGTACGGTAGCCGGAATCGACGCTAGGATCATCTTTAAACGGATCGGAGCAAAAACAAACACCGGATCTAAGAGGCTAACCGAAGCGATCGGTTCCGGATAAAAACGCACCAGATTCATGGCGGTCCAGCCGCCAATTGAGACCCCGACCAAATGAACCCGGTCTAAACCTAATCCTACAATTACTTGGTTTAACCATTTCGCTTGGTCCTCTTGGGTTCTAATGGGAGCGGTTTGACGGCTCATCCCCGGTTCACCCAATAAATCCACCGTATAAACCGGTCTTTCTTCCATCAAACCGGCCAGGTTTGCTTCCCACATCGGCGTTGAGGCGGAGCGGCCTGGTAATA
>JAAYHQ010000018.1 GCA_012727425.1 Bacillota bacterium
TGTTCATGTGCGACGGACCCCATGGCTTACGCAAACAGGAAAACCACGGCGACCATATGGGTGTCCACGATTCCCGCCCGGCGACCTGTTTTCCTTCGGCGGTAACGACCGCCTGCAGTTGGGATCCGGAGTTGCTTGGCCAGATTGGTGCCGCCATTGCCGCCGAAGCGGCGGACCAGGGCGTGGGGGTCTTTCTTGGCCCCGGGGTAAACATTAAACGCAACCCCTTGTGTGGCCGGAATTTTGAGTATTTTTCGGAGGATCCCTATTTGGCCGGGAAATTGGCGGCTAGTTTTGTCAAAAACGCGCAAAAAAACGGAATCGGTACGTGCCTTAAGCATTTTGCCTGTAACAATCAGGAGTACCGGCGCTTGAGTTCCGATTCCATCTTGGATGAGCGGACATTACGGGAGATTTACCTGATGCCCTTCGAGATTGCGGTCCGCGAGGGGAAACCCAAGACGATCATGTGCGCTTACAACAAAATTAACGGTACCTACTGCAGTGACAACCGGGAACTTTTAACCGGTATTCTGCGGGAAGAATGGGGTTTTGAGGGGCTGGTGATGACCGACTGGGGTGCGATGCATGACCGGATTGCGGGTTTTCGGGCCGGTTGCGACCTGAACATGCCCGGGGGCAGTAACTATATGGCCCAGGAGGTTCTGACGGCGGTGGCCCGGGGTGAACTCGAGGAAGCGGAGATTGACCGCAGCGCCGAGCGGGTGAAAAAACTGGTGCGGGAAGCGGCGGAAGCGCTAAAAAACAAGGTGCCTTGTGACTATGATGTCCATCATGAACTGGCGCGGATTGCCGCGGAACAGAGTGCGGTTCTGCTGAAAAACAAGGACCGGATTTTGCCCCTGAAGGAAGGTCAAAAAATTGCCATCGTGGGCAATATGGTCAAGGATATGCGCTATCAGGGTGCGGGGTCCAGCCATATTAACCCGACCAAACTGGTTCAGCCGGTTGAAGTCCTGGGTGAGGGCGTCAGCGTGGAAGAGGCCGATGTGGCCGTTGTCTTGACCGGGCTCCCGCCGGAGTATGAAGGCGAAGGCTTTGACCGGGACCATATGGCGATGCCGGCGGACCAAGTGCAGCTCATTGAAGAGGTGGCGGTGAAGAACCCCAATACCGTAGTTGTTCTCTTTTGCGGGGCACCGGTGGAGGCCCCTTGGGCGGACAAGGTTAAGGCCATCTTATATATGGGGCTGCCGGGGCAGGCCGGTGCTGAAGCTTTGAAAAATCTGTTGTATGGTGTGGTCAACCCCAGTGGTAAGTTGGCGGAAACCTGGCCGCTTAAGTACGGCGATTGTCCGTCGGCTTCTTACTATCCCCAGCGGGATGCGCAGTACCGCGAAGGGATCTATGTAGGTTACCGTTACTACGATAAAGCCCGTGTTAACGTGCGTTGGCGGTTTGGGTTTGGCCTGAGCTATACAGAATTTGTCTACTCGGATCCGGTGATCGACGGAGAAACGGTTGCGGTTACCGTGACAAATACCGGCTCCTGCGCAGGGGCGGAAGTCGTCCAGCTTTATGTGGCTCCGCCGCAAGACGGGATCCACCGTCCCCTGCGGGAACTGAAACGTTTTACCAAGGTTCATCTTCAACCGGGAGAAAAGAAAGAGGTCCGCTTTGAGTTGGACGAACGTTGTTTTGCCGTTTGGGACGCTGGTTGGAAGGTGCCGGCCGGCCGCTATACAATCTTGGTCGGGGGCCAACCGGACCAACTGCTGGTGGCGGGGGCGATTGAGAAAGCCGGCCAGACCGTCGCGGTCCCCCCTTGGCAACCGGGTTCTTGGTACGAAAAACCGGCGGGTGCCCCGTCCCTGGAACAATGGGAGCAAATGCTTGGCCGCAAGTATCAGCCTTATGTTCCGCAAAAAGGGCAATTTACCATGAACGAAACCTTGTTGGACATGAAGGATCATTCCCTGGCCATGCGGGTTGTGTACTGGTTCCATAGAAGAGGTGCGGCCCGGAAGGCTGAGCCCGGTACGGCGGTGTACCGGATGGTGGTCGAATCTTGTGGCCACACTCCCTTGCGGAGCATGCAAATCTTCGGCGGGGTAAAGGCAAACCGACTCCAAGGTTTGCTGGCCATGGCCAATGGCCGGTTTTTCCATGGGTTAAAGCTACTGTTGAAGAAGGACTGACCATTGTCTGGCCTGGTGTCCAGGTTCCGGCGAGTAAGGGTGAGGCGAAGGGGAAGGATGAGTATTTAAAGTGCAAAGAAAGGAGCAGATTTGCCGTAATGACCGCACTTTTACTTGTGGTTATTTATCTTGCCTTTATCAGTCTGGGGTTGCCTGATGCCATTTTTGGTTCGGCTTGGCCTTCCATGTATGGCGAATTAGAAGTACCCGTTTCCTATGCCGGGATTATCACTATGATCATTTCTTGTGGGACCATTGTTTCCAGTCTCTTTAGCTACCGGGTAATCCGATCCAGACGGTCTTGGTGGTCGGTCTTATCATCAGTTTGCCGTTGTGGCAACGGACAGCGAAAAAACAGAGTTCGGCGGTGCAGGGGAGGAGCACCGTCGGTCTAAAAGAAGCACTCCGCCTGTCCGGCGTGAAGCCAATTCTGGCGGGCTTTTTCTGTTATTGTTCGTTGGAGGCGACGGCCGGCTTATGGGCCAGCAGTTATCTGGTTTTACAGCGGGGGATTGGCGCCGAAACAGCGGCTAAGTGGGCGGCCCTTTTCTATCTGGGCATCACCATCGGTCGCTTCCTGGCTGGTTTTATCACCGGAAAAGTCGGTGCGAAAAATATGGTCCGCGGGGGACAGGCTTTGGCCGGATTAGGGATTATCATTATTATGCTGCCCTTTGGAAACCACTGGCTCTTGCTGGGTTTGGTCCTGGTTGGGCTCGGTTGTGCCCCCATTTTCCCAAGCCTGTTACACCAAACACCGGTAAATTTTGGGGAAGATAAGTCCCAGGCGATTATGGGAATGCAGATGGCGGCGGCTTATTTAGGGACGACCTTTATGCCGCTCTTATTTGGTTTTGTTGGTGCAAAAGTAGGGATCGGACTTTATCCCCTGTTTTTAATGGCTTTTGTTGTTGTAATGTGGGGCATGGTGGAAAAAAGCAACCGGATGAAAAACTGTACTGCTAGGTAAGTATACTGTATACTGAATATAATAAGCAGGAGATAAGCGGGAACCGTCGAAAAATACATTGTTTATTGTGTCTATTGCGCAGGAGGCTGGCTCCACCGGAATTAGGCCTCAGGAGCGGTTTTGCAGGAATTAGTTCCTGCTTTTACTGTGCCCATTTTTTGCCCGGTACCATTATTTGGGACGCGGATTGAATTTTTCCATTTAAGAGCAATCAGCGGTATTCATCAGTTTTTATAAGGAGGATTGTGTGTGAAAATGAAAAAACGCCTTTATTTGCTTGTCTTAATGTTCGTGGTTGTTTCTTTACTGCTGGCCGGGTGCGGCAAAAAAACCACCCTTAAGATGGCGACCGGCGGCACAACCGGTACCTATTACGCTTATTGCGGAACGGTTTCGCAAGTGCTCAGCCAGAAAATTGCCAACCTCACCTTTGATGTGCAGTCGACCGGGGCTTCGAAAGCCAACATTTACCTGATTGCCGACAAGGAAGCCGATATTGCGATTGTGCAGAATGATGTCATGTACTATGCCTATAACGGTATCGACCTTTTTGCCGGAGAAAAGGTCACCGGGTTCTCGGCGATGGCTGGAGTTTATGCTGAGGTTTGCCAAATTGTTGCCAAGGACGGTATTAATTCGATCGAGGATCTCCGCGGCAAGCGGGTCTCCGTCGGCGACATCGGTTCCGGCGTTGAGTTTAACGCCCGGCAAATCCTTGAGGCCTACGGGATTACTTTTGATGATATTATCGTTAATAACCTCAGCTTTGGCGATAGCGCGGCAGCCTTTAAGGATGACAAGATTGATGCTTTTTTCTGCGTGGCAGGGGCGCCGACTACCGCAATTGTTGAGTTGTCAACCACTAACCAGATTAAATTACTGGAAGTTGATGATGAACATGCTGCCAAGTTGATTGAGAAGTATCCGTTCTATACCACATACAATATCCCGGCGGGCACGTACAAGGGTGTGGAAAAGGATGCCCAGACGGTAGCGGTAGTGGCCAGTTTCATTGTGGCCGATCGTCTTGAGGAAGATTTGGTTTACAAGATGACGAAAGCCCTTTTTGAAAACAAAGACGAGATCGCCGCCGGACATCCGAAGGGTGCCGAACTGGATCCGGCCTACTCCATCTCCAGTATCTCCATCCCGCTGCATCCGGGGGCGGAGAAGTATTATAAAGAGGTGGGCGTTCTGTAGTAATGCCCGGGAAAAACTGGTTAACGGGGGCCGCGATCGTGGTCACAATCACGGCCTCTGTTTTTTTATGGTTTACCTGCTCCGTGCCCTGCCTGGTTTTGAAAAACGGTGACACCGGTAAGATAATCAGGGTTTTCCCTGTTCAGGAAGGGGACGAGTTTGCGGTCACCTTTGTCCATTCGGTGAATAAAAGCCCGGTGACCGAAGTTTACCGGATCACCCGGGACGGGATCTATGTGGTCCGTACCATTTACTATGCCTTTGGCGCGGGTGTCCTGTCCGAGCTGACCGACGGGCAAAGGTTGGCGTATGGGGCGGATGGTGGGATGATTGTTTCCGGTTTTAACCGGCGTCTGGATCCGCTTTCGTATATTGTGGGGACGGTCTCCGACCATACTCTGCAGATTGGTGGAGAGGTGATCAGCCTGCGCGAAATCTGTGGCCGTAACACAACGGTCCATTTTGTGCGGGGATGCCGCCTTTTCCCCTTCCGGTTCCGTACACCGTGAAAATCAGGATTTAGGTGTTAAAATGTTTGGGCCTTGACTGATACGGGCGCGTAGGATTGAAAAAGGAGGATGATTCATGTCTGAACTGAAGAATGCACCCCAAACCTTAAGTGACTACGTCGATCCCGCCGACCAAATAGATGTGGACGCGGTGATGGCCGAGTATGACCGGGAGGCAAACACTAGGCACTTTTCGGGTGTTCCCCGCTTGGCGGTCCGGTATATGCTGGCGGCCTTCTCCTTGTATGTCTTTTATATGAACTTGATCAGCGTCTGGCCGGAGCAGATCCGGCGGGCGTCCTTCGTTGGGTTGATTGTGTTTATGGCCTTTACGCTTTACCCGGCGCGGAAACGCTCGGCCAAACGGGAAAACTATATTCCCTGGTATGACCTAATTCTGGGGATTGTTGGTGCGGCCTGTTATTTCTACTATGTGGTCAACTTTGCCGACCTGGCAGTGAAAGCAACCCGTATTACCCCTTTGGATACACTGGTTGGGGCGGTCGGGGTTCTGATTACGGCCGAGGTGTGCCGCCGGGTGGTCGGACTGCCGATCTTGGTGGTGGCCGGTGCTTTTGTGGGTTATGCCTTTTATGCCGGTTATTCCCTGAGACGGGTTGTCTATACGTTGTTTTATACCCTTGACGGGGTGATCGGAACACCCATCGGTGTGTGTTCCACCTTTATCGTTTTGTTTATTATCCTTGCTTCTTTTTTGGAAAAAACCAACATTGGCTCCTTTTTTATTGATATTGCCAATTCGGTGGCCGGATGGGCAACGGGCGGGCCGGCCAAAGTTGCCGTCATCTCCAGTGCGCTGGAAGGGATGTACTCCGGAAGTTCGGTGGCTAACACCGTTGGTTCCGGGAGCGTAACGATTCCGATTATGAAAAAGACCGGTTATGATAAGGACTTTGCGGCGGCGGTGGAGGCGGCGGCGTCCACGGGGGGACAGATCATGCCGCCGATCATGGGTGCGGCGGCTTTCCTGATGGCCGAGATGACCGGGGTGCCCTATTCCAAGATCGTCGTATCGGCAATCTTTCCGGCGGTTCTTTACTTTGCCGGAATCTTTCTGATGGTGCATTTTGAGGCGAAGAAATTGGGTCTCAAAGGGATGCCCTGCGAAGCCATCCCCAGCTTTTTCCGGCTCTTCCTCACCAAAGGCTATTTGTTCCTGCCCATTGTGGTGTTGATCGTGACGATGTCGATTGGCTATACCCCGTCGCGGGCGGCTTGCCTGGCCATTTTGGCGGCGATCATTGTCAGTATGTTCCGCCGGGAGACGCGGATGGAGCCCAAGACCTTCGTGACTGCCCTGGAGAATGGGGCGAAGAATACGATTGCGGTGGCGGCGGCCTGTTCGATCGCAGGGATTATTGTCGGCGTGGTTTCGCTGACCGGGATCGGACTCAAGCTGGCCGAAGGCTTACTCTTTCTCTCGGGGGGAATTGACATCATCGCCCTCTTCTTAACGATGATTGCCTGCTTAATTTTGGGGATGGGGGTACCGACAACCGCCAACTATGTCATCATGGCTACCATTACTGCCCCGATTATTTTGAAGTTAATCCCGGAGACGCCGGTGTTGGCCGCCCACTTCTTTGTGTTTTACTTTGGAGTGGTGGCCGATATTACACCACCGGTGGCGTTGGCCGCTTATGCCGGGTCGGCAATCTCGGGCGGGAACCCGTTGCGGACCGGGGTTATCGCCACGAAACTAGCGATCGCCGCTTTCCTGGTGCCCTATATGATCGTTTTGAATCCGGCCATGTTACTGATTAATGCCACCTTTGGCCAGATTGTTCAGTTTACCATCACCGCGCTGGTTGGGATGTTTGCGATTGCGGGCGGTATGGAAGGCTATATGAAGACCACGCTCCCAACCTGGCAGCGTATTCTGGCAGTCGGTGGCGGCCTCCTGTTGATTCATCCGGATCTACTGACCGATCTGGTTGGCTTTGTGTTGATTTGCATCGTTGTTCTTTGGCATTATGGTTTTAAAGGATTTAAAGGCAAGTCACAAGTGGCTTGACGAGGAAAAAACCCCCTTTCACTGGCCAAAGTGAAAGGGGGTTTTTTGCGAAGTTTTTATTGACAGCAGGAAAATTTCGCGGTACGCTCTCTTAAGATGCTTCTCCAGTCCCGGCAGAACGCTGCAGCACCGGACCGACTTTGATTCGGAGAAAAGGGAAGAGGTGACGATGATGGTTTTTTCCTGGTACACAGCGGCGGTCATGACTATTTTTTTATGGGGAGTAGCCGACGTTTTTTATAAAAAAGGAACTTCATCCCGGGACAAACAGAGCCATTTACGGATTGTGGTCATGGTTGGGGCCGTGATGGGCCTCCAAGCCCTGTTTGAACTGCATAAACTGAACTGGCAGTTCGATCTGTACAATATCATAAGGTATCTCCCGGTTTCGTCTATGTATATTCTCTCCATGACCCTTGGTTACATTGGCCTTCGGTATTTGGAAGTCTCGATTAACTCCCCGGTCAGCAATACCTCCGGTGCGGTCGCGGGGATCCTGGCCTTTCTCGTGCTGGGAAAGACCATGAACCGTTGGCAACTGCTGGCGGTATCGATGATCACGGTTGGACTGGTGGCTATTGGCATCACCGAGAGGGACCTGGCTGAAGCGGAACGGGAGCAAAAAAAGATCGTGGTGGACCCAAAGTACCGGTTGGGGCCTGTTGCCCTTGTTTTCCCCATTCTCTATGCGGTGATTGACGCGCTAGGGACTTTCCTGGACGATGTTTATCTTACCAAGTTGATGAGTCCCCAGGAAGCTTTGATCTCCTATGAGCTCACTTTTTTATTCTGTGCCATGGTCACCTTTGTTTATCTGGTGGGAGTTAAGAAGTGTGAATACCGTCTCCGGCAGGAAAAGGACCGGCTGCTGGCGGCGGTTTTCGAGACGGCCGGTCAGTACTTTTATGTTTTTGCCCTGGATACCAACTCGGTGATTGTGGCGCCGATGATCGCAAGTTATAGCATTGTTTCGGTCTTGTTGGGCCGGATAATCCTGAAGGAACACTTGACTTTTAAACAGTATTTGTTTATTGCCCTGGTGATGGCGGGCATCTTTATCCTGGGCTTTTTTGAATAAACGGTCTCCGACCCCCACCCGGTATTATAAATTCACCTTACTGAACAGTTAATTTACCGGCTTGAATTTGTTAACTTCGTGAAATTGATGGAGCCGGTACGTCTCATTCTGTATTTAATAAATATTTATATAATAGAACAATTTTGCAAATTTAACGGAATAAATAGACAAATATACCATTGACAGTTAGGAAACTATTGGTTAAAATATGTAGTATAATCTAAAAATATCCAGGAGGAGGATTAAATTGAGAAAAACTTTCTTGGTCATCTTAATTTTGTCATTGTTGTTGTTGACCACAGCCATCTCCGCCTCGGCCGCGGGTTTTAATGTAACCATCTATAACAATCGTGTCCCGGAATTTGCCATCGCATTTACCGATAATCTGGAAGGTGTCTTAGGAATCTTTTATACCGGAGAAAGTTATAAAGATTCTTATGGTTCGTTGAGTGGAAGCATAATGACACTATCTTTAGGCGGCCGTTATTATCTTAATAACGTGGGGAAAACATCGCCCTTTGTTTACGCCAGTTATGGTTTCCCAATGTACTTCAGAGACTGGAAAAATCCATACAATAAATGCTATTATTTAGAAGGAGGCCTCGGTTTGGCCTATAACCTTGACGCAAATTGGGCAGTGGTGGGACGAACTGGCTTAGGCAGAGATTTTTATCAAGAGAAAGAGACAAAAGATAGTAAAGCTTCTTGGGGTAATACTTATTCTATAGGATTAATGTATAGTTTTTAACCGTTGTGCGCTGATACTTGGCTTCACGCGTGGACAGGCACCCGATTGACAAGATTTGTCGTTTGGGATATGATTAAGTTGGGTTGTTAAAACAACCAACAAAACTTGACCTCAACCGCTGGTCGGCGTGCGGGGGAAAGTTACATAAATCAACATTCTAACGCCAAGGGAGTCCGAGGCGGAAGAGAGGTGATTAATAATGGATATCGATGCCCTTGATCAAGAATTCTCCGTATTCTTGATGGAGGGCTTTTCTTTTTGGGCGGGGGAGGTGAAGGCATGAACGGCGTACCCCGGAGTGACCGGCTGCATATTGCCCTTTTCGGCCGGCGGAATGTGGGGAAATCAAGCCTGATCAATGCGCTGACCGGTCAAGACGTGGCGGTGGTTTCGGCGGTGCCGGGCACGACCACCGACCCGGTCTATAAAAGTATGGAATTACTACCGCTTGGTCCGGTGGTCTTTATTGATACCCCCGGGCTTGATGACGACGGGGTCCTGGGCCGGTTGCGTATAGAAAAAGCCAAAGCGGTTTTGCGCAAAACCGACCTGGCCCTCGTGGTCATAACGCCCGCAAACCTCTGGGGTCCGTTGGAGGAAGAGTTGACAGCGGTCCTGGCGCAAAAAGAGATTCCTTATCTGATTGTCCTGAACAAAAGCGACCGTTTGGGCGGCAAGGATGAGCTGTCGGAGGAGCTGTGGAAAAACGGCGCCTTGTCCCGGGCCCCGCTGGTCAAAACCTCCGCTCTGACCGGAGCGGGGGTTGCCGACCTCCTGGCGGCTTTGGTCGAACACGGGAAAACTGGAGTAAAGCAGCGATCGCTCCTTGACGGGCTGGTGAAAGCGGGCGATCTGGTCATGCTTGTCACCCCACTCGATCGGGCGGCGCCGAAAGGCCGTTTGATCCTCCCCCAGCAACAGGTGTTGCGGGCGATACTGGACCGGGGGGCGGTTGCCCTGGTGACGCAAGAGACCGAACTGGCGCGGGCGCTGGACCAACTTGCTTCCCCGCCGGCGCTGGTGATCACTGATTCCCGGGTCTTTGGGCAAGTTGCGGCGGTGCTTCCCAACGATGTCCCGTTGACTTCTTTTTCGATTATTTACGCCCGGTACAAGGGGAACTTAAGCCAATTTTACCAGGCGGTCCAAGCCATTCAAGATTTAAACGACGGCGACCGGGTGTTGGTGGCGGAGGGCTGTACCCATCACCGGCAGGAGGATGATATTGGTACGGTTCAGATCCCCAAACTGCTCCGGGCCAGGACGGGCAGACAGTTAATTTTCGATCATGTTTCCGGTGATTTTTTTAAAGAGGATCTTGCCCGGTATAAGATGATAATCCACTGCGGAGCCTGCATGCTAAACCAACGGGAGGTGGAATACCGGCAAGATTTTGCCGCCGACAAGGGTGTGCCCATGGTTAATTACGGGGTTCTTCTGGCCTATCTCCATGGGATTCTGGAGCGGGCGCTCATGCCCTTTGCCGTGGAATTGGGCATAACAAAGGAGGTTGCACAATGAATTTTTACCATAAATACCAAGCGGAGTTTAAAGAGTATGATGCCATGGCCGAGGATTTTATTGATGACGACAAAATATGGGACCAGCTAAATAAGGCCGCCAACCCGTCTAAAGCGGTGGTCCGGAAGGTGTTGGCCAAGGCGGAAGGGAAGGTCCGCCTGGAACCGGAGGAGGTGGCGATCCTCATCCAGAACCAGGATCCGGAGACCATCGATGAGATGTATGCTTTGGCCAATAGGATCAAAAGGGAAGTCTACGGCGACCGGATTGTTTTCTTCGCGCCGTTGTACATCAGTAATAAATGTGCCAATAACTGCCGCTATTGCGGGTTTCGCCGGGAAAACAAACTGGTGGAGCGGCGGACCTTGACGCTGGAAGAGATCGCGGAAGAAGTTAAGACTATGATCAGTGAGGGGCAAAAACGGACTGTCCTGGTTTACGGGGAATCGCCCGAGACGGGCATTGATTTTATCTGCGACAGTATACGCCAGGTGTACAGGACGAAATGGGGGAACGGCGAAATCCGGCGGGCTAACATCAACTGTGCCCCGCTTTCCCGGGAGGAACTGGCCAAGTTAAAGGAGGTGGGGATCGGAACCTTCCAAGTTTTTCAGGAGACCTACCATCACCAGACTTACCGGGAGATGCACCCGGCGGGGACGATCAAGAGCCATTACCGCTGGCGGCTCTATGCGCAGGACCGGGCCTTGGATGTAGGCTTGGATGATGTGGCGATCGGGGTTTTGTTCGGCCTTTATGACTGGCGGTTTGAGGTGATGGGCCTCTTATACCACACCATCCACCTGGAAGAAAAGTACAATGGGGTTGGCCCCCACACCATCTCTTTTCCCCGGATTGAACCGGCCATCGGGACGCCCTTTGCCGCGCAGCCCAAGTACGCGGTCAGTGATGAGGAATTCAAAAAGATCGTGGCCATCTTGCGTCTGGCGGTCCCCTATGCCGGATTGATCCTGACCGCCCGGGAGAATCCGGAAGTGAGAAGGGAGGTTCTTCCCGTGGGGGTTACCCAGATTGACGCCGGGACCCGGATCGGGGTGGGCGGCTACCGGCAGGCGGCCGGGAATATGCTGCCGGATAAAGAACAGTTTCAGTTGGGTGACACCCGCAGTTTGGATCAGGTTATTTACGAAACCTGCCAGATGGGGAATATTCCTTCGTTTTGCACAGCTTGTTACCGGGCGGGGCGCACCGGGGAAGATTTTATGGCGGTGGCCAAGTCCAGTTTTGTGCATAACTTCTGCATGCCCAATGCGATTTTGACCTTAAAGGAATACCTTCTGGATTTTGCGACGGAGGAAACCAAACAGGCTGGGGAAAAAGCGATCGCCCAATGTCTGGACCGGATGGCGGATGACAAAATAAAAAACTTTCTCCGCCAGGCTTTGGCCCGGATGGAAGAAGGGGAAAGGGATATCCGGGTCTGAACGGGAGGGGGATGGCGGTGATGCAGACGATAACCGACTTGGTAGAAGTCCTCGAAAACAGGCAGACCTTGGATCAGGCCGGGTTAACCCGGCTTTTGACTACCCCCAAGGCGGAACCGCTTTATCAGGCGGCCGACCGGGTCCGCAAAAGGACCGTTGGTGATGAAGTCCACCTCCGGGGGTTGATTGAATTCAGTAACTACTGCCGGCGGAACTGCCTTTACTGTGGATTGCGGGCGGGGAATAGCCGGCTCCACCGCTACCGGATGACACCGGCGGAGATCGTAGCCACGGCCCGTTTTGCCGTTGGCCTGGGAATGAAAACCATTGTCCTCCAGAGTGGGGAGGACTCGTCCTATACCGTTTCGGAACTCTGCGCGATAGTGCAGACGATTAAAAAGATGGGGGTGGCGGTTACCCTCAGTATTGGAGAACGGTCAAGAAGTACCTACGCCGCGTTGAAAGAGGCCGGTGCTGACCGGTTTCTACTCCGGATCGAAACCACCAATGAACAGTTGTATGCGCGCATGCATCCGGGGATGAGCTACCAAAATCGGGTTCAGTGCCTCTACACTTTGAAGGAATTAGGGTATGAGACGGGGACGGGCTCCCTGGTGGGCCTCCCGGGGCAGACCCCGGCCATGCTTGCTGCCGACCTGGTCTTCTTTAAGGAGTTGGATGCGGATATGATCGGCCTGGGCCCGTTCATCCCCAGTCCGGGAACCCCGCTGGCGCAGGCGGCCGGGGGTGCGGTCGATCTAGTTCTGAAAATGATGGCCCTGACCCGGCTCCTCATGCCGGAGATCAACATGCCGGCCACAACCGCCCTGGGCGTCAAGGACCCGGCTGGTTACCAAAAAGGGTTAAGCTGTGGGGCCAATGTAGTTATGCCGAACATGGGGGAGCGTGACTACAAAAGACTGTATGCCCCATATCCGGGGAAAGAGGGGTGGGCGTCAAACGCCGAAACTCAACTGGCCAAGATCAAAGCGGTCCTTCAGCAAATGGGCAGAACGGTAAGTCCGGGTTATGGTTTTCGGGTGCGGGGTGGGTAAGTTTATTAAACTGTAAAGGGAACTTGTGGAGGAATTCGCGCGCGCTTATCTAAATTATAAGTTTATTATAAGATAAAAACCGTATCGCTTTGGGAGCCTGGCAAGAAGGGCTTAAGTTTGTATCCTTATATTCGGGAAAATTTCTAAGGACGAGACCATAAAAATAGAAGGAGAAATGCGCAAATGTGGATTTTGTTTGCCTTTGGTTCGGCGGTTTTTGCCGGACTGACGGCGATCCTCTCGAAGATTGGGATTCGCAACACCGATTCGAACCTGGCCACGGCCATCAGGACCGTTGTTGTCCTCTTTTTTTCCTGGCTGATGGTGTTTATCGTTGGTTCCCAACGGGCGCTGGCTGAGGTTAGCGGCCGGACGTTATTGTTCCTCATCTTATCTGGTCTGGCGACCGGCGCGTCCTGGCTTTGCTATTTTAAAGCTCTGCAGATCGGGGATGTGAACAAGGTAACCCCGATTGACAAATCCAGTACGGTTTTGACGATGCTTTTGGCCTTTATCTTACTGGGTGAAGAGATCACGCTGCTCAAGGCCGGAGCGATGGTCTTAATTGGTGTGGGGACTTATCTGATGGTTCACAAGAAAAAAGCGACCGCCCCTGAAACCACCGGTGTCGGCCCGCAAAGCAGCTTATGGCTGGTCTATGCTTTTGGGGCGGCCCTGTTCGCCAGTCTAACGGCGATCTTGGGGAAAGTGGGGATTGAGGGGATCGAGTCCAACTTGGGGACGGCGATCCGGACGATTGTCGTTTTAATCCTGGCCTGGATCATTGTTTTTGCCACGAAGAAACAGAAAGCCATAAAGGACATTGACAAAAAGAGCTGGATCTTTCTGATCTTGTCCGGCTTTGCCACCGGCGGCTCCTGGTTATGTTATTACCGGGCCTTGCAGACTGGACCGGCCAGTGTGGTTGTGCCCATCGATAAACTGAGTATTGTCTTTACGATTGCCTTCTCCTATTTTTTCCTCAAAGAAAAACTGACCGTAAAGTCCACGGCCGGTTTGGTCCTTATTGTCGCGGGGACGCTGTCCTTGTTGCTTTAAGGAGCGGAACCGGCGGATAAAAACGGGCCAAAAACAATGTTAATCCCCCTGGGGTCAAAACCAGGGGGATTTTGTTTAGTCCGTGTTTTGCTTCGGCTTTTGGTCCACCAGTTGCTGGTATTTATTGATGAGCAAGTCCAGTTCAATGCTGAGCTTCAGAACTTCGGCGTCGGTGTAGCCCCGCGTATTCCAGGAGGTTTGGAGGAGGTGCCGGACGTGATTAATCTCTTGCTTAAGCGCGTTTAGTTGTTTTCTTTTCTTGTCGACCATTGGTTAGTTCCTTTAGGGATGTATTATTAAACCAAACAAGGCTTGGGAAAATAGTAAATACTGTAAACTTTGCGTGCACCTGCCGGATCATGGTATAATATTCTAAACAAGTTGAAAGGACGAAAACGCAGAATACGGCAGAAACGACTGGTGACGGTTGGCAGCCCGGCAGTCGTTTGCTTCCTTATGGTGTGGTGCGTTTTCGTCCAGCAGCTAGAGACAGGAAACCGGATTTAAGGTGATGTGGTTCAGTTTTGGATAAAATCTACCTTCAAGACCATTATATTTTCATTCTGCAAAAATGTCAAGGAGAAAATTTGCCTATGAAAAACGAAATTGGCAAACGTATCCAGCAGTTCCGCGAAAAACTCGGTTTAAATCAGGGTGAATTTAGTAGAGAGATTAAGATTAGCCAAACGACAGTATCCCGCGTGGAGTCGGGCGAGAAAAAACCTTCGCAGGCTTTTTTAAACGCGATGATGATTCGCTATGCGGTTAATCCGGACTGGGTTTTAACCGGGAAAGGAGAGATGTTTTCCCCGGTTGAGGATTATATTACCAAGGGTATTGAGTTGTTTGGTGAAGAGGCGATGAGTGCGGGGCTGGCCAAAATACTGGACAATCCCCGGTTTGCCAAGTTTCGCTTGTTACTGGAAGCCCGCGAGTTGGTGGCGGGTGATATCGACGATGAACTGGCAGCCTATTTGCAATACATCATAGAAAACTGGCGGGAAGGAGAGAGGAAGCAGCATTGGGTGATGGGCCAGTTGGAGATGGCATTCCGGGAAGTGAAGGAGAAATATCAATTTTAAACCAACCAAACGGAGTTTAATATTGCTTGGTTAATCCGGCCGGTTCTTCCCCTGGCAGTGAAGGTATGGGGTTGACTGGGCCTTTTGGAATCGAAGACGCAAGTTAAGAGTGGTTTATACAGGGCCCATGGCCGTGTATTAGACGAATGATTGATAATCGGTAGTCATTGCACGATTATATGGTTCTGATTCTTCCTAAAATAACGTTTTGAAGCGTTGATTCCAGCGGGCATCTTGGGATTATATTCACTCTGGGAGGTAATTTTTGTCTTTGGCTGGCTGCAACTTCGCTTTGAAGAGGCATTCGGGATTATTCCAGCGGTTGTTTTGGCGGGGATAAGTTTTTGCCTATATCATGCCGGGTACGGGTGGTTTGCGCGGGCGCATCTAATGAGTTTATTTGTGATCGGCATTATGATGGCGATGGTTTTCAGAATGACCAAAAACCTTCTGATCCTGTGGCCGTTTCTTTGGCCGGAATGTACCTTCATGAAAAGAATTATATCCATCCCCCGATTTTAGTAGTCAGTAAATATTCTGTTCTTCTTCTCTTATTCATAAAAGGCCAAGGTTTTCTTGAGGCGTTCGCGAATTATTTCCCGAATATGGGGCGGGGTGATTACTTTGGCGTACATGCCGAAAGAGAGGATGAAGCCATATACCCACTCATCTTCGGGGTAGGAAAAACGAACCGTGAAGCTGCCGTCGGCGTTCGTGCCGAAGAGAGACGCTTCCGTTAAAGGCATGGCACAGCTTTGGCATATTTTCTGTCCGGTCATGGTTGATCCTCCTTTTTCTTTTCTTACCGGCATTATATAACCAATAACTTGACTACTGTCTGTCATAATTTTTTATTTTTTACCCAAATCGTTTACTATCATAAGGGGGGCCAAGATGAAGCGGAAAATAGTCCTTCTTCTTGTCCTGATTTTGCTGGGTTGGCCGGGCATACCCGCCTTCTCCGGCGAAGCTGATGAAAGCGCTTGGGCGACAATTCGTATAACGGACCCCTCCGGACGGGTGTTTGTGGAGATCAGGCCGGAGATTGAACTGTTGGCCGGGGTTTTAAGTCAGACGTCTTGGATGGAGCGGGCCGGGCCTTCCGGTTCCGGGAACCGGTACTTCCGGGAGTTGAAGGCTTTTTTCACCCCCTATAAGGCTCATGAAGCCGTCGTCTTAGCGGAAAAACTTATGAAATTGGGCTTTACTTATGATGCCCCGCCCAATTTCATCCTTAGCTTGGGGCCGTTACCGGATATGGCACCGGTTAACGGTTATAGCCGGTATCTGCAGCGAAGAGCGGGGGGGAGAAGAAATTTGGAAAACTTCCGCCAAGCGTTGGTTGAACTGGCTATGGAGTCGGATTTCCTCCGTTTCTACCAGGCTCAGAAGTCGTATTTGGAGGAGTTGTTAATCTCAAGTACGGCGGGGTTTGACGGCTATAAGATCCTCGCCTGGCTCCAGGACTTTTTTGGGGCGGAGGGGGATGAATATCATCTGGTTTTGGCCCCGGCCTTCTTCCCCGCCGGCGGTTACGGGGCCACCATTGAAACCAAAGACGGCAAGGTCCTTGTTTATCAGGTGATCAGGGAATTTGGGCGCAGCGAAGAGGTTCCTGAATTTGGTAACGTTTACAACCTGGAAAGCTTGAGTTTACATGAATGGGGCCATTCCTTTGTCAACCCGGCTTTGGGAAAATACAACCGCCAGGTAAAAGCATTAAAGAGACTTTTTGTGCCGGTGAGGAAACCGATGGAACAAATGGCTTACGGCGATGTGGAGACCTTCTTCAACGAGCAAGTGTTAAGGGCCGCCGTGTTGCTGGGGACCAAGGATCTATACGGGGAATCGGCATACGTGCACGGGCTTGAAGAGGAAAGGGAACTTGGCTTCTACTTGACCGACTTTACTGTGGAGCAGTTGGAATACTACCGGGCCAACAGGGATAAATATCCGGATTTTGTCCAATTTGTCCCTTATCTGCTGGACCAGTACAAACAGCATCAAGAAGAACTACTCCGCTTGGTGGAGAAGGCCAAGTGAGCTGAGTGCAGAGCGGTGCAATTTCAACCGTTAAAGGGGCGGTTTTGTCCAGGCTTTTTGGAGAGCCGCCCGGAGTTCGTCTCTGGTCGCCCGGCGTTTCGGGATGCCGAAGGAGGCGCCTAAGGCGTGCTCTTGCTCGGCAATCCAGTCCAGATCGGTGGGGTGCAGACCGGCTTGTTGTAGGGAAGGAGCCAGATTAATCCGGGAAAACAAAGCAGAGACGGTTTGGTCCAACCAAGTTAAAAATCTACCGGGTTCTGAGTTGGCCGGAGCTTCTTCCTCGAAATGAAGGGTAATTGTCTTGTCGCGAGTTGCCTTGGTGAGGGCTTCCGCCACACGGGCCAACCGCCGGGCGGTTACCGGATCATGCTCCGCTTGGGTGGTCAGTCCAGGGACCAGCATGATCCCCACCATGTGGCCGTGGGCCAGACCATATTTCATGCAGAAATGGACCAAGGCATGGGGCAGGCCTAAACCCGCATGGGCGAAGGCGATCCCCATCAGAAGACTGCCCCAACTTAGGGCATCACGGATCTCCGGACGGACTGGCGGTTTGGGGTCATTTGCCACAAGTGTTCCCGTTCCGGCACTGTCCCGTTCTCTGTACGCACCCGCTTCTGGCGGGTTTTTTTGTTCTGGGCTTAACCCACGCATCCCCTGGACCAGGTTGAGAAAAGCGGCCAGGGCGAGGGCTTGTCCTTCCGGGGTCGCTTTTTCATGGGTGATGACCTCCAGTGCCTGTGCCACGGCATCGACCAGCGAAATGATGGTGTAAGTCAGGGGAAGGAAGTCGGTAAAGCTTGGGTCGGCAAAGATGATGGCGGGGGGAGGGATCTGTCGAATGCTCCGTTTTTCCTCGCCGAGCTCAATAACGGTATTGTTTGTACTCTCCGAACCGGTCCCCGAGGTGGTTGGTACGGCAATCCATGGTAGAGCCAGATCGGGGTTGAGCTTCTTTTCCCCGGTTTGGAAAGGAGTGATCGCTGACCCGCCTTCCTGGCGGGCTAAACCAGCGATGGCCTTGCCGACATCAAGGGTCGTACCACCACCGATGACGATCAGATGATCGGCGCCGCTCTGCTCTAAAGCGGCGATCCCGCCCCGGATCGCCTGGTGGTCGGCATGGCCTTGTACTTGGTAAAGGCGGGTAACGGTTGCTGTTTGCGCGTGGCCGGAGAGGATCTCTTGAATCAACGGCGTTTTGGAGCTTGAGCGGCCGACGACAAAGAGCGCACGGGAAGCTAATTTTTCAATCGTCTTGGCCAGATGGTTCCGGCCCACGCCGCGCCCGAAAAAGATCTGCCGGGCGGCGTGGGGAAAGCAGGTCCGATCCAGGATGATTTGGGCTGAAGACGGATCAAGGGCACATAGGCCAGGGACATACCATAACCCATGTTGGTCCTGTTCGAGCTTTATCATTTTGTTCACCTACTAAACTCAGAATTTATTCCATCATACTACTAAAACGCCGGAGAAGGCAAGCGGGGAAGAAGAGTTGGGTGAAAAGGAAAAAACTAACTTATGAAGAATATTTATATTAAAATTAAATTAAAAAAGTTGGTGAAAAGTAGTGTCAAGAGAGAAGATTACCAACGTTCACGGAACAGCCGTATTGGCAGCGAATGTTCACGCAATTGACGGCACAAAAACCACTCAACGAGCACAGGAGGAGTTTGCAGGCGGAGTTTAAACGCCTCCGGGCGGCCGAGGAGAAGGTGCCGGAGGAAGAAAAGATCCAGTTCTGGGTGGAACAGTTTCCTTTTACCATTGAATATCTTTGTTTACAGTTGGTCCAGACCGGTGAGCAAGAGCTTCAGGAAGAAGCCCTCCGTTTTTACCTGAAATATGCGGAAACCATGCGTGGTCTTTCGGAGTTTCAGGCGGTCCATCTTCGTGTCTTTTTTCTCCAGTTGGTCCGTCTGTTGCCCGAAGCGGAGCAGGAAGTGTGGCTACACGGACTGGACCGGGTCTGGGAAGGCTTTTTCTTAGAATAAGGGGCGATTGACATCGCGGGAAGGGCTCTATATAATTAAATATGATGATGTAGTAGAATACTTTGAGAAAGGGTAAGGGCTTAGTAGCTAATGTTCAACTAATCCACTCTCATGAAAGTTTATAGAAGCTCGAAGTCATTACCGTTGGTGGTGGCTTCTTTAATCGTGTTTCTCTTATACTACGACGAGTGGATAGTGGATCATAGCTGCTGAACGCCAAAGGAAAAAAAGGGGCATCCTTCTTTGTGTTGATTAGATCTTGGGATTTTTAAGCCCTTGGTTTTTAGGCACAGCCAGTTATCGGTAGGTAGATACCACTATCCTCTCCAAAGGTCAGGAGGGGTTTTTTATTTTACTGTTAGAGTGTGGAAAGATCAAAAAGTCTTTCGGCGACCGGTTGGTACTTGACTTGGAGAGTTTGCAGATCTATTCTGGCGACCGGATTGGTGTGGTGGGGGCAAACGGAGCTGGGAAAACCACCCTGCTGAACATTTTGTGCCAAAGGCTAAAACCGGATACGGGGTGGGTTAAGCTTTATACCAATTGGGCCTACATCGCTCAGTTGGAACCGCCGGAGCAGAAAAGGATTAGCCCCGAGATGGCCGCCAAGTTCGGGGTGGCCATGGTTTGGGACGAAAAGATGAGCGGCGGGGAGAAAACCCGGTTTAAACTGGCGGCTAGTTTTGAGGCGGATTGTCCGTTGCTCTTTGCCGATGAGCCGACGAGCAATATCGACCTTGAAGGGATTGAGCTTTTGGAAAAGCGGCTGGCGGAGTACCAAGGGGCCTTTGTTATTGTCGCCCATGACCGGGGTTTTCTGGATCGACTTTGCAACAAAATTTTGGAGGTGGAGTACGGTAAAGTAAGGCTTTACTACGGCAATTATAGTGCCTATCGTGCGCAAAAAGCGGCGGAGAGAGCACGCGCCCAATTTGAATATGAGCGGTATATAGACGAGAAAAAGCGGCTTGAACGGGTAATCACTGAGCGCCGGCAAAAAGCCCGCGCGATCAAGAAAGCACCGAGCAGGATGGGCAATTCCGAGGCGCGCCTCCATAAGTTGGCCGGACAAAAGGCCAGGGCCTCCTTGGAGCGGGCCGCGAAAAATGTTGAGGCCCGTTTAAACCGCCTCACGGTGAAAGAGAAACCAAAAGAACAAGCCAGGATTAAGTTGGATGTTACTGCGACAAAGCCGATTCATAGTAAAGTTATTATTCAGGGTTATAACCTAAACAAAAGCTTTGGCGACCAGGTCATCTTGCAGGAGGCCGAATTTCAAATTGTGAATGGCGCCAAAGTTGCCTTAATTGGCCCCAATGGCTGTGGAAAAAGTACATTGCTCAAAATGATCATGCGCCAAGAGGTGGGGATTAAAATTGCCCCGGGCGCGGAGATCGGTTACTTTAGCCAGGAGATGGATATTCTGGATGATGACGCCACCATTCTTGAGAATGTGCTGGCGGAGAGTGCCTATGATGAAACTTATGTGCGGACCTTCCTCGCCAGGCTGCTTTTTAAGGGAGAAGAAGTCTTCAAGCCCGTGCAGGTTTTAAGCGGCGGTGAACGGGTCAAGGTCGCTTTGGCCAAGATCCTTTTAAAAAAGGCGAATATGCTGATCTTGGATGAACCCACTAATTATCTGGACCTCAATGCGCTTGAAGTCCTGGAAGAAGCCCTGCAGAGTTGCAGTCAGACTTTGCTATTTGTTACCCACGACCGCCGGTTGATCAGTGCAGTTGCCGATCGTATAATGACCATCGAAAAGCGAAAAATCAAAATGTTTGCCGGAAATTACCGGGAATATTTGGCCCAAAACGACTGTGGAGTAAACAAAGAATTAGAGGAGATTAAAAAACAAATTTTTGTCTTGGAAAATCGCTTATCAGAGTTGATTGGGCGTTTATCGTCGCCGGCGAAGAACGATGATCCCGAGGCCCTTGATCAAGAATACCACGCGGTGCTGGCCGAATTGAAAAGACTAAAGGTAAAGCTGGGGTCGTAAACCACACCATCAGACGTAGTGCTCGAAGTTCAAAACAGTCCATTATCAGCCCTTGAGTCTTCTTTCCTGCCATAAGTCTTTATCAATGTACCTATAACTACCTGTGTAATCAGGTCTATGTTAAATAGAGATCACTGCAGCGGTTGTGTTATAATAAGGACAAATCTTAAATAATATGTGTCTATTTACAAGGCCGCTGTACCGGCGACTACGGTGGCGGCAACGGCGGAATGGATGAGTGATTAATGGATAAAAAACCGGCCAGCCTCTTTAAACAGCACTTAGAAGAACAGGCGCTGAAACGGATCATTCTTTTGGTGATCGTTGGATGTCTTTTGTTCTGTATCCCTATCTTCTGGTTGAACAATTTAGTTCAAAATCTTAGCATCGAAGAGCATCTTGATTTTTTAAATTGCCGCTTTGACCAGATCTACGCCGATGTCACTGCTTATCTGGAAAATCGCGAAAACCAAGAACTGTTTATGCGCCGGCTCACCGGTGTTTCGAACGGGAAAGAAGTGCAGTATTCGGTAAACAAGTATAACTACGCCAGTCCGGTACGGCTTCATATCATCTTAATGGACCGGCAACGGAAGATCATCTATACCAGCTTTAGTGAAACAGCACTGAATTTACACCGTATTGAATTTAATAAAATCGTGGCCGACAACGCTTTAAAGGCGGAGGCGCCGATTTATAGTACGGTCTATTATTTTTCCGGAGACCGCTCCGAGTGTGTCTATGCTAAACCCCTTTACCAGAAGGGAGAGCTGATCGGGTTTGTCACGGTTTATTTGAATGGGAACGACTGGGGAAGTCTTTTCTCCGAATATCAGTATGACTGCATTATTACCAACTTGGACGGGTCGATTATCTACTATACAAAAAACGTCTTCCTCCCCGAACGGAACACCAACAAATATAAGATGGACCCCGCGCGACGCTTCCTTACAGTCCAAGGTAACCGGTACCGACTTGGGACCCGTATCCTGGCCGATAAAGATGTCATTTTTTATTCTCTGGTTTACTCCCCGCGAAACTCCCTCTACATTATTATCGGTTTGCTCACCATTGTTCTGTTGGGTTACATTTGGCTGGCGATGTTCAGGAAGTTGTCGCAGATGATGGCCGAAAAGAATGCACAATCCGTCGATGCGCTGGTGAGAGAGATCCGCATTCTCCGGTATGAGGACAATAAGCATGTCATTCAGCTTCAGACCGGCGATGAGTTTGAAGAGATTGCGACCCAGATTAATAAAATGGTGAAAAGCATCAATGATCTGAACAAGCGGAATACCGATCTGATTCAACTAAATAGCATGATTGAAATGCGCAATTTACAGATGCAGATCAATCCCCATTTCATTTACAATACGCTGGACAATATCAAGTACCTAATCCTTGAGGAACCGAGAAAAGCCATGTATCTGTTGGAAAGGTTTACCCACATTCTCCGCTACAGTATTAACAACACTAAAGAGGATGTGGCTCTGGCCGAGGATATGGGCTATATTGAAGACTATCTCTTAATCCAAAAAACAAGATTCGGCGACCGGTTCAAGGTGAAGATCGAAATTGCCCCCGAGTGTCACCGGTGTAAAATCCCGAAACTTCTATTGCAGCCTTTGCTTGAAAACAGTATTAAGTACGGATTTCAAAAAAAAATGGAGCTCGCGATTGAAATTAAGGGTTGGCTTGCCGATGGATATCTGTATTTACAAGTGAAAGACGACGGTCCGGGGGTTGCTCCGGAAAAGTTGGCCGTTTTGCGCCGGATGATTGTTTCCGAAGAGATTAGGACAGAACACAACGGTTTACAGAACATTTCCCGCCGGCTGATCTTGAAATATGGGGATGAGTGTGGACTTTTTCTCGATAGCGAAGAGGGGAAATCCTTTACGGTGACGGCAAAGCTTCGGTGTGGGGGGAGAAAAGATGTATAGGGTGGTGTTGGTAGAAGACGAGGATATTATCAGAAAAGGCATCCGCTATTCTGTGCCTTGGGAAGAGCATGGCTGTGTCGTGGTGGGGGAAGCCCGGAACGGGGTTGAGGGAAAGGAGCTAATTCAAACCCTGAATCCGGATATTGTCATTACCGATATCGAAATGCCGGTCATGAACGGGCTAGAGATGATCTTGGCCACAAAATGCCAGTATGATTACGTGGCCATCCTTTTAACCGGCTACCCCGAATTTGAATACGCGCGGGAAGCCATTCGCATCGGGGTCTCCGATTATATACTGAAACCGCTGAATCAGGAAGAAATCCTCGAGGCGCTGGACCGGGCGGCCCTGGAATGCAGAAACATCCGTCTCTTACGGCAAGAAAATCAAAACCGAGCCGAACTAAGGAATCTTTCACTCCTGAGCAATTTAAAACTGGAAGAACCGAAAGACCCTTTGGTGATGGCGATTTTAGCCTTTATCGCCGACCACTATAGCCAGAAAATTACCCTTGCGGATCTTGCTGAGCATGTTCATTATTCCGAACGTTATATCAATCAACGGTTTCAAAAAGCGTTGGGCACTACGGTGATTGAATACCTGAACCGGTACCGCATCCAGAAGGCCCTCGCCCTTCTCCAAGAGGATGAACCGCCCATTTCCGAAATAGGGTTCTTATGTGGCATCGGTGATTATAAATATTTCAATTATGTGTTCAAAAAGTATGTGGGCTGTTCCCCCAAAGAATATAGGTCACTAATAAGTCACTAGGTGGTTGAGATACCGAACAAAGTGTTCGGTATTTTTTCTTTCTGTTCCGTAAATTAGGTGTTAATAATAGATGAAATTTTGTAGAATATGGACACCAGATACTAATTCGCACAAAGGAGGAAGCAAAATGAAAAGGTCAAAGGTATGGGTTTTGGCGGCAGTGCTGATTGCCGTGGTTGTGCTCATTGGGTTTAAAGTCTTTTCGCCCAGAGGAGATCAGACCGGCGGTGGGAAGCTGGTTGTCTATTCCCCGAACTCCGAGGGCTTGATGAATGCAACGATTCCCTTGTTTGAAGAAAAGTACGGCATTGATGTGGAGGTTATTCAGGCGGGGACCGGTGAACTGATCAAGCGCATCCGGTCCGAAAAGGACCGACCCTATGCCGACGTTTTGTTCGGTGGGTCCTGGTCGCTGGTCTATGACAACCGGGACCTCTGGGAACCTTATGTTTCGAAAAACGATGTCAATGTCCTGGAGCCTTACCGCAACAAAGTTGGGTTCATTACCAGTTATGTCTTGGATGGGAGTTGTTTGATCGTCAACACTGACCTGATCGGTGATATCAAGATCGAAGGATATGCCGATCTCTTGAATCCGAAGCTGAAAGGGAAGATCGCCACGGCGGACCCCGCCAACTCTTCGTCCGCTTTCGCGCAGCTCACCAACATGCTTCTGGCGATGGGGGGCTATGAGAGCGAGGAGGCTTGGCAGTATGTGAGGGATCTGTTTGCGAATATCGATGGTAAGATCAGTGGTAGTTCCTCTGGGGTTTATAAGAGTGTGGCCGATGGGGAAAACGTGGTCGGTCTTTCCTATGAAGACCCCTGTGCCCAACTGGTTCGGGACGGCGCCCCCGTTAAAGTAATCTACCCCAAAGAAGGTACGGTCTATCTTCCGGCGGCGTCCGCCATCGTCAAGGGAGCTAGAAACATGGAGAACGCAAAGCTCTTTATTGATTTCATCATCAGTGAGGAAGTACAGAACATTTATGGTACGACGCTAACCAACCGTCCGGTCCATAAAAACGCCAAGACAAGCGCTTTTATGATCCCCATGTCTGAGATCTATCTTATTGAAGAGGATATCCCCTACGTGAGTACGCATAAACAGGAGATTGTCGACCGTTTCATGGAGATTTACACCAGCCTCCAGAGTAAATAGAAATAGCTGCGTCGGCCGGCGGCCGCGAAAAGCGCGCCAGTTGTTTAGTGCTTAGGGATGTTTAGCGGATATGATTACGAATCCTGGCGTGTACTAACGGTCGCTGCTGTGAACATCGACATTATCAAACATCGCCCACCTGGCTTTGGGATTTATCATTTCTTCTGCACGGGAGTTGGCCAGTGTGGGCGCATGCCTTAAAATCGGTGCAGGGATTGATCATAAAAGCACAGCTGGATGCGTCAACCGCGTCACAAAAAAGTGGGTTGTGGGGGTAGAAAATGAGTAAGATCCTGATTCGCCACGCGGTAAAAAAATATGGGGACCACACGGTGATCCCCGACTTGAGTCTGGAGATAAAAGACGGCGAACTCTTTACGCTTTTGGGTCCTTCCGGGTGTGGAAAGACCACCCTTTTGCGCATGATCGCCGGTTTCAATTCCATCGAGGGCGGTGATATTTACTTCAACGACATGCGCATCAACGATCTGGATCCGAGTAAGCGGAATATTGGCATGGTCTTCCAAAACTATGCCATCTTTCCTCATATGACGGTCTACGATAACGTTGCTTTTGGGCTCAAGAACCGCAAATTGGAACCAGAGCGGGTACAGGCGTTGACCAAACATTACCTGGAGCTGATGCAAATTTCGGAATACGCCGCCAGGATGCCCAACCAGCTTTCCGGTGGTCAGCAACAGCGGATCGCTTTGGCGCGCGCCCTTGTCATCTCACCGGACGTTTTACTGATGGACGAACCCCTTTCCAACCTCGACGCTAAGCTCCGCTTGGAGATGCGCAGTGTGATCCGGCGCATCCAAAAGGAGCTCGGTATTACCACCGTTTATGTGACCCATGATCAGGAAGAGGCCATGGCGATCAGCGATACCATTGCGGTGATGAAAGAGGGCGTGATCCAACAGGTGGGAACGGCGAAGGAAATTTACCAGCGGCCGAAAAATTTGTTTGTGGCTAGTTTTATCGGGCGGACGAATATATTACCGGCGCGTGTCGAACAGAACGCGCTGCTTTTCCCCGGCGGTTACCGGGTTGAGCTGGAGCAGCGGTTACCGGTGGAGAACCAGAAGGTGCAGTGTTCGGTCCGGCCTGAAGAATTTGTCATTTGCCAGCATGGGGAGGAAGGGATTTTCGGGGTTGTCCGGGAATATGCCTATCTTGGCCCGAATACGCACTACACCGTAGAAACGATGGATGGCATCACGGTGGAGATTATTGAGGAATCATCACTGGAAGACGAACTTCAGCCCGGACAGAAGGTGCTGCTTCAGGTGAAAAAGGGAAAAATTAACATCTTTGACCAAACCGGTTGCCGTAACCTGGTAAGGAGTGAAGCGCATGAAAGCTAACCGGAAATTTACCCTGGATATCTGGGGGATCATTACTCTGGGGGTCATCAGCGTTTATCTACTGTTTTTGCTTTACCCCATGGCCCACCTGCTGCTCCAAGCAGTCTACGATCCGCAAACCAGACAGCTTTCCATGGCCAATTTCATCAAGTTCTTTTCCAAGAGCTATTACTTGAACACCTTGCTGAATAGTTTTAAGGTTTCTCTGATGACCACTTTTCTTTCCATCCTCCTCGGGACACCGCTGGCCTATCTTTTTTCCGCCTATCGGATCCGCGGGAAGTCAGTTTTGAATGTCCTTATTGTCATCGCGTCCATGTCCGCCCCGTTTATTGGTGCCTACTCCTGGATTTTGCTTCTGGGGCGCAGTGGGGTGATCACTGTCTTTTTCCGGAAACTCGGAATTAACCTGCCCGATATTTATGGTTTTGGCGGGATTGTGCTTGTCATGTCTTTGCAACTTTTTCCGCTGGTCTTTCTGTATGTGCGGGGCGCCTTGGCCAACATCGATAACTCCCTGCTGGAAGCAGCTAATAATCTGGGCTGTTCCGGACTGAAATGTTTTTTTAAAATAGTGGTTCCGCTGATCATGCCTACGCTGCTGGCCGCGGGTTTACTCGTTTTCATGCGGGCCTTTGCGGATTTTGGGACCCCGATGTTGATAGGTGAGGGCTACCGCACCTTTCCAGTGGTTCTGTATACGGAGTTTGTTAATGAAGTAAAAGGGAACGACGGTTTTGCCGCCGCGATTGCGGTCCTTGCCATTATCATAACGACCATTGTTTTTCTGGTGCAAAAATATATCGCCAACAAACATTCCTTTGAAATAAGTGCCCTCCACCCCATGGTGGAGAAGGAACCAAAAAAGACTTGGAAAGTCTTCCTTCATTTCTATTCCTACCTGATTGTGGCCATCGCGATTCTACCGCAGGTCTACGTCACCTATACATCATTTAAAAACACTTCGGGGAAAATTTTTGTTCCCGGCTATTCTTTGCGCAGTTACGAAACGGCCTTCGCCAAACTGGGGGCGAGTATCCAGAATACCATTATCATCCCCTTGCTGGCCCTGGTTATGGTCGTTCTCCTGGCGGTCCTCATTGCCTATCTCGCCGTACGGCGCCGGAATGCTCTGACCAACACCGTCGATCTGCTATCGATGATTCCTTACATCGTGCCGGGCACGGTCCTAGGCATTGCCCTCTTAACGAGCTTTAACCAGAGACCGATAATGCTCAGCGGAACAATGCTGATTATGGTGATCGCCCTGGTGATTCGCCGGCTGCCCTATACCATCCGTTCTTCGGTGGCGATTTTGCTGCAAATCCCGCTGAGCATTGAAGAAGCGGCGATTTCCTTGGGCGCTTCCAAGTTGAAAACCTTTTTTCAAGTGACCGTTCCGATGATGGCCGCCGGAATTATCTCCGGTGCGATCTTGAGCTGGATCACGATGATCAGTGAGCTTTCGACCGCTATCATCCTCTACACCGGCCGGACCAAAACATTGACGGTTGCCGTATTTACCGAAGTTTTACGGGGTAATTATGGTGTGGCGGCAGCGCTCTCCTCCATTCTGACGGTGCTCACCGTGCTTTCCTTGCTCGCCTTTAATAAAATAAACAAGGGCCGGGAAATCAGCTTGTAGGAGAAGATCTGCCTTAGGAACGCACCAGTTCAATTCAGAAATATTAGAAACCACCCACCAAGCGGGTGGTTTCTTTGCTAAGGCAAACCTTTTGGCTTGTTTCGCTAAACTTGAAAACGGCTGACTTTTTCTTTCAGTTCCTCCGCTTTGTACTTCAGCGTCTGGCTGGTGGCGTTGATCTCTTCCACCATGGCGGCGTTCTGCTGTGTAACTTCGTTCAGTTGGTTAATGGAAGATTGGATCTCTCTAGAGGCGAGGGTTTGTTTCCGGATGGAATTGGCCACTTCCAGAATTACAGCCGATGTTTTTTTAGCGTTTTCGACGATTTGCTGTAATGCTCTGACGGAATGCTCCATAAATTCATTACCAACCCCCACCCGGTTAACACTTTCGTTGATGAGACCTTCAATTTCTTTGGCGGCTTCGGCGGATTTTCCGGCCAAATTGCGGACCTCGGCGGCGACCACCGCAAAGCCCCGGCCATGCTCCCCGGCACGGGCGGCTTCCACCGCGGCATTTAAGGCCAGTAAGTTGGTTTGGAAAGCAATATCGTTAACCACCTGAATAATCTCGGCGATTTTACTGCTGCTGTCGGAGATTTTCTGCATGGCTGCGCGGGTTTGGGAGAGCGCTTTATCCCCTTCCGCCACCGCGTCTAAAGTAGTTTGGACTATTGTTTCTGCTTGTTCCGCATTTTCCAAGGCCGATGTGTTCGCCGTGTGGATCTCCCCAATGGTGGTGGTGATCTCTTCCAAAGTTGCGGCCTGTTCCTGTGTGCGCTGGGAGAGATCGTCATTGCCCCGGGCAATCTCTTCCGTACCGTTTTGCACCGATTCGGAAGCCGAAAGAATACTTTCGATAATCTCCTTAAGCTCAGCGATCATATGGTTAAAACTGCCGGAGAGCCGTCCAAGTTCATCCCGTCTATTAACCGCGGTTTGGACCCTCAGATTTCCCTGGGCGGACTGGAGAAAGCAGTTCTCAAGGGCCATGATGGGTTTGGTGATGCGGACCGAGACGACGACACCGATTAAAGTAGCGGCTATGGCCACTAAGCAAGCGACCAGTGCGATGTATCCACCCATTTGGCGGACGGGGGCGGTGATATCCTTTACATCTCCGGTCACGACCAAAAGCCAATTCGTCTCCGGGATCAGTCCGTAGGAGGCAAGTTTAACCAGGCCTTGATACAGGTAGTCTTCCACTGCGGTCTGAACCTGTTCGCCTGCTTGGAGGCGGGTGATCACTTGGTTAATGGTCTCATTTTCTACCGGCTGGCCGATCTTGTCTGAATCCGGGTGGTAGAGCATAGTCCGGTTGGAATCGACCAAATAAGCGTAACTGGCCCCCGGGCTCGAGACAAAAAAACGGATCGCTTATTTATCGGAGGTAAACACCTTTTATAACTGGATGACCGTTGACGGACTTCTTAAATTCGTAAAATCCTTCCATCCGGATTTGGATCTGGAAAAGGCGGCCGCGCTCAAGTCCTTTATGAATCTCAAGGGTGAGACCAAGATTGGGGCTTTGTCCAAGGGGCAGCAAGCCAGGCTTAAGTTAATCGTCGGTCTGGCGCGTCAGGCCGACTTTATGCTCCTGGATGAACCGTTGGCGGGAATCGATCCGCCCTCCCGGGCCAAGATTCTCCATGCTCTTGTCGGTGAATTCCGGCAGGAAGGACAGACGGTTGTTATTTCAACCCATGAAGTCAAGGAGGCCGAACCCATCTTTGATCATGTGGTCTTTTTGCACCAAGGCCGCGTTGTATTGGAAGGCGATGCCGAGACGCTGCGGGCGGAGACCGGCCGTTCGATGGAGGAACTCTTTGGGGAGGTGTCGGTATGAAGTTGTTTTGTCGGTTATACCGGAAAGAGCTAAACGGGTCACGCCATATATTTCTAACCCTTCTCGGTCTCATTATGGGGATCGATGTCTTTCTAATCACCCGGATCAGTTCTTGGGGTTATTGGCGGGCTTTGCAGGTTACTTTTCTTCCCCACGCCTTTCTTGTTTTTTGGGCGCTGTTTCGAGCTTTTGCCATTACGCGGGAGGAATGGAAAGAAGGAACTGCCCCATTCCTTCGGTCTTTGCCGATTAGTGGTTGGGGGATCGTCGGGGCCAAACTGCTGGCGGTTTTCACGGAATGGTTCACCCTAAGCCTCGCCACGGTCACCTTTTCCGGGTTGTTCTATGCTGCCGCGCCGTTGTGGGGAGAAAACTGGCTGGGCCTGACGGATCTGCTTTTTTCCGGAAGAGCGGTTAGATTTATGGTTTTCTCTGGAATCAATCTTTCTCTGGGGATAATGCTTGGCGGGATTATATTCCAATTAGCCTATTTACTGGGCAGAACGGTTAACCGTTTTCATGGCCTGGTCAGCGTCGCCTCCACTGTCCTGTTGATTTATATTACGACTAAAGGCAGTGAGTTTTTAAGCCAGTTGTTTTCGGATTTTTTGGGCATAACTTTGGAGAGCCGGGTGTTTTCACCGAACGAGGACTTGGTGCTGTCTTATTCCCTGGTCAGTATGGTCGTTTTGCTTATTGAATTTGCCCTCTTGTTTTTTATAACGGGGTGGGTGATGGAGAAGAAGGCGGAATCTTGAATTAGTGGATAATTTTGCTTTGGGCCTGGAGGTGGACGAACACCATATCTTTCGGTCTCGCCTATAATGACTATAAGGTATGAGTGTGGAGGTGAGACCGATTAAGGATCAGACTGCTTTTATTACCGAGTCGTTAAGGCAAAACCGGTTTTGGACGCAGATTATGTCGGAACATGCCCTCTTTATCCGTGAAGGCTTGCCCTGTACGGAAACGACGTTGATCGATGAAGCGCGGCAACTGGAGGGGATATTTGCCAATTTGAAAGCCCGTGCCGACCAGACCCCAAATGACCGGGCGGCGGTCTGCGCTTTAAATGAGGAAGTGATCAAGGCTTTAGACCGGATTATTGCCTTCAAAACCCATGTCTTAAAGCGCATGATCACCTGTCGTCTTGGAGGTTTTAACTTTCCGTTATTAATTGACCACATCCGCCGGGAGGCGATCCGTTTTCGGGTCAACTTACTGAAGCTGAACAATAACATCCAGACCCCGGTGGCCGAATTGGCGCTGGAAGAGGAGATCTTTTGGCTCAGGATCATGGGGGATCACGCCCGGTTTATTGCCCATTTGTTAGACCCTTCGGAACGGCCGTTGGTCCAAAGGGCAACCCAATTCGGCAGGAATTTCGAAACCCTGCGTTTACAAGGGGAAGATTTACAATCAATGCTGGTTCCCAGGGATTATGAAAATCACCTCTTGCCGGCCGCGATGATGGGTGAGCCGTTACCTCCGGGCTTCGGTAACCTTAAGGGGCCGTTTGTCATTCCCAGACTGCAAAGGTTCAATGGGGAAGTAATCGAGGCCACCATGGGGATTAGGGATTTCAAGGCGGTTGCCCTGCAGTTGGTTGAAACCTGCACCGTGCTTAGTGTTATTTCGCCCTTATTGGCCAGCCACGTCCTGCGGGAAGCGGAGATGGCCTTGGCGGATCTGGGAAGAATAGAACAGGAATTGAATAAATAACAATACAGCATAAAAGCCCGGCTGGCGTGTCCAGTCGGGCCTTTATGCATAGCTTTTAATACAAACCATAAGTCTGCTCCACATTGAGAATAAACATGATTCCCTTTCCGGGCTCCTCGATCTGTAGTTCTTCTCTGATTTTTGAGACGATGGCGTCAGTAATCTCGGCCCGGGCAAGTACCATTACGATTTCTTTCTCCGGTTCAATGGGCATCGCAAATAGCTTCTTTGTTTCGTGGATTCCTGAGCCGCGGGCATTGATGACGGTCGCCCCCCGCGCGCCGGCAAGTTTAGCCGCGTCAACGACTTCTTCCGCTTTACCGCGGTCCACAACCACAAATATCGCATTATACATCGGTTCAATCACACCTCTTCTTTCCTTTGGTTGATCCGGCGCTTCCGGATGATGGATGCCGACCTGGCCTTTGACCGGAATTGTAAAGGCGATTCCATGATGCGGTTTATATAAAGCCAACTGCTTGTTTAGTGCTTCCAGTGCCCGATCTGCTAAAGACGGCATCGTGATGCTCAACACTATTTCTTTACGAATATCATTTAAATCCAATATTTCCAACAGATGGTTTTTAACGGTGCCTTTGCCTAAAAAAATGGTGCCCCCGGTGATCCCTTGTTGTTTGAGGACATTCATTACTTTGTTGCTGACGCCGAAATTCACTACCGCGCAAAGCAATATCCATTCTTCGTTTCCGGAGTAATTATCCATGCTCAACACCCACCTTTTGTGATTTAGTTTTGTAAATAAACCCTAATACCTGCAGGGCAATCAACGGAGTTAATGCAACCATCGCAATTACGCCAAAACCGTCAATTAAAACATTGGCGCTTTCCGTTGCTTCGGCGACGCCTTGCGCAAAGGCTAAAATAAAGGTGGCGGTCATCGGGCCGGAAGCAACACCCCCCGCATCAAAGGCGATCCCGATAAATAAAGGCGGTACTACATAAGCGAGGCCGATGGCGATGATGTAACCCGGCAACAGAAAATGCCAGAGTTGGACCCCGGGGATGATTATTCTAACCATGGAAAAGGTGACGGCACAGCCCACACCCAATGAAAGGGCGAACAAGACGATCCGGCGCTTGACGTAGCCACTGGTGACGTTTTCGATCTGTGTCGTGAGAACATAAACCGCCGGTTCGGCTAGGATAACGACTAAACCGAGGATAAAACCGATCAAGAACACGAGCCACGGTTGTTCTAGCAAAGCAAGGCGATAACCGACCAAACTGCCGACATCCATAAAACCGGCATTTACTCCTGTTAAAAATAAGACCAAACCGATAAACGTATAGAGTAAACCCTTCATAATTTTCCTGAAAGCCCGCCGGGAAAGGTGAAAAGAGAGGACTTGAAAAAGCAAAAAGGTCAGTAATAAAGGGAGAAGGGCCAAGATTATATTCCTGGCGACGATGGGCAGTTGGTTTAGGAAAGGGACAAAAATAGAAAATGACTGAGCGATTTGCAATTCCAAGCTGCTGCTTAGTTCGCTGCCCCGGAAAAACAGACTCATGATCACTACCGCCAAGATGGCTCCGGAAGACGCCAATCCCACCAAGCCAAAGCTGTCTTCCTCCGATGCGGTGCCGTTCCTTTTTAAAGAAGAAACACCATAGGCGAGGGCGAGCATAAACGGGACGGTTAGGGCACCAGTCGTGGCACCGGAAGCATCGAACGCAATGGCGATAAAGCCGGAGGAAGAGAAGATGCCTAAGAGCAGAATCAAAAGGTAGATCAGGGTCAGCATTTTATTTAATGGTTGGTTGTAAACAATACGAAAGAGTCCAAGGGTCATTAAGAGGGCGATACCTACCGAGACAACCACAACGATACTTGCATGAGAAAGGCCGCCGAGCGTTACCGCTTGAACTTGACCGGCCAAGATGTGCAGATCGGGTTCGGCGATGGAGATAAAAAAACCTAAAAGCAAACCGGCGAGACCTACGGTCCAGACATTATTGCTTTGGGCGAGGGCATTACCCATCAGGTTCCCAATGGGGGTGATGCCGATGTCAACACCGAACAAGAAGATCGTCAGTCCGATGATGATGAAGAAAGCGCCGAGGAGAAACCGCACCAGCAAATAATGGTCAAGGGGGATAAAAGTAAAATTGAGCGCCAAGACAATTGTTGTAACGGGTATTACCGCAAAAAGAACTTCTTTTAATTTTTGGAGAAGAACATTCAAATAGCCGTCACTTCCTTTCTCTATAAGGATGTCTGAGGATAAAAAGTGAAGAAAAGCGTTTGGAGCGGATTTTCGCAAAAAAGGCATAAAGAATTGGGAAAATGGGGACAAGAGCGGTCATGTCTTTATTATAAAGGAAGAATCATGTTATTTACACCATTTATTTGCAGTTTTTTCTTAAATATGTTATGTAAAGCCGGAATACCATTATTCGCGCGCGATCAAGTATAAAAAAGACCTCAAAAATTGAGGTCTTTCTGCTCTTTAATTACGGGGCCTTGTAGCTTTTCGCTTCTGGGCCTCTCTATGACCGGAAACACCGGGGGTCTTTCCCATAGAGTCCGTAGCCGGCGGCATAGGAGCGGGAACGGCAACCCCAGCATTGGCTCTTCAGGCCGCACTTTTGGCATCCGGCCGGTAAATTCGACTCAGTTTTTAGGTCCTGGAAAGTAAGATAGCCCCGGTGGGCGGCGACGATGTTTTGAAAGGAGTCTTCCTTCACGTTCAGGCCGGTTCTTTCTTCCCGGATCGTCGCGCATGGGGTCACAAACCCGTTATTTAGTACGGCGACGGTCGTGGCGCAATATTGTTTGTTGACACAGTTCATCGGCAGGTTACCGGCTTGAATCAGTTTACGGTAATAGTTGTAGATTTTTTGGACATCTTCCGGTGGCGGAATAAACTTCAGTAATTCGGTTTGGCTATATCCGGGCCGTAAATAGGTGTGATAGACGTTGATCGAAGTCTGGATCCGGTACTCATGATAGAAAAATTCCATGGTGGCAATTAGATCATCAGCGGTCTGTAACCCGGTGAAGGTCACCGAGTTCAGGATCTGCGCGGGCGGGTAACCGATTTTGAGTAGGTGTTCAACCCCCTTAAGAATGACCTTAATATCATCCGCCCCCCGCCGGGGATGGAGGACTTCATATAATTTAGGGTCCAAAGTGGAGAGGTGAACGGAGATGTAGCCATCGGTACAGAGCGCGGCGGTTCTTTCTACGGTTTCCAGATCGGCAAAGGGTAGCCCGCCAGTCCACATGTTGTTTTTCAAACCTAAATTCTTTGCCTCTTCCATAAACCGGAAGATGTTTTTTCTTAATAAGGGTTCGCCGCCCAGCCATTCGATGGTGGAAAACCCCAATGCTTTTGCCTCCACCAAGACGGCGGAGATTATCTCGTCGGTTAATTCATTTTTAGTTTCCGCTACCGCATTCATATAACAATAAATACAGTCTTGATAACATTTGTCGCCCACCTCCAACTGCAGGGCGTAAAAACCGTCGTGGTCATAATCGAACTGTAACTGTTCAAAGTCGAGCATGCCTTCACCACCTCTTGTGCAGTCCTTTGTGGCTGTGCCGTTAAACTAACTCCGATCATACCATTGGACGGGGTGTAAAGCAAGCTCCTCTGCCTTGGTGGGTAAAATGGACATGGAACAAAACGATTCCGCGGCATGTAATGAAAAACGGCTTTCTGAAAAGCCGTTTCATTATAACCCATATCCTTATATACTCACTGCGATGATCAGCTCGCGCAAAACTTTGGCGGCCACGGCAGTGGAGACACCGCTCTGGTCATAATGGGGAGCCAATTCAACCAGGTCCCCGCCGATGATGTTAAGGGCCGAAACGGTTTGGAGAGCGGAAACCAAGTCGTGGAAAGAAACCCCGCCCGCCTCCGGAGTACCGGTGCCCGGCAGGACGGAAGGATCAAGGACGTCCAGATCGATGGAGAGGTAGACCGGCCGCTGGCCAATGGCGTCAACGGCCGCCGCCAGACCGGTAAAGTCATGCATCTGTAAGACCGTATGTCCGGCTTTGGCCCAGTGAAACTCTTCCCTGGTTCCGCTGCGGATCCCAAATTGCCAGATCCGGCCGTCGCCCAATACCTCCCAGACCCGGCGCATCACCGTGGCATGGGAAAGGGGTTCATCCAGGTAGGTGGAGCGCAGGTCGGTGTGGGCGTCAAAATGGAGCACCACCAGATCGGTATATTGGTGTTTAGCTTCGATGATGGCGGGGAGCGAGATCAGGTGTTCGCCGCCGATCAGGATCAGCTTTTTTTTGTGTTGAAAAACACGGCGTGCCTCTTCTTGGACAAGCTGCAAAGTTTTTTCGGTGGCGCCGAAGGGCAGTTCCAGATCGCCCAGGTCACAGAGGGTGAAATCGGTTAAATCAGCGTCAAAGTAAGGGCTGTAGGTTTCAAGCCCGTCCGATTCCAGCCGGATCTGGGCCGGCGCAAAACGGGCACCCGGACGGAAGGAGACGGTTCCGTCGAAGGGGACCCCCAAAAGAACAAGGTTGGCGGCGGCAAAATCACGTCCGCAGCCGATGAAGACCGGACCGGTGGCATTAATCATCGGCGGCCAGCAACTCCTGGACGTAAGTGGGGAGGGCAAAGGCAGCCGTATGCAAGCCGGTATTATAATATCTGGTTTTCAGCTTAAATTGCTGCCACAATTCGGGTTTAAAATCGGCGACCGGATCGAGGGTCTTGGCGGCAAAACCGAACAGCCAATGACCGGAAGGGTAGGTTGGCATAAAAAACTGGTAAACCTTGGCGATGGGGAAGGTGGCTTTAATCTTTTGGTGGGCCCGCTTCATCTCCCGGGCATCCCGCGGGTAATAAGGGCTTTCGTGCTGGTTGATTAAGATCCCGTTTGGGGTCAGGGCCCGGTAACAGTTGCGGTAAAATTCCAGGGTGAACAGGCCTTCGCCCGGACCGATCGGATCGGTGGAGTCAACCAGGATCAAATCATAAGTCCCTTCCGGCGCGTTTTTAACGAACTCCACCCCGTCAACGAAATGCAGTTTAAGCCGGGGTTCGCTGTCGAAGACGGAGGCGGTTTGGGGTAAATACTGCTGGCAGAGGCGGACCACCCGCTCATCGATCTCGACCTGATCAATCTGCTGAACGGTTGGGTAGCGCGCCACTTCACGGGCGGTGCCGCCGTCGCCGCCGCCGATAATCAACACCTTCCGAATCCCGGGGTTGGTGGCAAAGGCGGGATGGCAGATCATTTCATGGTAGATGAACTCATCTTTCTCCGTCATCATGATATACCCGTCAAGCGTAAAAAAAGTACCAAAGGTCGGATTCTTGAAGAAATCGATCCTTTGGAACTTGGTTTGTTCGGACCACAGGGGCTCCACTTTAATCGAAAAACGCACATCATCGGTATGATATTCCGAAAACCACAGATCAACCAATTGATTAACCCCCTCTTCAGGTTTTTCTGTTCTTACCACCCAAAAACCCTATTCACCTAGGACTTTAATGAAGTCGGTGTTACCGTGGTCATTCATGATGATACAATTCTGTTTGCGGTAAAAATTGTAATGGTCGATAATCTCCGCGGTGATCCGTTCACCCGGAATCACCAGGGGAATGCCGGGTGGATAAATCATGATCGATTCACCGCTGATTTCACCACAGGCTTCCGCGACGGGAACCTGTTTTTTGACACTGTAAAACGCATCGCGGGGGGCGACCACGGTTTGCGGCCGGGTAAAAAAGCCGCTCATCGGTGGGAGGTGGAAAGGCGGTTTTTGCCCATAATATTCCTGGCTCAACTTGCGGAAGGCGTTGACCAGTTGGGTCAGATTCTCCGCCGTATCGCCGGGGCCGGTGACCGCCAGTACCACATAGGTTTCGGCCAGTTCCAACTGGATATTGTACTTTTCTTTAAAGAGATCATAAACTTCGAAGCCGGTCAGCCCCAGCTCGTTCACCTTTACCACTAATTTGGTCTCGTCGTAATCGTAAATCTCTTTTCCGTTGACATAATCGTCGCGGGTGATGACCCTTAAACCCGGGATCTTATTAATCTCCGCTTTTGCCATTGCACTTAAAGCAAGGAGATTGCTCCAGATTTCCCGGCCGTTAAAGACCAAATGCTTCCGGGCCAGGTCGAGGCTGGCCAACAGTAAATAGGAAGCGCTTGTTGTTTGCATCAGATTAATAATGGTGCGAACTTTTTCTTTACTGATCAGCCCTTCGTTGAGGAGGATGGCGGAGGTCTGGGTTAAAGAGCCTCCGGTTTTGTGGAGGCTGACCGTGGACATGTCCGCACCCACCTGCATCGCCGCGTCCGGTAAATCCGGATGAAAAGGAAAATGGGAGCCATGGGCTTCATCAACCAAGACCGGAATCCCGTGGCGGTGGGCCAGCCGTACAATGGCCTTGAGATCGGAGACGGTTCCAAAATAGGTGGGGTTGTTGAGAAAAATACCTTTCACACCGGGGTTCGCTTTGATTGCTTCTTTGACCGCAGTATAGGTTACCCCGTTGGTGATTCCATATTCAGGGTCAATCTCCGGGTCGATAAAGACCGGAAGGGCACCGCTCAGAATAACCCCATTGATCGCCGATTTATGCACATTCCGCGGCATGATGATCTTGTCCTTTGGCCCGCAGGCGGACATGATCATGGTGATCACACCAAAGGTTGAACCGTTCACCAGCAGGAAAGCCTGGTCCGCGCCGTACGCATCGGCCATTAAGGCTTCGGCTTCTTTAATAATCCCCGTGGGGTTCGAAAGTACATCCAGATCTTTGGTGGAGTTGGCATCATATAAAACGATCTGTTCGCTGAAGGCTTCCGCCAGCGGCGAATCCGGATTTTTCTTGTGGCCGGGCACATCAAAGTGGACGATCTTGGCCTGGGTGTAGTTTTTAAGCCCTGTATAAATAGGTGTTACTGCGTGTTTGCTTAAATCCATCAAAAAAGCCTCCGCCCCACACTTACGGAAGATTCATTCCGTGGAAGATCTCGTCCATCTCCTTCTGCAAGCGGCGGGTGATTTCCCGCGCTTCTCCCGGGTGAATATCTTTTTCGGAAAAACCGAAAAGATAGTTGTCCAGTTCAAAATGTTTAAGTTTACACTTGGTGTGGTAGATGTTCTCCTGGTAGATATTGACATCAATCATTTGGTATTTGTCTAGAATACTCTGGTCAATATAGTCCTGGATCGATTTAAATTTGTGGTCATTAAAAATCTTTTGACCGGTAATATCCCGGGTAAAACCGCGTACCCGGTAGTCGATGGTCATGATGTCCGTATCAAAACTATTGATCAGATAATTTAGGGCTTTGAGCGGAGAGATCTGGCCACAGGTTGAAACGTCTATATCAGCACGGAAGGTGCACACCCCGTCGTGCGGATGGTATTCCGGATAGGTATGGACCGAGATATGGCTCTTGTCGAGGTGGGCAAGGATGACTTCCGGCTCCAGGGAAGAGGCTTGATTCTGCTGAAGCATGTTACCATTATTTTCTTCGCAGACCAAAAGGGTAACGCTGGCGCCTTGGGGGTCATAATCTTGGTTGGCAATGCTTAATATATTGGCGCCAATGATTTCGGTTACGTTCTTTAGAATCTGCGTTAATCTTTCGGCATTATAGTGTTCATCAATATAAGCGATATAGGCATTACGGTCGGAAACGGTTTTGGTGTAACAGATATCATACATACTAAAAGCCAACGTTTTGGTGAGGTTGTTAAACCCGTGCAGTTTGAGTTTGTTTTTCATTTATCTACCCCCCAACATGTTATTAAGCCCCCGTTTATACCGGGTAATACCTTTAATGTAATGACCAAGGACGAAAAGGCCTTTGCGTTCATCATTCACCTGATTATAGTTAAATTATTCAAGGTAAGTCAAGGGGTAACCGGCAAGAATTATTTGCCCACTTTGGCCGGGCTTGGGCTCCTTATTAGTTGGGGAGGTTCCCGTTTGTACCAATGCCCTTCGCCAACGTCTGTAAAAGCGACCGGTTTTACAAGACCGATTCTTCAATTATCATATTTTTACCCGGTTGTCAACTACAGTTTATTAACAGATTCAGGCCCAGGCGAAAGGGAAGAAAAAAACCGCCGTTGTAAAAAAATCAAACGGCGGTTTAACTGGGGGAATTAAGTAGAAATCAAAAAAGGCTCTGTGGTTTAAAGTTCGGTTTAAACTGGTTAAGGGTTTTAGGGTTTTTGCTTAGCAGTCATGATGCGTTTCGGGTTTGGTGACATGAACCGTACCCCGGGGATGTTCCGGCGGGGACGAACGGTTCCGGCCCATAATCCCTTAGCTCCGGATGATGGGGAAAAGAGGGGTACATGTTGTTCATAGCGTGGCGCTCACCCCGTTTTTACAGATGATGTTCATTATATGCGTTGTGGACAAGAAACGGTGTGAACCGGAGAAAAATTCGGCCAGTGTCAGGGTGTCTTGTTCCTGATTTCCTCTGTGGGCAACAAACGGAGCAGGGTAAATCCCGTCCTGGGCTCAGCCTCGCTGGACGTTAAGGTGTTACCTTGGGAGCACCATATTTTCTCCTAACGTTAATAATATAAGCTAAATCATAAATCAATCTAAATCGCTTGTCGGGAAATGATTGCGGCGAAAGCCAACACCCCATGTACGTCAAGGAGTAAGACCGGATCCTAGCCGGTGGATGGAAGGTTGTTGGGCAAGGTTTGTTGAAATACGGAAAGGTTGCGGGTATAACCTCCTGGGAGAAAGCGGAGAATATACTAAGGAAGCTGGCTTCCATGCCGTCTACATCCAAGAGCTAACCGGAGGGTTGAATTTGCAAGAAGGTTCTTTCGGGACTGACGGTCCTTTAATCATCGAGAACCGCCAATTTGTGGAGTATGAAGAAGAAGACATTCAACGCCTTAACGAGATCGAGGAGCGAAAATTTGTGGAAAATCCCCGGGTCCAGCAGGTCAAGAGGGCAGTCGAAGCTGAACTGGGCAGGGCCGGCCACTGGGAAAAGCACTGGTTGACGATTGATCCCAGTGGGCGGCGGGTGTACGCTCATATCTACTTTGGGGATGACCGGGCCCTGGCGGTAACCGCCGATGGGGAGATTATTAAGGAAATAAGTTATCGTTGACGCCACGAGCAGAGAAAGTAAAGCATACCGTCGACAAAAAAGACCCGCCGGGGTCTTTTTTTACATGCGTAACCGGATCGTAATGAAAAGTTATTGACAAATGGCAGAAAAAATCCGTGGTCTGGTGTATAATTAGGGCAAATAAGGTAAGTAGAGAGACGGTAGAGCCGGCGAATTGAAAAGAGTAAAACCCGACGTTAAGTGTGGTCAAAAAGCGGATCGGCTTTTAGGACTGCGGAAAGGGTGGAATGAAGTGGACCAAAAAAAGACGCTAAAAATTACCGGCATGTCGTGTGCGTCCTGTGCGGCCAGGATTGAAAAGGTCCTGAATAAACAGGAAGGCGTAAAACGAGCGACGGTTAACTTTGCCTTAGAGCAGGCGACCATCGAATATGACGATCAGTTGGTGCGTGAACAACAACTTCATGAAATCATCCGGCGTTTAGGATTCAATGTCATTGGCGCGGAGCCCGCCGGGCGGGTGGTCCTCAATCTCCAAGGGATGACTTGCGCCGCTTGTGCCGCCCGGATCGAAAAAAAGCTGGCCCAACTGTCGGGGGTGCACAAGGCCGCGGTTAACCTGGCGACCGAGAAAGCGACGGTGGAATACGATGTTACCCGGGTTCAAGTGGCCGATCTGATTAAAGCCGTGGAAGACCTTGGCTATCAAGCCGTACAGGCGGAAGCGGTTGGCCGGGACCGGGAAAAGGAAGCAAGAGAAAAAGAGCGCAACCGGCTTAGGAAGGAACTGACGATGGCGGTGATCCTTAGTTCACCGTTGCTCCTTGGGATGGTCGTCAGTTTGCTGGGCATCGATCTTCCGTTACTCCATAATGAGTACTTCCAGTTGATCATCGCGACGCCGGTCCAGTTCATAATTGGTTGGCGTTTCTATAAAAACGCTTATTATGCCTTGCGGGCCAAAAGTCCCAACATGGATGTGTTAATCGCGATGGGGACTACGGCGGCTTACTTTTTCAGCATCTATAATGGTTTTTTTGTCCCCGCCCAACCGGGGGTGATGAAGGATCTTTACTTCGAGTCTTCCGCCGTCATTATCACCTTGATCCTGCTCGGGAAATACCTAGAGGCCGTAGCCAAAGGGCGGACTTCCGAAGCCATCAAAAAACTCATGGGTTTACAGGCGAAAACGGCCCGGGTGCTTAGGGACGGGCAGGAGGTGGATATCCCCATCTCTGAAGTGGCGGTGGGCGACATTATTGTGGTGCGGCCGGGGGAAAGGATTCCGGTGGACGGCCGGATCATCGAGGGGAACTCGGCCGTGGACGAGTCGATGTTAACCGGTGAAAGCCTGCCGGTGGAGAAAGAGGCCGGAGACCTGGTGGTGGGCGCGACAATCAATAAATTCGGCACCTTCAAGTTTGAGGCAACCAAGGTGGGGCGTGATACCGTTCTGGCGCAGATCATCCGGATGGTGGAGGAAGCCCAGGGCAGTAAGGCACCGATCCAAAAGATCGCCGACCAGGTCTCCGGGGTCTTTGTGCCGGTGGTGATCGGTATTGCGGTTCTCACCTTTATCCTGTGGGCCCTGGTGGTTGGTGATTTAACGATGGCCATCGTCAGTGCGGTCTCCGTGCTGGTGATTGCTTGCCCCTGTTCCCTTGGTCTGGCCACGCCGACAGCGATCATGGTTGGAACCGGGTTGGGGGCCGAAAACGGGATTTTAATCAAAGGCGGCGAATATCTGGAGAAGGCCTATAAACTCAACACGGTGGTCCTGGACAAGACAGGAACAATTACGAAAGGCCAGCCGGAAGTGGCGGATCTCTTGTCCTTGGGTGTGCGCGATCAGAAGCAGATTTTACGGCTGGCGGCCATTGCGGAGAAAAACTCCGAGCACCCCCTTGGAGTCACGATCTACGAAAAAGGAAAGGCGGAGTACGGCCGTCTACCCGATCCGGACCAGTTTGCCGCCATCCCTGGCCACGGGATCCGGGCCGTTGTGGAGGGGCAGGAGATCTACATCGGGACCCGGAAGTTGATGGCGGACCACGGCATCGCCCTTGAGACCGCGGAAGCGGCCGTGGCGAGGCTGGAGGAAGAGGGGAAGACCGCGATGTTGATGGCCGTTGACCGGCGGATGGAAGCGATTATTGCCGTGGCCGATACATTGAAGGAAAATTCCAAAGAAGCCATTGCCGAACTGCAGCAGATGGGGATTGCGGTATACATGATCACCGGGGACAACCGGAGAACCGCGGCCGCCATCGCCCGGCAGGTCGGGATCGACAATGTCCTTGCGGAGGTTCTTCCGGAGCATAAGGCAGCGGAAGTGGCGAAATTGAAAGCGCAAGGGGCGGTTGTGGCCATGGTCGGCGACGGGATCAACGATGCACCGGCGCTGGCGACGGCCGACATCGGAATGGCGATCGGGACCGGGACCGATGTGGCGATGGAAACCGCCGATATTACCTTGATGCGCGGTGATTTACGGGCGATTCCGGCGGCGATCCGTCTCTCCCGGCAGACGATGCGCAAGATCAAGCAGAATCTGTTCTGGGCCTTTATCTACAATACGCTGGGGATTCCCTTTGCTGCTTTCGGTTTGTTGAACCCGATCATCGCGGGAGCGGCCATGGCCTTCAGTTCGATTTCGGTGGTGACCAACTCTTTAAGCTTGAAGCGGTTTGACCCTTATAAAAAGGGCAACGCAAGTGGGGGTAATTAAAACCGAGGGGGATAGCGCCCGCGTCCGGTGCCTTGTCGCGGTAGAGATGCTTGAAGGGGGGTTGGCCATGGTGGACTGTTGCCGGCATGAACAGCATAGAAGTTGCATTGCAAGGGTGCCAATCTTCAGTAATTTAACCGGGGAAGAACAACAGGAGATTGCCGCCATCACAACGGCGAAAACTTTTAAAAAAGGGGATTTCGTCTATATGGCGGGTGATCAGGCGGGAAAACTTTATGTCTTGCATACCGGGCGGGTCAAGATCTACCGGCTCAATGCCAACGGGAAAGAGCAGGTCATCCGGGTGGTCGGCCCCGGTGAATTCATGGGCGAACTTTCACTCTTGAGTTCCATGCCCTTGACCGACAATGGGGAAGCGTTGGAAGACTGTACCATGTGCCTGATTGAAGGGACCAAGTTAAAGGAACTGATGAAGAAATACCCCTCAATTGCCTTTAAGATCATGGAGGAAATGAGCCAACGCCTGGAAAGGGCGGAACAATTGATCGAAACCCTCAATCTCAATACGGTCGAACAGCGTTTGGCCCGTTCTTTATTGCAGATGGCCGCCGGGAAGAAGGAAGTACTCTTGGTGATGGCCAAGGGGGATTTCGCTTCACAACTTGGGATGAGCCAGGAAACCCTCAGTCGTAAACTGTCGGCCTTTCAAGAGCGCGGGTTGGTTGCCCTCAAAGGGCAGCGGGGCATTGAAATATTAGACCGGGAAGGGCTGGAGGCGATCGCCACCGGTGAATAGGGGTTGGAGCCTAGCTTATTACACAGTCACCGACGCTGGCTATTGCCCGCACAACAAAGTGGTGAATTTAAACGGCGCTTTGCGCTTTGCTTTTGCCGAAGATGACGGTATGGAATGGAAAGCAACCACGAATGGTCCTCATAGCTTTTAGCGAGGTGAATCGTCGTGTCCAGACCACGAAAAAAAAGGAACGTCTGCGCTCTGCCAAAGCGGACCCGTTTTGGCCCGTTGGAAACCGGGGCGGAACCGGACGGTTATGTCAAGATGACCGTTGATGAATACGAAACAATTCGCCTGATCGACTTGGAACGGCTTACGCAGGAAGAGTGTGCCAAACAAATGAATGTTGCGCGGACGACCGTACAAGGAATTTACGCCGAGGCCCGGAAGAAACTGGCCGAATCCTTGGTCAACGGGAAGATGCTGTGGATCGAAGGCGGCGACTACCGGCTTTGCGATGGTTATGTTGAGTCTTGCCGGCGCTGCGGATGCCGCCGTCACCGGCGCGGGCAAAGGGGTGAGGACTAACCGGTCCCATTTTCTTCCTTTTGGCGGCGGGGGTAACTCCCGAGGACTTTTTTCCACCCGTTGGTCTGTCGCACCGTCTGCTCGATTTGGTGGAGGGCTTTTTTCAGTCCGGGTTCGGATTTATGCCCGACCATCTCGAAGAGCAGAACATACTCTTGCGGGCGCACCTTATACGGACGGGACTGCACAAAAGTCAAGTCGATCCCATTCTCTGCAAAGAAACCGGTAATCTCATGCAGTTGGCCCGGACGGTTCTCGCCGAAGCGGACGGCCAGCAAGGTCCGGTCGTTGCCGGTCGGGGCATGATCGGTCAGCCCGCAAACGAAGAAGCGGGTTTCGTTATTGGGGTAATCAGCCAGGTTTTCATGGAGGATATGCAGACCGTATTCACGGGCGGTCCGGGGTGAGCACAAAGCGGCCACGTCCGGTTCTTCCGTTGCTTTGACGGCTGCTTCTGCTGTTGAAGCGACTGGTACCGGTATAATGGAGGGGAAAAGTTTCTCCAGGTTTTGTGCGCACTGGTTGAGGGCGGAAGGATGCGAAAATATTTTTTTTACCTTTTTGGGATGATCCATCCGGCCCGCCAGGACGTACTTGATGTTCACATGGACCTCATCATGGACCTTGATAAAATCATGGAACTCGATCAGGGCGTCAAAGGTAAGCCCAATAATCCCGTCGACCATATTCTCCGCGGGTAAGACGGCCCGGTCCGCTTGGTAAGATTCGACGGCTTGGAGGCAGTCGAAGATATTGGCGAACTTGATTTTTTCCGGGGCGACCCGGCCGGTGATCCGTTTTTGGTAATTGAGCGCGGCTTCTTCCGAAAAAGTTCCTTTCGGTCCCAAGGTTACGATCTGCAATTTTTTGCCCCCTTAAACCCGCTTTGCTGCCAGGGTGTGATGGTTTTTAGTAAATTTACCATATGCCGGTAGTTTTGGCAAGGGGATAACTCAATCCTGTTGGATTTCCGGTTGGGAGAAGGGAAAGGAGGGGATAAGGAGAAAAATAGAACAACGGAAGAAAATGGTTGGGGGGGTTATGGGGATGAAATTCCGGCGGCACCAAAAACCACTCCTCACTGGTTTGCTCGTCCTTTTCCTGTTGAGTACGTTCGTTCATTCTCCGGTCTTTGGGGCCGGGCAAAAACCAGGCGGCTCTTTATTACCGGAAGGTTTCGTTTACGTGGATGAAGTGATTCCCGATATCGTGCAAGAGCTCAGGTATTACGGGAGCAATAATTTTACCGGGCGGCCCGTGGCCGGCTATAATGCGAACCGGGCAATTTTGACGGCGGCCGCCGCTAAAGCTCTGCAACGCGTGCAACAAGAACTGAAGCTTCAAGGCTTGGGGCTTAAGATTTTCGACGCCTACCGGCCAGTGCGGGCGGTGAATGATTTTATCCGGTGGGCGGCGGATCCGCACGACCAGAAAATGAAGGCGCAGTACTATCCGGATATAGAGAAAAGTGAATTGTTCAAACGGGGTTACATCGCTACGCGCTCGGGCCATTCCCGGGGTAGCACGGTGGATCTGACCATTATCCGCCTTGATACAGGGGAAGAGTTGGATATGGGTAGTCCCTTTGATTTCTTTGGGCCGGTCTCCCGGCATAATAGTCCCCTGATCACTGCCGAGCAAGCCAAAAACCGGAAGCTGCTAAGGGATCTGATGGTAAAACACGGTTTTGTCCCTTATAATGAAGAGTGGTGGCATTACCGCTTAAAAGACGAGCCTTACCCCGATACTTATTTTGATTTTATGGTTGAATAATTAATGAGTAAGAACGGAACGGCTTATGATATGAGCAGTGTTGGCTATCCATGCTGGCCATTATTTTAATGTTTTGATAACCTGTGCCCAAACGGCGGGATTTTTCGCTCATTGTAACGCGCCGGCGTTCTGTTATATATTGATGTATAATTTAAATCTTTCAGCTTTAACAGTAGTGGTACCGAATTAGGAGGTGGACAGTGGTTGGAAACCAGAATTGCGGCGGTCAGCATTATCGTGGAAAACCAGGAAGTGGTGGAGAAGCTTAACAGTATTTTGCACGATTATAACCAATATATTATTGGGCGTTTGGGGTTACCTTACCGGCAGCGGGGGATCTTCATCATCTGTATTGTGCTGGACGCGCCGAACGATGTAATCAGCGCTTTATCGGGCAAACTGGGGATGTTGCCTAATGTGACGGCGAAGACGGTTTATTCAAAACCCTTTCCGGCGGAGGGAGGGGCCGGCTGAACTGGTGAAGGCTTTCCAAACTTCATAACGCCGCGGGTACAGGATCACGCCAGTTATGCTCTAGTTGCGAAAAACCCGGGATAACCGTCCTGGTTGCCCCGGGCTTTTGGCTTTTTATCACGGCAATTAGCGGCAAATAACTTTACTTTAGCGTGGAAATCTCCTACAATTGAAAAGGCATGTCTTTACGGGTGCATCTTAACCAAAGCGACACTGCTTTTTTACGGTGCATTAGATAGAATTAACGTAGAAAGGGAAAAAGTATTTTTGCTGGAACCGGTAAAAGCAGAGGAGGGAAAGAATGACCGTTTCACTGCTGGAATTTCTCGAGCAACTGGTATCAGCTCCGGCGCTTTTGGTCACGTCCGTGTTAACCTTGGGGGTAATTCTGGTTAATGGTTGGACCGATGCCCCAAACGCAATTGCGACCTGTATCTCGACCCGGGCAATGGGGCCACGGCCGGCGATCATCATGGCCGCTGTCTTTAATTTTTTAGGGGTCTTTGTGATGACCATGATCAATGCCACCGTGGCGCAGACCATTTATAACATGGTTGATTTTGGGGGCAATTTTCACGAGGCCTTGGTCGCCCTCTGTGCGGCGATGGTGGCGATCGTGATCTGGGCGACCGCCGCTTGGTGGTTTGGCATTCCGACCAGTGAGAGTCATGCCTTGATTGCTGGTATTTCGGGGGCCGCCATTGCCCTGCAAGGCGGTTTGGCCGGGATTAATCCCAGTGAATGGGTGAAAGTCCTGTACGGTTTGGTTCTTTCCACCGGGATGGGCTTTGGGCTGGGTTGGCTCATCGTGAAGCTGATTGAAAAGACCTGCGGCCGGATGGACCGCCACAAAACCTTTGGCTTTTTTAACAACGCCCAAATTACTGGAGCGGCTGGGATGGCCTTTATGCATGGCGCCCAGGACGGCCAGAAATTTATGGGCGTTTTTATGTTGGGGATCTTTTTGGCCCGTGGACAAGCTAATGTCACGGAGTTTCAGATTCCCGTCTGGCTGATGTTCCTGTGCTCGCTGGTTATGGGGCTGGGGACGTCCATCGGGGGTTTGCGGATCATAAAATCAGTTGGGATGGATATGGTAAAGCTGGAGAAGTACCAAGGGTTCTCCGCTGACCTGGCCGCGGTCCTTTCTTTGCTGGTGGCATCGCTGACCGGGATTCCGGTCAGCACGACCCATACCAAGACCACAGCGATTATGGGCGTCGGGGCCGCCAAACGGTTGTCTTCGGTAAATTGGGGAATTGTCAGGGAAATGGTCTCGGCATGGATTCTAACTTTTCCCGGTTGTGGTTTAATTGGTTTTTTGATGGCGAAATTATTTATGCGGATCTTTTAAGGTTTACGAAAAAGGATATGGCACAGCTGCGAAAGGAGTAGATGATTGATGGCCAGAAAAAAAGAGGATTACTATTTTCGTACTTTTGTGGAATTGGTGCAGTATTCCTGTGATGCCGCTGTTCTTTTAAACGAAATCATTAATAACTTTAAAGTGGAAGAGCTGGAAGTGAAGATGAAAGAGATGCACGAGATCGAACATGCGGGGGACAAGGGCCGGCATGCTATGGTTAAGAAACTGGCCCGGGAGTTTATTACACCCATCGAACGGGAGGACATCATCGCCCTGGCAGACGCGATCGATAATGTTACCGATACCATCGAGGACGTTTTGCTGCGCTTTTATATGTTCAATATTACCGCGATGCGTGAAGATGCGGTGAAAATGGCCGCGATTATTGTGCAGTGCTGTGAAGCACTGAAGGAAGCGGTGGCTGAATTTGCCAATTTCCGCAAATCCCAGACGCTCCACCAATTGATCGTTGAGATTAACCGTCTGGAAGAAGAAGGGGACGCGTTGTTTACCAAAGCTACCCGGGACCTTTTTGTGCACGAAAAAGATCCACTGCAGATCATTGCCTGGCAGGAAACCCTGGATTATATGGAAAAATGCTGTGATGCTTGTGAAGAGGTCTCGGAAGTAATCGAAAGCGTTATCATGAAGAATTCCTGAACCGGCATGGATAGCAAAAGGGGCAACCGGATAATTGGTGGCGAAATTAAGGATTGACGATTTCGAAGTTGAAGTGCGTTGGAAGAAGGTCAAACATCTTTACCTCTCGGTACAACCGCCGGCCGGTCATGTCCGGATGACCGTTCCAACGGGGACGGAGCGGGAGACCATTCTTTTCTTTGTCCGTGCCAAGCGGGACTGGATCCGAAAACAACAAGCCAAGATGCGGGCCCGGTTAGTACAACCGGTCTTGGCCTATGTCAGTGGCGAGAGCCACTATTTTTTCGGTCGGCCTTATGTCCTGAACGTGATCGAAACCAGCAGCCGGCAACGGGTGGTGTTGAGCGCCGGACGCTTTATGAATCTATACGTCCGGCCCAATAGTACAACGGATGAGCGCCGGAAGATTCTAATAGCCTGGTACCGGCGGCAATTGAAAGCGGCAATCCCCGCGTATCTTGAAAAATGGGAGAAAGTGATTGGTGTATCGGTGCGGGAATGGAAAGTGCGGCAGATGAAAACAAAGTGGGGAAGCTGCAATATCCAGGCACGCCGAATCTGGCTCAACTTAGAACTGGCCAAGAAGAGCCCCCGCTGCCTTGAATATGTTATCGTCCACGAAATGATTCACCTGTTGGAACGGCACCACAACGCCCGTTTTTATCGTTATTTGACCGAGCATTTGCCGGACTGGAAGGCGATCAGGACGGAACTGAACAGCTTGGGTTAAGCGGGTTGCGCAGCAAGTTGCCACATATGTTGTTTGAAACCGGTATGACTGGAGGCCGCTGCCTGTTGCAGGCGGCTTTTTGTTTTTTGTTATGCGGTTGCATAGAGGCATTTTAGCCGAAGAGGGCTGCACGACAATTCATGACATTTTCTATAGAATAACTACAA
>JAAYHQ010000019.1 GCA_012727425.1 Bacillota bacterium
ATCGCCAACCGCTTCGGCATTCCTTTAGATTGTCTGATCCGGTTCAACCCGCAGATTACCAACCCAAATCTGATCTTCCCGGGCCAGGTGCTTTGTGTTCCCCCGGCTTCCGCCTGTGTCGGGGCACCCCAGCCGCAATGCCCACCCGGAGGATTCTTGTATACGGTGCGGGCCGGTGATACCATGTTCAATATCGCCAACCGCTTCGGCATTCCCTTGAATTGCCTAATTCGCTTCAACCCACAGATTCCCAATCCGAACCAGATCAACCCCGGCCAAGTCATCTGTGTTCCACCAAGCTCCGCCTGCCGGTAAACGCCGGACAGCACTAGACGGAAAAATAAAGTAAGGAGGCTCCGGTTGGCGCCTCCTTACTTTTATGCCTTTGTCCATCTCCCCAGACCGCCGGCCCCCAAATTAGAGCCCCCAACGAAAAAAATGCGGTTTTAATAAGGGGCGGTTTAGGTTGTCGGCCCGCTACGGACGGGCTCCGGATCGGGCTGAACTTCAGAACCGCTTTGTAGCCGGGACTTGGTCCCGGACCGGCTGTCTTGACCGCCGCCTAAAAAATAACCAAGCACCAAAGCGCTCCCCACCCCCACCGGGACAAACCCTCCGATTAACCAGAATCCTTTCCCCAGGCCAAAGTAAAGACCGGCCAGCAAACCAACCCCGGTTAAAGTGGTTATTAAACCCGCCAAGAGAAGACCGAACGAACCCCGTTTCAGGATCGGATTGACCAACGAGGGTGGGATGACCCCTTGTTTGATCAGGGCCATTCTTTCCAAATGAATAAAATAACGCATCACCAACGCAAAGATTAACATCGCCAGAATCATGGTGCTCATCAACAACATTAACCAATTCATAGCACCGCCTCCTTCCGAACCGCTCATGACGGGTATTCCCTTCCCCAGCGGCGTTTTTTCTGCTTTTCATTTATGAGCGCTTCCGCCCGGGCAGCGCCGGGCGGGATGAATGGCCGAAGTAACAATTCCAATGAGGGTGGCCGTTTGCAACCGGGAAAAAGAAAGGACGGCGCAAACGCCGTCATGATTATTCTTTTTCGTCGCCCAAGACCACCTCGACCAGATTTTCGTCTTGCATTTGGTCAAGGGGAATCACCTTGCCGGCTACGGCTTTTCCGTTCAACTTCATTTCCGCTACGCCCCGGCCGGTGCGGTGGGGGTTGGTCACTTTAATTGTAAAGTTTTTCCCCCGGAAACGGCGGGTAACCTCAAAACTGGGCCATTCCTGTGGAATGACCGGATCGATCATCAAGCCGTCGTAGGTCGGCCGGACCCCCAGGATGTACTGGCTGACCGCCACAAAGCTCCAGGCGGCCGTCCCCGTCAGCCATGAGTTGCGGGCCCGCCCAAAATGCTGCGGATGCTCTTTCCCGGTGATAAACTGGCAATAAACATAGGGTTCCATCGTGTAAACCTCGGCCCGATCGTTTTTGGCCGCCGGCAAGTAGGAGAGGTAGTAGGCAAAAGCCCGGTCGCCCCGGCCCAGCATTGCTTCGGCAATCACCGCCCAGGTATTGGTATGACAGAAGATGGCGGCATTCTCCTTAAGGCCGGGCGGAAAATCGGTGATTGCCCCCACTTCCAGGATATGCTCCCGGTAAGCTGGGTAGTTTTTGATAATCCCGTGTTCGGTCGCGAGAAGTTCATGGACACTGTCCATCGCTTGCTTTAGCCGTTCTTCCTCCGCGACCCGCGCCATGACCGCCCACGTTTGACTGTTGAGGAAGATCTTCGTTTGTTCGCTCTCCTGGCCGCCCAGCTTCTTGCCGCTGTCCAGGTACCCGCGGAGAAACCACCGGCCGTCCCAGGCGTACCGGTCGATACTCTCCTGGATAGCCTGGCGGTAGGTTCGGAAATGGGCCGCATCCGCCTCCCGTCCCAAATGGGAAGCCAAGGCGATAAATTCATCCAAGGCTAAACAGTATAAAAAGGTGCTCCAGATACTCTCCCCTTTTCCTTTCAAGTTCAAACAGTCGTTCCAATCCGCCGCCAAACCGAGTAAAAGACCATGGGGCCCCCGTTTGGTCCAGGAAAACTCCAATGCTTGCTTCATATGGTCATAAACACTGGCCGTTCCTTTATCGGCGTAGGGTACCATCTCGTCCAAGAAGCCGAAATCACCGGTCTCCTTCAGGTAAGCCGGGACAGAAAGGAGCAGCCAAAGGTGGTCATCGGAGAAGATCTGGCTTTCTTCCGGAACATTATGCGGCCCTTGTTCCCAAGTTAACGGTTGGACACTATGCATTGCCGCCCCGGACGCGAGTTGCCCTTTTAGTAAGTCGACCAATTTATTCCGGACCAAACCGGGAATGGCGTGGACCACACCCAACGTATCCTGGTTGGTGTCCCGGTAACCCAGACCGTCCCGCCCGCCGGCTTCATTGAACGAAGCGGACCGGGACCAGTTAAAGGTGGTATGACATTGGTACTGGTTCCAGATATTCACCATCGTATTCAGTTCCGCCGACGGCGTCGAACAGGTGAATTGGGAAAGGCGCTCTGCCCAGTAGTCCTGCATCTTTTGGAATTCCGCTTCCACCTGTTCCCGCCGGGCATAACGGCGGCGGCATTCCGCCCCGTAAGTGGCCGCATCACCAATCCCCAGGATAAACAGGGCGTATTTCGTTTCACCAGGTTTGAGGGTAAAGCGGTTCTGTAACGCCGCACAGGGATTCCCCCCCTGAGCCAGGGAATTGGCGCAAATCCCCTTTTCAACAGCCTCCGGGTTCCCCTCATGCCGGTAAAGACCGATAAAGACTTCCCGGTCCGTATCAAAACTGACCACCGGCAAAACCGAAGCCATAAACCCCTGCGGCCGGCGGTTCGGCCACAGGCGGATCGAATAATCGATGATCCCTTCCTCCACATAACCCATCCGGCAGGTATAAAGAATGTATTGGAAGTTGGAAAGGTCCTGATCCATAAGCCAGAAACACCATTCGGCGTAGGTAAAGAGGGAAAGGTCCCGTTCGGTGTTGCTGTTATTGGTCACTTCCACTTCCCAAAATTCAATCGGCCGGTCAATCGGGACAAAAACCCGGAAGTTGGTCTTAATCCCCTTGTATTCACTCTCAAAAACGGTGTAACCCAGCCCGTGACGGCAGACATTCTTATAGACCGACAAGGGTTTCCCCACCGGTTGCCAGGAAGCCGACCAGTAGTCGCCATCGGCATTATCTCTGATGTACACATACCGGCCCGGCCGGTCCATGGGAATGCTGTTAAAGCGAAAACGGAGCAGACGACCGGTCTTGGCCGATTTGTAAAAAGCGTAACCGGCGGCGTTATTGGAAATGATCCCGCAATAGTCGGCTGTTCCCAGGTAATTCACCCATGACATCGGTGTCACCGGATTTGAAACAACGTACTCCCGTTTTTCATTGTCAAAATACCCGTAGCGCATTCAAAGCCTCCTTTATCGTCCATAGTTCCTCCTTGTTGCAGGAAGGCAATAAAATATTGTCAGCTCTTCATATATTCGCCAGGTGCCGGATATTACCTGCCGTCACCGGCCGAGATTTTTTGTTTTTAATTTTTTCAAACCATCAATCACGCCCTGCCCCATAAAGCCATATGCCCTGGTTGTTTAGCCCGGTTCCAACCGCTTATTTTTTATTACATTTAATCGAAGGCCAAGACCGGATTCCTTCCAGCGAAGCCAGGGAGTTTCTGCAGCAAGGGATGAAATTGCCGGCCGGGGTCAAGAAGGTGACGGTGATCGGGGGCGGGGTGATCGGGTGTGAGCTTGCCTACTCCCTTGCTTACGAACAAGGGGTGGAGGTTACGGTCGTTGAGAAGCTGCCCGATTTAATGACCGGTGTGGTTCATGCCAACCGCAGTATGCTGTTGTGGATGATGATGGGGAAAGGTTCCCCTTCCGGGCGGCGGGAGGATGTCTTGGCCAAACCGGTCCAAGCGTACAAAGCCGAACAGCGACAAACGGGCCATTCTACCCAGTAAAGACTGTTTCACGCCAGGTTGGGCCTAACGGGAACAGAGAAAACCAGTTAAACAAGCATAAGAAAAAACGACGCTGGCACGTCGTTTTTTCTTATGCTAAAGGATTTTAGCCGTTTTCGGAGAAAATTAACTTTAGAGAATTCTTCTTAAAAAGAACGCTTCTTCTCCCCGCCTTGATCGAAAAAACTGCCGGGTATATTTAAGCTGCCGTCGTGATGTCCAACCAGTACGCTGACGCGGGCGTGAACGCCGGCATAAACGCGCCCTTGGCGTGGGAAAACAGAAAGGCCGAAGGAAGTGTTGTTCATGGCTAAAATTTGGAAATATCCGTTCCGCTTACTCAACGGTTTAATCGATCGAACCATTGCCGTACTGGGTGCCGTTGGTTTTGCGCAATTCCCCCAGTTTTTTGCCCAGTATCTGCAGAGATTAGGCGGCCACCTGGCTGAAGCCCAGTTCATGCTGGTCCGCTACGAATTGACCGCCGAGTATTTCAATATGACCCTGGAAGAGTATATCGCCACCCACCTCCAATCGGGCCACGACATCTTTACCTCTTCCGGACAGCTCATCGCGGAATTGGTGGACAGAATCAAGACCCTGGAAAACTCCTTTCTGGCCCTCAGTAACGCTACGGTTTATACCCGATGGTGGGTCTTCCTGCAGGAATTTGACCTCCAAATTGTCAAAGAAACCTGGTCCACCTATACACCGGGGATCCCCACCACCATCGAAGGACTAATCTATGGGGCCTGCGGATTGATCGTTGCGTGGCTGGCTTATAACATGGCCAAAGCGGTGCTTAAAGTAATGTTTAAAATTGTGACCAGACCCTTCACACGGCGAAGACGGTTAATGTTTCCCGCCCAGAAACATGCGTAAAAGCATTTGTCTTTTGCTTAAAACTTATAGGTAAATCCCAACATATGGGTATCCAGCAGATCATCTCCCAGGTATGCATAG
>JAAYHQ010000020.1 GCA_012727425.1 Bacillota bacterium
GGGGAATTCATGTGGTTGACATCACGATCTCCATCAACGGTCTTTTACTGCGTGGGGAAGAAAAAAGCACCGATATGTACAGCTCGGTTGATGGTGCCGTCGAAAAAATTGAACGCCAGATTCATAAGTACAAAACGAAGATCAACCGGAAGATCCGGGAAGAGTACCGGATCATCTCTCCCACACCAGCTGATACAGTAGAGGTAACCGCTGAACCGAAGATCGTCCGCACCAAGCGGTTTGCGATTAAACCTATGTCGGCCGAAGAAGCTGTCATGCAAATGGAGTTACTGGGCCATGACTTTTTCGTCTTCTTCAATCCGGAGTTGGAAGAGGTCAATGTCGTATATAAACGCAAAGACGGTAATTACGGGTTGATCGAGCCGGAGTTCTAGGGAAGAAGAGAAACATATACAATTAGAAAATTTAGAAGGAAAAGAACCGGTTCTGGCCTTAGGCAGGAACCGGTTTTTTGGTTGCTAGAAATATTCGTTGATAAAATTGCTCGCCGGTGGAAACAGGGCCGTAAGTACTGCTAAGCATTCCGGGTGGTCAAGGGTGAGGTCACCGCGGGCGGCCAGCTCTGCCGGATGGGCGTTTCCCGTAACGAGGCGGGTGAGGGTGGCAACCGGGCAACGAACGGCCGGTTTCTCACCCGCGGTTTTTGTTACCCGCATTTTTCCCCCGGCCACGTTGATCCGGTACTGGCCGTTGTTTTCCGGAAGGAGAGGGTCGGTGACTTCCATTATCCATTCAGCAGTCAGCGGTGGATAGACACAGGCTTCCAGCATTCGCGGCACACTGGTGATCCGTCCGAGGAAGACCGGTTCTGTCCCCGGGGGAATGTACGGGGTTAGTTGTTCCATGCCGTTTGCCGGGACGGGGCAAATTATATTCGCTTGCTTGACACCTGCGTCCGCGCTTGCCGTTTGGGTGGCGGGGATGACAGGTGTGGCAGGGACGGTGTACGCGGCGGGCCAGGAGGCGCCGGTCAGTCCGGTGGCGAGATAATTCAGAAAAGGGGCTTTGAGAGATGGATCAAGGGTGATTAGCTCCCGCAGGATTGGCCGGCCGTTGGTCGGCGGCAGGACCAAAGCGTAACCCTGGGGGGTGCCGGTTCGGTCAGTGGCCAACCATGTTTTGCCTCCGTATAAAGTATGGTCCAAAAGGAGGCATGTCCAGTCCTGGGCCGAACGTCGTAAACCGCCGTCGATGCACGCAAAGGAACGTTCATAGATTTCGGCGAGCAGCTTAAGTTTTTCCTTCGCTTCGACTTGGCGGAACCGCCACGGGGAGTCGCCCATAGGGTTGAGGGATGTTTCAACCGTCCGGTTCGGGGCCGGCGGCAGGTAATAGAGGCGGTGGTCGGCCCATTCTCCCCAGCCGAGCCTGGTGTAAAACTTGGTGTTAAAGGGGAGCAAAAAAGTGAAGTAGATCCCTTTTGCGGCCAGGTGGCGAAGGGCGTACGTCAGTAATGTTTTCGCCAGCCCCTGTTGGCGATAAGGGGGGGCGGTGGCCAAGGCGATCAAATAAGCCGAAGGGTAGTTCTGCTGGCGAATCTTGATCATGCGGGGGGACAGATGGAGGTCGCAGACCAATTGTCCATCCAGGAAGATCCCCAGCCCGTCGTCGGGTTGAAAACGGGCCTGGAAATACCAGTCTAAAAAGGCTGGGAGGTCCTCAAAACAGACCTCCCA
>JAAYHQ010000021.1 GCA_012727425.1 Bacillota bacterium
CCAAACATGGAAAAGGGCGGATCTTCCAACAGATCAAACATCCCGGCTCCAAATAGCATGACCCCAGTTTTGGGCGGCAAAAAAGTTACCCGGATCTCGCCAATGTTTCCTCTTTCGCCCCGGTAATGCTCGTTCACCACCAGTACCGCATGGTTGCCCGCCTCCACCTCGCTGATCCGGAACGGGCCGTTGCTGCAGAAACCGGGAGCGTAATTAACGTTATTCTCATTGATGTATTTGCTATGGACCGGCAGAAACGCCGGAAACGTTAAGAGACTCAAAAAATAGCTGCAGGGCTCTTCTAATGTGATTTGCAGCACGCGTTGATCGAGAGCCTTGATCCCGATCGCCGCCGGGTCGGTCAGCTTCCCCTCCCGGAATGCTTTGACGTTTTTGATCACATCCAGCAACGTCCGGGCCGGGGTAGGAATTTCCGAAGTGATAATCCGTTTCCAGGACAATTCAAAATCGGCCGCCGTCAGCCGGTCCCCATTGGACCAGTATGCTTCCTTCAGGTGAAAAGTATAAGTCTTCGCATCGGCGGAGATGTACCACTTCGCGGCCACCCCGGGCGCTAAAACGCCGTTGTCCCAAACGACCAAACCCTCATGCAGATTGGCCAGGAGGATCTTTTCCGCGTCAACCGCAACAAACAAAGGATCGTAAGACAAGGGATTCGCTGCCAAGTTAATGGCGATGCTTTTATGTGCCGATAACGTTGTCAGGTTTCCGGGGGTAAAGACCGTTGCAACCAGAAGAAGGACCAAAACCAGCGGTAACTTCCTGTTTCTGCTCTTCATTTTACACTGCTCTCTCCACAAGGCTTTTCCTTTATTCTATCAGAATTACCCCGGGAATTGAATAGAAAAAAACGGGCGTTAACGCCCGTTTTTTCGCTTGATTGCTGTTTATCGCAAGCCCAACTGTTGGAGCGTTTCCTTAAGCTGTTCCAACTCTTCCGGTTGCGGTCCCACCAGCGGCAACCGGGTCGTTCCCACCGAGATGCCCAGCATATTAAGGGCAGCTTTGACCATGATCGGGTTGGCCGTAATGAACAGCACGCGAAAGAGCGGTAGTAATTCCTGATGGAGTTTGGTCGCTTCGGTAACCTCACCGGCCTCATAAGCCTCGATCATGTTTTTAATTCTCCGCCCCACCAGATGGGAAGCAACACTGACCACCCCGGCGCCACCGACAGAAAGGATCGGTAAAGTCATATTGTCATCGCCACTGTAAACCAGAAAATCTTTGGGCAAAACGCGAACCATCTCCGCCGCTTGCTCCAGATTGCCAGTGGACTCTTTTAAGGCCACAATGTTATCGATCTCCGCCAGACGACGCATGGTCGCGGTCGTAATATTGATTCCGGTCCGGCCCGGGATATTATAAATCATCACCGGTAAAGTCGTTGCTTCCGCCACCTTTTTGAAATGTTGGTATAACCCCTCCTGGGGTGGTTTGTTATAGTAGGGGGCCACCAGCAAAATCCCGTCAACCCCGGTCCGTTCGGCTTCCTTTGTAAACTCCACCGTCGCTTTGGTGTTGTTCGACCCCGTCCCTGCAATAACCGTTGCCTTACCACCCACCGCTTCCACGACCGTCGAAAACAGCATCAGTTTTTCTTCGGTCGTCAAAGTTGGCGACTCGCCCGTTGTTCCGGCAATCACCAAGCCATCCGAACCGTTCTCCACCAACTTGACAGCTAGGTTTTTGGCGGTTTGGTAATCCACCTCACCATCTTCGTTAAAGGGTGTGACCATTGCCGTTAATAATTTCCCAAATTCCACCATATTAATTAACCTCCCTTTCTTCAGGGAATTTGTTCTCCATGGCTATTTTTGTCCCCCGATCCCTCCTTTAAATCATCTAAACCAAACTCCTCATGCAGGGCACGAAGGGCTTTGATCATATCTTCCTTCTTGACCAGACAGGCAATGTTCGTATGGGAATCGGCCGTCTGAAACAGGGGAACCTGCGCCTTATGTAAGCCTTGAACCACCCGGGCCATCACCCCGGGCACCCCCCGAATCCCCGCTCCCACAATGGCCACTTTAGCAAAACCTTTCGCCGCTTTAAACTCCAATCCGGTCTGTTCCAAAATGGAAAAAGTCCGGTCAAACAGACTTTCTGGCACCGTAAAGATAATCTGCTCCGGGGTGACCTGAATCATATCAATACTAATCCCGGCCTCCGCCAAACGGGTAAAGACCTCCAAAGCTTTTCCGCTGGAATTGACATTCTCCGGACAGACCAGGTCAAACTGGGCTAAATCCGGAATATGAGCCAAACCGGTCACCATGCGGTCGGATTTAAGCTCCAAGCCCGGCTGGACCGGATATGCATCACAGACCAGCGTTCCTTCCTGGTCGGAATGGACGGACCTGATCTTGAGGGGAATGCGCCCGCGCTTCGCGATCTCCACCGCCCGGGGATGGATCACTTTTGCCCCCAAATGCGCCATTTCGCATAGTTCCTCATAGGTCATGACCTTCAGTAACTTGGCTTTCGGCACCAGATTGGGGTCGGTCGTCATCACCCCGTTTACATCAGTATATATCTCAACGGCCTCGGCCGCCAAAGCCACTCCTAAAGCTGCGGCGGTGGTATCACTGCCCCCGCGGCCCAGTGTCGTCACTTCGCCCTTTTGGGTTTGCCCCTGAAAACCGGCCACCACCGCCACCTGTTTCTGGTGCAAACAGCCAACGATCTTCTCCGGATTGACCTCTATAATGTGAGCATCCCCAAAATTACTGTCGGTAATGATGCCCGCCATCCCGCCGGCGAAAGCCCGTGCTGGCACGTGGTGTAGTTTTAAAGTCTGCACCATGATTACCGTGGAGATGAGTTCGCCGCAGGAAAGTAATAAATCCTGTTCTCTGGGGTTAATCTCGGTACAAATCTCACGGGCCATGGCCAGCAGCGTGTCCGTGGCATAGGGCGCGCCGTACCTGCCCATCGCCGAAACCACAACCACCGGCACATATCCGCGCTCCAGTGCCTCCTTGATCCGGGCAACCGCTTTCTCGCGCAGCGCCGCCGTGGCCAGAGAAGTGCCGCCAAACTTTTGAACCAAGATACGAATGGGTGCTCACTCCTTCGTCGCTTATTTAAGTTTTACCAGTTTTCTCTGGAGATTTCAACCTTATTTTTTCTGTCCGGCACAATCATTGGAGCAGCGGTTGAAGCTGTTTCCCGGCCAGGGCGTGGATAACCGTCGGTGTAATCAGCTCCATCTTGGCCACCAACGAATTGGGTTTGCGGTCCGGTTCATCTTGCCCAAAAGGCACAAAATAAATGAATTTCCGGTTCAGTAGCATCCCCAGGTTCAAGAGATTCGCTCCCAAGCCGTCGTTGGTGGAGATCGCCAGGACCACCGGGCGTTCATTCCGTAACTGAGCTTTACAAGCCAGGGTTACTACCGTGTTGGAAACCCCATGGGCCAAATGGCTGAGGGTTGTACCGGTGCAAGGGGCCACCACGATAAGATCGAGGAGTCTTTTCGGCCCAATTGGTTCAACCTCGACCAAACTTTGCCAAGGCTCGCGTCCGGTGATTTCAACCAACGTTTTATGAAGCTCCTCCCCTTTCCCAAACCGGGTGTCGGTCTGGAGTACATAAGGGGAAGCGATGGGGAACAGTTCCGCCCCCGCCGCCCGAAGTTGCCTAAGCGCGGGGATGACCTCCGGAATCGTACAGTAGGAACCGGTGAGACCAAAGCCGATCCGCACACCTGTCAATTGCATTCTCAACCCTCCAAGCTGAACTTTTATCCTGTGTCTCAATCCGGTCGGCTTAGTTCCTGTTTAATCAAGCCTGGAAGGTTGGTGGCAAGGATCCGGCCGGCGGTCTGCGGCGCGACTTTCCCCGGAAGTCCTAAAGCCAAAATAGCCGTCAGCCGGTAGCGCGCAGCCGCTTCAAAATCAACACCACCGGGGGCGGAAGCCAGATCAATAATCAGTGTTTCCGGAGACATGCGGGCCAGAAGGGGAGCGGTGAGCACCAAGGCCGGAATCGTATTGAAAACCACGTCGGCCTGGGTAACCGCCTGGTCGAGACGACTAAGGGGTAAAGATTGATAACCCAAACCGGCGGCGGCAGCCAATTGCTGCGGATTACGGGCGGCAACCGTAACCGCCGCCCCCAAGGCCTGTAACCGGGAGGCCAAAGCCCGGGCCACCCGTCCAAACCCCAAAATCAGACAGGCCGCGCCATCTACCGTATACGATGTTTTTTCCATCATCAACTGAATAGCGCCTTCGGCAGTGGGAATGGCGTTGGGGATGGCGATCGCATCGTGATCGGCATATTCGCAGACCCGAACCCCGTTTTCACGGGCCATCTGTTTTAAATGGGCCGGGAACTTTCCGGTAACCAGCAAGGCTTTCTTTTCCACCAAGGCGAAAAACGCCGGGTCAATTTTGATATCGACCGTCGAAGCACAGGTTTTGACCATTCCACGGGCGTCAGCTCCACTGATCGGGAGGATAACAACTTGTGCGCCGGTGAGCGCCTCTTTAAGATCGGTTGCCGGCTGCAGACGGGGTACCGTCGGTAGTCCGGTCAAACCCAACGTTTTCACCCAGGGCGCCACTGTGAGCATCGCCTCGGCGACGAACACTTGCCGGTCGTCACCACCCAAGACCGCTACACCGCCATCAATCGGAAATCGTGCCAAGCAAAAACCCTCCCTCTCCTTATCTGATCAGACCAAGCCGTTTATACTTCTTTCTCCGAAGCCATAAACTTTTGAAACAGACGCCGGTCAATAGTAATATATTCTTGGCGGAAAGGAGAGGTGTCAAAAAGTCCATCCCTGATGGCCTTAATCAATCAGGGCATCCAGTCCGTAAATCAACCCCTTTACCGAAGGTGCTTTCCGCACCGCCAGGAGTACGCCGGGCATGAAAGAAGAGCGGTCCAGCGAGTCATGGCGAATCGTCAGCGTTTGCCCCTGCCCGCCAAAGATCACTTCCTGGTGGGCAATGAGTCCAGGCAGGCGTACACTATGGATTTTCGTGCCCAGATATTCCCCGCCCCGGGCTCCGTTGATCTTCTCCAAGGGTGCCGGTCTACTTCCGGGTTCTGCCGTACGCCCGGCGGCAATCAACTCCGCCGTCTTCAACGCCGTCCCCGACGGAGCGTCAATCTTGCGGTCGTGGTGCAGTTCGATAATCTCCACATCCGGAAAATATTTAGCTGCTTCCTGCGCAAAACGCATCATTAACACCGCGCCCAGAGCAAAGTTGGGGGCAACGATCACTCCTTTTCCGGTCCGCACCGCCAAATCTTCAATTTCTTCCAGATTTTCCGCGGTCAAACCGGTCGTTCCCACCACCGCATGGACCCCCGCCGCCAGTGCCGCTTTAATATTATCCATCACCGTCAAGGGCGTGGTAAAATCGACCATCACCGCCGCCGTCTTCTTCTTTAAAGCGGCCGGAAGATCGGTTTCGACTTTTATCCCCAGCTCACCAAGGCCGCAAATCTCGCCGATGTCTTCGCCAGCCCCCGCCTGATCAACAACCCCGACCAACTGGAGATCCGCCTGGGCAACAACGGCTTTAACCACTTCCCGGCCCATTCGTCCATAAGCCCCTGCGACCAGTACTCCTAATTTGTCCATTTTCACGCCACCTCCACGCTCGTTGCTGCTGTCGTTACTATTGTCCCCGCAACGGCTTCATCAGTTTTAGCCGGGCAAACATTGTCGACCCGGCTTATTCCTTTCCCGTACTGCCTCATCCGCATACAGGATCAGATCGGCACTAATCTTTTTCACCACTGTCCAAGGGATCTCCTGCCCCGGACGGGAAAGAAATCCGCCGGCCGGGAGCAGCAGACTGACCACCTGTCCATCTTTTGGGTCAATCACCAAATCAAGTTTGGGAAAGGGACCCCTTTTGCTCCCATCGGCAATATTGACCAACTCTTTCCGGGTCAATTCGGACCAACGCATCACCTACCCCCCCAATATACATATTGGGGGGAAGAAGTGAACATTCTTGGTACGGAAGCTTTATTTTTCTTCCTGTTCTTCGCCGGAAAAGTATTTAAACAGTTTTTTTAAGGCCTTTTTTTCAATGCGGGAGACATAGGAACGGGAAATCCCCAAAACTTTGGCGATCTCGCGCTGGGTTTTGCCGAAGCCGTCCCGCAGTCCGTAACGCAGTTCGATCACTTTCTGCTCTCGTTTGCTCAAAACATGCAGCTTTTTACGGAGCGTTTCTTCTTCCATTTTCCCCTCAACAACCTCCGGCACCAAATCGGTGCCCGTATCCAAGATATCCAGCAGGGTAAGCTCATTTCCTTCTTTGTCCGCGCCGATCGGATCCTGTAAAAAAACATTGTTCTTCATCTTTTTGGTGGAACGCAAATGCATCAGAATCTCATTTTCAATACACCGGGCCGCATAGGTTGCCAGGCGGGTATTGTACTTCCTTTGATAGGTATTAATCCCCTTGATCAAGCCGATGGTCCCGATGGAGATCAGATCATCGTTGTCTTCACCGGTGTTGTCAAACTTCTTGACGATGTGGGCCACCAAACGCAGATTCCGTTCGATCAAAGTATTTTTCGCTTCCGGATCACCGGCCTCCATCCGCCGGATCAAAGCCTGCTCCTCCTCTTCCGTGAGCGGCATGGGAAAAACATTGTTATTGGCAATATACGAGACCAACCAGGCAAACTGCTCATAAATCAGGTTGAGCAGCATCCCGATCCATGGAAGGATCATCGGCCTACCCCCTCGTTAAGTAAACTACGGTGTGTTTATAAATATGAGGGGGGCTTTTGTCCTGTGCCAGTCCGGACCGGGTCCTATTTTTGGTTATCCCACCCCACGCTGCCGGCCAACCAGGCAAAGACAGCGCTCTCTACTCCATGTATATCGCGCACCGCCGAAACCGCGCAACAACGTCATACACCGCTGATTACACTGCTGGCCAACCATCTGGCAAAGAACAAGGCAACTCCCTAAAGCAAAGGTAAACAACTCTCCATCAACGCGGCAAACAGCGCCGCCGCCCGCTCCGCCCCGCCGGGTTCATCCTCCAGCAGGACCACCCCCACCAAGCGCGGCGCATGGGCCGGGGCGTAACCGGCAAACCAACTGTGAAAGACGGGCTGCTCACTGCGGTAGCCGGCTAGGACCATCCCATCAACACCCGACGCCTCCTGCCGGATCTGGGCCTTTTGCCCGGTACCGTAGAGCACCGTTGCCGCCAACATCTTGCGTAGTGCCGCCACGGTCGCTGCCGTCAGGACCCGACGGCCCGGCCCTGTTACAGACGAAAGCCCCGTCCCATCCTCCCCCTGCAGCCCTTCCACCACAGAGGGGGGATAATAGACGCCGTCGCCAGCGATGACCTGTAGGAGCGCCGCGATCTGGACCGGGGTGACGGTAACCGGCGCGGCACTGCTAAACACGGATGCACCAGCGTCCACCGCATCCGGCGGCGGTAAAAACCCCGTCTCTTCCCCCGGGAAACCAAGCGTCGCCGTCCCCAAACCGCAAGCCTGCGCCATGGCCACAACCGGTTCCATCCCAAGCACCGACGCTACTTCCTGAAAAACCGGCCGTGCGCCGTAGGCAAAGGCCTGGGTCAAGGTGATTAAACCGGGGCCGGCTGCGGTCTCACCGATGAAAACCTGGTCCGGATGGAATTGTCCCCGCTCTAAAGCCGCGGCCGCCATGACTAAACGCCACAGTCCGCCCGGCGGATACGCCGCCAACGCCCGGTTCTGGAGCGAACGGTCCGGGTCGTTCAGAGCGAGCAGCGGACGGTAGGGGTCAAAAACCGGTCGGCTGGCCAAAGCCCGGAGCTTCCCCGTCCCCACTTCCATCAGCACCACCGCCCCCTTGGCGACGCCGGCCTCATCCAGCAGCTTCTCGACCTTACTCTGTAAAGTAAAGTCCAGGGTCAAAACCAAGTTTCCAACCGGCCGTCCCCCGGTCTCCTTCTGATAGCGCCAGCCCAGGCCAGGAATGGGACGTTGGCGGGCATCGGTCATCACCGCCAGTTTGATACGGCGGTCACTGGCCAAAAACTCATCGTACACGGCCTCGAGCCCGGCAATTCCTTCCCCGGTCGCCGGGTGCACATACCCCAACAAGTGGTGAGCCAAAGGGTGGATCCCATACCGTAAGGGGATCGTACAGAAGGTCACCCCCGCCATGGGCCGTTCGGCCACAAAGCGGAGCAGATCGGCACCGGGGCTGGCGATGGTCACCGGTGTATGGGCATCCATCCTGATGTGGTGGGCGGCCAGCAAAGGCGTAAGCGCTTTCCGTTCTTCCGCGGTCAGCAACGGCGGAAAGACGGCGAGATAGGTTTGGTGGTCCCGCCCGGTCAGCGGCCGGCCCTGATAGTCCAAGATCGCGCCCCGCTGCCGGTAAAGGGCTAAACCGTCACTCCGCTGGTTAACCGCCTTGCGCGCCCATTGCCAATTGCCGGCCACCTGAATGGCGTAAAGACGAATGGCCAGGCAACATCCGGCCAACAGTAAGACCACCCACAAAAAACCAATCCGTTGTCTTCTTTGCCCCACGAGAAAACCCCTCCCTGGTTAATTTAACCAAACAAGGAGGGGTTTAATTACCGAAGATGGGTTTTGGCCGGTTAATTTTGCCCCGCAGCCGTCTGCGCCAACTGGTTTTGGGCCCGGAGATGTTCCCGGTAAGTACGGGAAAAAACATGGGTCCCGTCGGGTTTGGCAAAGAAGTAGAGGTAATCGGTCTCCGCCGGTGACAAAACCGCCTGGAGGGAAGCGCGGCCGGGGTTCCCGATCGGGGTCGGCGGCAAACCTTGGTACAGGTAGGTATTATACGGAGAGTCAATCTGTAAATCCCGGTACAAAAGGCGTGGTTTACGCTCACCAAGAGCGTACTGGACCGTAGCGCAGGATTGCAAAAGTTGGCCCCGTTTCAAACGGTTGTAAAAGATCCCCGCAATAATCGGACGTTCTGCTTCCACTTTGGCTTCGCCCTCCACAATGGAAGCGAGCGTCACCAACTCCACCGGAGAAAACCCTAACGGCGGCTGCACATCTTTCGTCACTTCCGCCCAGACCTGACGGAACCGTTGGAAAAACACCGACAAAATCTCTTCTTCCGTCGCTCCCTTGGCAAATTCATAGGTGTCCGGGAAAAGGAATCCCTCACCAGAAACGGGAGCAAACTCGACCAGTTGTGAACGGAGAAAGACCCGGTCATGCAAGAGTTCCTGGAAACGTTCTTCATCAACCAGACCCTTGTTGCTCAGTAAACGTCCAATTTCCGCCATAGTGTAACCTTCCGGAACGGTAACGCGGTAGATTATCGGACGGCCTGTTTTTAGCTCCCGCAGTAAATACCGGAACGAAAACTCCGGTCCAAACTTGTAATGACCGGCTTTCAATGAGTTTTGTTGGCCAGTAAGATAGAGGTACCAAACAAAACTACGCTTGTTCTTGATTAAACCTTTCTCCTCGAGGAGCGACCCAATTTGAAAGACCGAGGAGCCCAATGGAATATCAATTGTACTCTGTTGCGGATTGTAAACCTTCCGGTTTATTTGCACCCCGTTATAAATCCAGACTGCTTGTCCCACTAAAAAAATGAGGCCGCAGCAGAATAAAGCTGGCAAAGCCAATTGAAAACGAGACCGGTCTCGCCGGACCGGTCTGAACAACCGGGAGATACTCTGGAACAAGAAACGGATGAATTTAAGACCCGGGAGAACCCGATTATTGGGGTGGGGAAGCGTGTTGTGTTTTCCCACTGGCGTCCCTCCTCGCTCTAATTATACCGGATCTTCTCCCCGGATGCTACCTCGAAAAAGCGCGCTTTAATTCACTTGGTACCGATTAATGTCACCGGCGTGCACGGCTGAAGACCTATTCTTCACCGGTCTTTAGTTCTTCATCCGCAGCAGTCGGCGGGATTTCCTCACCACTGCCGGCTCCTTCGTCCGCTTCGTCCTCGTCATCAAAATCATAAGCACTGTCCGCATCGAACAAATCCAGATCCATATTTTCCGCTTCCAAAAGCGCCTGGATCTTTTCCAGTTCTTCTTCCTCGACGTCGACTAAGATCTCTTCATTGTTGGCATCGGTCTCCAGACGAAAAACATGGGCTTCCTCTTCGTCCGGATTCTCTTGAATTTCCGGGACCAAAATAACATATCTTTTATCATCCATCTCCAACGTCCGTTCCAGGCTGTAGCGATACTCCTGATCATCCTCGTCAATCAGGATAATCCAATCTTCCTCCCCGTGATGATGGGCCATGTTTACCCTCCTTTTCGCTTAATGAGTATATTTTCCCCTAAACCGGCACTGAATACAAGAGGATTTTATCAATTCCAACACTAATTTTTATTTTTCCGGAAAGTGCCGGACCGGAGATAGCTCTCCAGGAGCAAAACCGCCGCCAATTGGTCGATTACTTGCCGCCGGCGGTGGCGCCGCACATTTCCTTCGAGCAACGCCCGCTCAGCCTGGACGGTTGTTAATCTTTCGTCCCAAAAAACCGGTTTCACCCCACAAGCCTGACCTAAACGCGTACCAAAGGCCATGACCTTCTCCGCCTCCGGACCGATCTCTCCATTCATATGACGGGGTAAACCAATTAATAACCCGGAACATTGATGTTTTTGAAAAAGAGCCGTTAAATATGCTAAATCCTGCGGCAACCCGCTCCGTTGGTAAACCTCTAGTCCTTGGGCCGTCAAGCCCAGCGGATCGCTGAGCGCAACGCCAATCCGTTTCTCCCCCACATCAAGGGCCATAATCCGTTGCCAATCTTCCATACTTTCTACCCCTAACCTTTGCGCGAACCCGTCGCGCCGCTCATTACTCGCCATACACTGCCCGGCGCTATCGCTTATGTGGGCGGCTTGTGGGATTGTCTATACACCCCTCCACCCGCACGGGGGCTGAATGTTCCTCCGCCAACAGGAAATCCCGTCCGCCCTGTCCGCGTTTCTTTTACCGCTCGGAAGGAACAATCAACCGCACTTGGTAACTGTGTTTCGGAACCGTATCCACCTCCGGTTTGCCCGAAAACTCAACCAGACCAACCTCGGGAAAAGCGGTTAACGCCTCTTTCGCCTCCGGCAAAGATTTGCCGGCGATCGCCCGCATGACCTTGTCCCGGTCAATCTGTCCCCGGATCTTCGCCACCGCCAGCACGTTAACCTTTGCTTCTTCCAGTTTGCCTTCGGCCTTCACTTCCCGGCAAGCAATCTCGTTGGTAACGGGCCGAAAACCCACTGGTAATGTCTGATACATGTTATGTTCCAACCACTTGTAAAGGTGCGTTTTACTCAGTAAAGGAGCAACAATTTTATAAGCCACTTTCACCGTTAATGTGTTACTTTCCGTCCCCACCGGTTGCTCCGCACGCACTTGGCCAAGCTCGGTGGTTATTAACTCCGGCAGTAACAAATAACCCTCTTCCGCCAGTTCGTTGACGACCGCTTCCACCCGTAACGCCACCTGCCGCTTTGCTTCTGCTTCCGCCCGCCGCAGGTCTTCCTCCTGCACCACCGGGACCAGACGGTCTTCACCCGTCGTAAACCGCTGCGGGTTAATCACATGTAACGTATTGGCCAGATGTCCCTCAATGACGGTAATCATCTGCCGCTCCACATTGCCTACGGTCCCCTTTTCAACGGCTTCCACTTCGACTTCGGCCTGGCCGTAGTTTTCACCGGTCGGCACCCCCAGTTCATAACGGGTGCTTTTCTTCGGGACCACCACCGGTTTGGTTGTCACAAACTTCGTCCCTGTTTTGGTCGCCACCACGGTCCCTTTGGGCACAATAACCGGGTTTACTCCGCTGTTGATGAAGTAGACCGTTCCTCTGGCCGGAACGTCGCCCACCCGCTTCCGTCCAGTGGTCGCTAGGGACACACTCAATTCATCCTGTTTCTCCTGGAGTTTCAGTGGTAAATTCCCCTGCAGAACTTCCCGTTCACCAAATTTGACACTGGCAGCCGCCACCGTCCGGAACATGTGGTCCCGCGTGGCCGGATGAACGATAATACTAAGCCGCGGTCGAAAAAGAAGAAAGGCCGCCACCAGTAAACTGAACCCGGTCACCCCTAACGCCAACAGCAAACGGCCCCCCCGCATGGGCGGAACGGTCAGGGGAACCTCTTCTTCCCGGACCGGAACCGCTTCCGCGGTCATCTCCTCCAGTTCGATCGGCAGATGATTCTGATAAACCTCCGGTTTCTCCTCTTTCTCCGCCTCCAGCTTCTCCTTGATCTCCATCCCTAACCGGGCTGCAAGCTTACGAACCGTCCGGTCCTTCACCACCAGAACAAGTTCTTTTTCCTCTTCTTCGCTGTAGTACTTTAAAAGCCGCAGATTAATCTCGTTCCGGAGAAAAGGGACCCGGGTCGGTGAATAAATAATGATGCGGTGGCTTACACTTTCCCGCATTTTTCGGATTAATCCATGCACCGTTTCATCCCGTGCGACCGGGATCACTTCCGTTTTCCGCAATGCCCACACACCTTCTTCCTGCCTGTTTTAATAAGGCAAAAAGACCTCTCCGCTCCCGTGCCATCCACTGATCAGCCAGGATAATCAGCGGATAAAGAACCAAAGGAGCCAGCACCACAATCCCCGAATCATTGGCCAGGAAAGCAACCAGCCCTGTTTTGACTGCGATGATCACCCCTGGCCGGTACCATTCCGCTTCCGGCTTTGGCCGGTCCGGAGCAGTTTTTTTCTCCGCCACCCGCAAACCAACAAGGAAAATAAGATAAACCAGTAAAAGCGTTGGCCCCCATGGGCTATAGTTGATTAACTCCAGATTCATCCGGATTTTGCGCACCGCAATGGCACCAAGCTCTTCCCATGCACCCAAACGTAACAACCGGAAGGCATTATGAAGATGGGTTGTCCCCCCTGCAGACACATAGAACATCTGCACGCCCAACCCCACCAACAGGCAGCAGGCAAACAACAGCAAGTTCCGCCTGGCGAGCGCCGCCGGTTTCATCCGGCGGCCGATCAGCCCGGCGGCGTAGGTAAGGGCCACGCCGCCGCCAAAATTGGCTCCCCAAACCGGCGAAACAATCAGCAAAACCACGGCCCCCAGCAGGAGTCCGCTCCACTTCCGTCCCGGGGAATGGATCAGGGAATCGGCAGTCCCCAAAAGGAAAACGCCGAGCAAAATCCCCAGATACTCGTTGCCCAAACCGTAAAAGCGGTGTCCCAACACCGGACTGGGCCCTAGTAAGGAAGACAGCATCAACTTGGCTCCAAAAAACAGATCAACCAGAATCACCAGGGCTGTCCCGAGCAAAAGCCCCCGGTAAGCCGACCGCCGGGTGGGAAAAAACCACCGGAGGAGGGCCCACAGCCCACCGCTGCCCAAAACAAGAAAGAGGGCCAAGAAAAGCCAATTGGTGATTCGGAATGGTGCCAGCAGGAGCAATGTCAAAGGCACAGCGGCCAAAGCCGGTAAAACCGCTCTGACATATGTCGTTGCCCGGTACCACGGGGTTAAAGGTAACCACAGCGCCACCAGCAGCCAGCAGACGAGTAAAGAAAGGAAAAGATGGAGGATGCGCATTCGTTGCCGCAAATTAATCCCCCAATAGCGCCGTTCTTCCTGTAACTGGGACCAATCACCCGCCGTCCACCAACGACGGCCGCTTGCTTCCTCCACCGTACCGCTGGTCAAGTCGGTAATCAGGGTCGCCAGATCATCCGCGGTGATTAGCCCCGGTTGCCGGGTCGCCGGGGACGTCAGTAAACCCGGTGCATTCCTTTTCTGTTCTATTAATAACGGAAGGAGCGGCAGATCGTTCCCGTCCTTAGTCGAGGACGGAACGGCCACCAAAAGCAAGAGCACCGTATTTCCCGGAGTTGCCGCGCTGAGGCGCGCCAGAAAGGCATCAATCCGCTTCAGCGTTATCGCTCGCAGCCGCGACCATTGTTCGTCCGTCATCAGCCCGCGGTAGCCTTCTAACCGTTCCAAATCCCCGGTCTCGACCAGGATGAGGTCGGTGGTGGGGAGCAAAGCGAGGACCAAATCGCCAAGTCGTTGGTAATCAGTCCGCAAGCCGAAGGGAAAAGCCACATCGGCTTGTAAAATCCGCCGGTCACTAAACTCGTAATCGACAACACCAGCGTGATCGCTGAGGAAAATGCGGGCGCTCCGGTTTGGTTGCCAGGGAAGATCGGCATTACCAAGAAAAGCCGTTCGTAGTCCCGCTTGGCGCAGACGAGAACCAAGCTTCCCGCGTACCGGTTCCCGCTTCCCCTCTCCTGGAGTGGACACCGCACTAAAAGCCGTAAAAACCTTTTCCGGGGTTAGTCGCCCCGCCACCGGAACCACAACCAGACCGACCTGGCCCTGCGTTAAAATCCGCTGCAAACAGGGGTAGTCCGCCGTATCAAAATCGGCAAAATCAACCCGGGTCAAATTCACCAGAACCAATTTGGCAGCGGGGCTTCGGCCAATTGCCGCTGCGGGAAGCGGAAAAACAACAATCAGTAAAAAGAACAAAAACCATCGGCAACCTTTATTTTTGATCATATCTTAACCCATACTCCACTGTCAATCTACTCGCCGCTAAATAGAAATTTTTTACAATAGTATTTGATCAGTACCTGCAAAACAGCGCCCACCGGTACGGCAAAGACAATCCCGCCAAACCCAAACAATTCACCACCGATCAAAATGAGAAAAATGACCGCCAACGGATTTAAACCAACGCGGCCCCCAATTAACCGCGGCACGATGACAATTGATTCGATCTGGTTGACAAGGAAGAAGAGGATAATAACATAAGCCGCTCGCCAGAGACTGGCCTGCGTGGCCAGTAGAACCGCAGGAAACGCACCCACCACCGGTCCAAAATAGGGAATGAGATTAAAGAGGCCCGCCAGCGCCCCAAGGAGAATCGCCAGGTCAACCTGGAGAAACAAAAGGCCAACCGTCAACAGCAGGCCCACCAGCAAAGAAGAAAGGGCCTGCGCGCGGAGGTAACCGGTGACCACCGCAATTACTTCAAAGACCACCGCCCGCTCTTCGCCAAACAACCGTTTACTCCAGGTGTGAACCGTAGTTTTCAATTTTTCCATGTCTTTACTGAAGTAAAAGGCCAGTACCGGAACGAGCAAGAGAAACAAGACCTGCGAAAAAAAAGAGAGTAAAAGCGAAACCAGACGCAGTAAAAAATGGCGTAAAGCCTCTTCACCACGGTATAAAGCCTCATCGACCACCTCCCGGACATTCTGGGGCAACGCAAACCGCTTATACTCCTTATTCAACCGGGCAAACCAGTTTTGGAGATCCTTTACATAGGTCGGCAGTTTGGTTAGCGCCTGGTTCAGATCATCCAGGAGGCCGGGCAGGAAGTTAACGGCTAAAACCAAGCCGAAAACCGTCATGAGAAAATAGACGGTGATCACCGCCGTCAAGCGGCGGGCGCCTTTCCGTTCAAACCACTTCACCAACGGTTCGATAACAAAAGCGAGGAAGAAAGCGAGAAAAAAAGTGATTAAAACCCGGGGGAAAACTAACAAAGCCAGAATAAACAGCGCTAAAACGGCGGTAACGGCCAGTAACGGCTGGATTTTACGCCCCATTTTCCCTTTTCCCTGTCTTTATGTAAAACGGGCTCAAATTCGCAATAGATTGACCCAATGGCGCTTTTCCAAAGCTCCGTCTTTACCCTTTAGCGCATGCGCCGCCGCAAAGGCAGGAGCTTCCGCCATATACCCTCTTTGCCCATCTCCCCGAGGAACACCGACAAGAAGGGTCCCATCCACCCCAGAAGCGAACTCCGGCCCACCGCCTTCCTGCGCTGACGGTTCCGGTCCACCATGAGGCTGACCACGGCACCCAGCAGTCCGCCGGCTAATAATCGACGCCAACCACGGAACATCCGTTTACCTCCTTTACAGTTACAGCACCGCCTCCGCCGCTCTCACCAGTAGTATCCCTGGTTGCACCAGTTATTAGCCGGTCAAAGATCTGGTAAACGGAATCCGCCCGTCAACCCATGAATAAAAACATAAACATGGCACTATTAAGCTTCTTCAAAGGTGTATTCCGTTGCCACCTCCGCCTTTAATGAACTCCGCACCGAACAGTACTTTTCCATGGAAAGCTTGATCGCGCGGTCGATCACCGCTTCCTGCAGTCCTTTCCCTTTCAAGTGGAGACGGATTTTGATTTTGGTAAAACCACGAGGGTGTTCCGGTGCCCGTTCCCCTTCCAGCTCCATAGTAAAGGCGGTCAGTTCAACCCGGGATTTTTGCAAGATCAATACCACATCGATCCCCATGCATCCGCCCAACCCGAACAGGACCAGCTCCATCGGCGTCGGACCCAAACCCCGTCCACCGGCCTCCACCACCGCGTCGGTGACAATCGGCCGTCCCGATTCACCCACGGCTTCAAACCCTAAATGCCCATCCCATTTTAAACTGGCTTTCATGATAAAACCTCCTTTCTTAAAGAAAAAACAAACCCGAATATGCTCCTTCTTCAATCCTGCCTTGCCAACCGGTAAGTGGCCAACTCCCGGTAGATCGGCCCCTCCGGCCTTAACTCACTGGCAAACAAAGTGAACACGTCCACCACCATTTCGCCCGCCACCCCCTGAACCAGCGCCTCCCGGTCAATCGCCGCCGGTGGTTTTTTCACCCGTCCTAACGTAAGGTGGGGGGTAAAAGGACGGTCGGGCCGTGGTACGCCCCGTTCCCCACAAGCCGTCGTCACCCGGGCCGCCAAAGCCTTGAGCTCTTCCCGTCCTTTTCCCACCCCCAACCAGAGGACCCGCGGCGCTTGCCAGGAGGGAAAAACCCCACCTGGTCCCAAAGCGAGCGGAAAGCTTTTTTGGTTGGCCGCGACTTTTTGGAGCAGGGGATCGAGCTCCGCAACCAGCCGGGCCGGTTGTTCCCCCAAAAAAAAGAGGGTAAAATGGGCTTGACTGACGTCAATCCATTTAACCCCCTTTGATCGGGCCGCATTTTGGACAATAAACGCCCCAACCGCTTTCTGTAGTTCGGAAGCCAACCGTACCGCCACAAACAACCGCATTCTCCGCAATCCCTCCATTCCACCATCGCTTCTGCCGTTCTTATCTTTCGCCGCCTGCTTCTTTTTCAGCCATGCCGGGCGGGTTCACCACCGTCCGCTCGAGAGTAAACTTCCCATGCAAACTGAAAACCTGGATCGCATCAACGGCGACTAAACGATGCTTGCCGTCCTTTTGATTAAACCGGAGCAGAGCCACACTATAGGGGATTTTTTCATTTCCGAAGCCGCGTAGACCAGCCGCTCCGGTCGTCCCCGCGTTGATCAAAACCGTACCTTCTTTTTGGGTGATGGCCATCTTGTGGTCATGCCCGTACAACACCACCGGTATCCCCGGCGGAAGCGGGGTGACCAGTTTCCGGTTGTGCACGGCCAAGATATCGATCGTCCGGCCGGCCGCGGCCAGATAGGCCCGGAGCTTCTCCGCTTCCGTCTTCAACTCTGCCTCATCCGGTAACAGACGGTCTGACCCGGCACTGGCCGGGTCCGGCCACCCCATAATCGTCAGTCCGTGGGTTTCGTAGATCCGTTTACTCAGCACAATCACGTTTTTATACTTGCGCAAGCGGGTGACCACCGCGGCCGAATCATGGTTCCCCGGGACAAACAGATACTTAACCCCTAAATTGTTAATCCGCCGGTTCAACTCCGTCTCCAAAGCGGTACCGTAATCGGTTAAATCGCCGGTGTCAATCACCAGATCCACTCCGAACCCGGCAATGACCTTCTCAATAAACTCCACCGCCGCCGGGTTATTATGAATATCGGAAACATGGAGCACTTTAACTTCCCCGTCGGCGTTGGCCAAAGGCGAAAGGGTGTTGACCCCGGCCAAAACCGTATCCATCCTACCGGCCACTTCGGCCAAGCGGGCACTGAATTCGGGAAGGCGGTTCAGCCCTTCTTCAATCAAGCTCAACACCCAGGGGGCGACCTCTAAAGCCCCCTCATAACGGGGGTTTTTGAACGCTTCCTGGTCGAAGCCGGCCAAAACCCCACCCATAATGAACAAAACCAACAGGACCCCGGCGCCGGTCGTTCGCCACCAGACACGAAAGCGGCGTTGCCCAAAAAGGAGACCGGCAAACAAACCGGCGACCCCGCCCACCAGGCAGAGACGGACGAGAAACCGGTAAAGGTCTCCCCGGAGCTGCGCCACAAGACCTTCGAGGTAAGCCCCGGGCATACTGACCCCAAGAAGCTCATGCTGGAGCCGGGGCAGGTCAATCCGCTCCAGGGTGGCGGAGAGGACCACCGGCCACCGGTGGGTATAGGCTTTAATCTCGCCCAGGGGTGGAATCACCAACCGGCTTTCGCCCGGCCAGCCCCAGGAAAAAGTGAGCCGGACCGCGAAGGGACCAAACGCCGCCTGCATCCCGCCAAAGGCGGCCAGGCCGATCCCAACGGTAACCAACACCAGCAGCAAGAGGCCTAGTTTCCTTCCCCTGGGCCCTAATGGCAACGGCTTCAACTTCAGCATCGTTTTCGGCCTTTTCAGCATCGCGCTTGCCCCAACTTTCTGTCTGATCCGGCTGCCTTTACCGTCCCTGCGCTTATGCGCTCTCCTTCAGCAAAGACCGGAACTCGGCCCCGGAGAGTTTCTCCGCCGCCAGGAGCCGTTCGGCCACCTGCTTAAGGAGGGAAAGCTTTTCCGTCAGGATCCTCCTGACCCGCTCTTCCTGCGTGGTGATAATCTCCGTAAAGGCTGCATTAATCTGCTCTTTAGGTGTGTAATCCCGGTCAACAATCCCCAACGAGGAAAGACCGTTTTTGATAATCTCCTTCGCCAGTTGCACTGTTTGTTCCAAGTCGTTACTGGCTCCGGTGCTCCGTGTCCCGTAAACCAATTCTTCCGCAATGGCCCCGCCAAGCAAGACGGCAATCTGGTCTTCCAGATCGGCTTTGGTGTAAAGGAAACGCTGGTCTTTTCCGTTCGGCCGCATAAAGCCTAAAGCCTTCCCCCGGGGCGCCACAGTAACCGCCCCGACGGAGTGAGGACGGACCAACTCACTGATCAAGGCATGGCCCGTTTCGTGGATGGCAACCCGGCGCAACTCCTCCCGGCGGGGCTTGCGTTCCAGTTTCTCCCCAAGGATCACTTTATCGATGGCCTCCTGCAGCTCGGCGTTGCCAATCTCCTTTTTCCCCCGCCGAAAGGCAAGAATGGCCGCTTCGTTCACCAAGGATTCGAGATGGGCACCGGAGAAGCCAAAAGTGTCTTCGGCAATGGTCTCCAAGTCAACCGTGGCCGCCAGTGGCTTGTTGCGTGTGTGAATCTGCAGGATCTTAAGCCGCCCTTCCTTCTCCGGCAGGTCCACCTGGACCCGGCGGTCAAACCGTCCCGGACGCAGTAGGGCGTCGTCCAACAAGTCCACCCGGTTGGTCGCCCCGATCACCAGCACTCTGGTGCCATCATCCGCTTTGAGCCCGTCCATCTCCACTAACAATTGGTTCAGGGTCTGATCATATTCCAGATGGGAAGTGTGTTTTCCTCTTTTCCCACCCAAAACATCCAGCTCATCCAGGAAGATAATGGCTTTGTGTTTGCCGGTTTTTTGCGCCAGTTTCCGGGCTTGACTAAAAAGCTGCCGCACCCGCTGGGCCCCAACCCCGGCGTACATCTGGATAAACTCCGAACCGGAGGCCGCCAAGAAGACCGCATCCGTATAGGAAGCAGCCGCCTTCGCCATCAAAGTCTTACCGGTGCCCGGCGGTCCGCTCAGGAGAATCCCTTTCAAAGGCCGAATCCCCAAATCTTTCACTTTTGCCTCATCCTTCAAAAAATTCAAGGCCTCCATCAACTCGCGCTTGGCTACCTCCTGACCGCCAATATCGGCAAAGGTCACCGGTGGGATCACCGCCTTATCCCCGGCCGCGTTGATCAGTTCATAATTCTTCTCCAAGCCCCGGCCGTGCAGGTAAAAACGGAGAATTATGAAGAAGCCGCCTAAAAGTAGAAAAGGCACCGGATCAAACCCGCGGGCGTATAAAAAAACCAATACGCCGGCCCCGATTCCGATCAGTACTTCTTTCCACATCAGCCACTCCCTCCCTTCGTTCCTCCGGCCCGAACCAGACTTTTGCTGTGGTCAATGCGGGGCAGCACCGCAAAATAGCTTTCGCTTTCCTTCTTTAATTGCACATAAAGATAATCGGCACCGAGATAAACCCGGTAGTCAGCCGCTTCGTTTCCCCCCTGAAGCGCTTGGAGAACTTCGTAGAGGGTATTGTATTCGCCGGTCGCTTGCGCTTCAGCCAAGGCAAAACTCAGTTGGTAATAGACCTCCGCCAGTTCGGGAGAGGGTTCATTGGCGATCCACACCTCATGCACCGGCCGCTGTTTTCTGGTCATTACCTCACGGAGGAAAGGTTCGAGGACCTTTTGCAGGTTATCCACCTGCGCTGGATCAAGCGTCAATTCTACGCGCAAACCCGCTTTCGCCTCCTGAAGCTGGAAGGCAGTAATCGCCGGAGTGGTTTTTACCCATTTTTGCAACGGATTCCGTGCAAAAAGTTTTTCGTACAAAAAGTCGCCTCCAAACAGGAGCCCGACAGTGAGGATAAACACCAAAGTACCAACGATGACCGGTCGCCGGCTCCAGTTTTTCCTGGACATCGTGATCCCCTTCCTAAAAATTAAATGTTCGGTCGGTTATTTGAAAATGCAATAAAAAGTATTTGACATAAAAAATTATAACACAGAAACAGTTTGCTTTCGAGCCGCAAAGTTTAGGTAAATCTTGGAACAAGCCTTTTCCCGGTCAGCGGTCAACCTGGCATAAAAAAACCGCCTGCCCAAATATGGGCAGACGGTTTTCGCCCCGCCCTATCCCCAGGGGCGGTGGGAAAAGGCCGTGGCCACTTTTTCGGAGAGCTTTTTATGCTCCGGCGCCGGGATGGTATCTTCGATGTATAACAAATGATTTACATCGGCACTTAGATCAAGCCGGATCGGTTGGCCCAGGAGTTCACCCTGGCGGTCAAAATAAAGGGAAAGAACCGGCCGGAAAGGCTGGTTTTTGGAAACCCGGATCACTTTTCCGATCTCGCCTGTATTTAAGCGGACAAAAGTACCAATGGGGTAGATGGCCATTGTCAAAAGGAAGACTTTTAAAATATTGGGGTCGAAACCTTCCTGGTTCGCCACGATCAACTTGATTGCTTCCTGGGGCGTCAGCCGTTCGCGGTAAGGACGATCCGAGATACAAGCCTCATAGACATCGGCCAGCGCCACAATGCGCGCTTTATAATTAATCTCGCTCCCTTTCAACCCCCGCGGATATCCGGAACCATCGTACCGTTCATGGTGCTGGGCCGCCACCGCCTGGATCTCCGCCGACATTCCCGCCAGGAGCTCTGCCCCGTACTCGGGATGTTTCCTCACCTCCTGGTATTCTTCGGGGGTCAAAGTCCCTGTTTTTCGCCAGGTCTCCACCGCAATCTTTAGCATCCCGATGTCATGCAGGAGCGCGGCCACACCCAGTTGATTCAATTCCTCTTTCTCGTACCCCAGCTGTTCCCCAATTAAGATACTGATAATACTGACGTTCACCGCGTGCGAAAAAAGGTAATTGTCATAACTTTTCATATGGGTAAGGTTCAGGAGCAAATCCGCATCCATCTCCACCTGTTCCAGAAGATCACCAACCAGTCCCTCGATGGCTTCCTGGGTAAAGCTGTCTTTACGAAAATTCGTGATCACTTGCTCGACCGCCGCCACCGATTTTTCGTGGGTTTCCGCCATTACCGGCGCCAGGATCTCTTCATTCTTCTCCTTATTGCTCCGCTCCGGCACCTTGATATAAACTTCGTCAATGTTAAAAGAACCAATCCGGCGAATCATCTCCATCGTTAAGACGGTGTTCATCGGAAGGAGCGTCACACCAGTCCGGGGAATCAAGACGTCTTGGGCCAGGATCATGCCGGGGACCAAGCTGCCAACCCGAATTCTCTGCACCTAAATCCCTCCTTATTCCTTTTTTTCCTCTAATGCCGCATTAATGGTGATTGGGCCATACTTCGTCTCGAGGGGGATCACCAAGAACTTCAGGACTTGCGTCGAAACCACCACATTCTTCCCGATAAAGAGCGCCGGAGGAGTCAATGTACAAAAATAGCCCCGTTCGCCGAGGGTTGTCACCGCCCGCCCCAGGATCATATTGCCCATCTCACAGATGGCGCTTTTCGCCAATTCATTAAAGGAATCGGTCGTTAAATTCATTAACATCTTCGAGGCAAACACCAGAGCGGTCGCTTCAGAAAGACAGAAAATGATCTGTCCCGTCAAGTCCCCGGTGACACCGATTACCACGTTCACCTCATCACCACGAACCGGTGAATTGGCAAGCGACAATTCACCCTTGGTTGCCTCAACCGCCGCAACCCGTTTAATAATATCGTAAGCAGCGCCAACAAAAGGATTGATAAATTCCGCTTTCAACAATAAACCTCCTTTAAGATAGCTAGAGAAATTGCCTAATTTCGGAATAAATTAGGCAATCAAATCCGCTGTCATCTAGATTGCATCACCAGAAAGTACTATTTTTAATATTCGGGCAAACTTGTAAGAACCCTTTTTTTTCATCTAAAAAACCTCCCGTACGGGAGGATTCCAGACTTACTCTTCACTGATTAACCCCATGGCGATATATTCCCGCCAACCAACCTGGCCGGTCACGGGCAGCCGGTTGGCTTGCTGAAAAGCCTTGACAGCCTGTTCGGTACCGTAACCGAAAATCCCGTCAATCCCCTGGTCATAGAAGCCCAACTGCCGCAGGCGTTTTTGTAAATACATGATGTCAGCACCCTTTTCTCCTTTGACCAACCGGCGGCGGCCCATAAAGGGATCGCCGATGATGTGGACGGGCGTTCCCACCTTCACCCAGCGGTAAAGTTGTTCCACATCGCGGTTGTACATCCGGACACAACCTTTACTCTCCAGACGTCCGATCGACCACGGTTTATTGGTACCGTGAATCCCATAAGTCCCAAAGGGAACGTTTAAACCGATCCACCGGGTGCCGAACCCTCCACTCCAGTGCCCCTTGTTGATCACCTTCCAGTTGCCGACCGGTGTCGGGGTCTCCCGTTTCCCGATGGCCACCGGAAAAGTGGCAAAGATCTCGCCGTCCACCAGGACCAGCAGGGTCAAATAGCGGGTGTCAACGACCACACGTAGATCCCCCGGCGGCGGGTTGGCGGTCACCGCGGTGGCGGCACTTCGCCCCAGAGCTTGCCACGTCGGAAAATCAAGGACCCCGGTCACCGCCAGCCGGTTGCGGCGCTGAAAGGCCTTCACCGCCTCGGCTGTGTACTGGTCAAAGACACCCGAAATTTCGCGGTCATAAAGCTTTTCCGCTTGTAAAAAACGTTGCAGCTCCGCGATGTCTTCCCCCACCGCACCGCGGCTGATTTCGGTCTCCGGAGCACAAGCGCAACGTTCCGGCGCCGCCCCATATAGAACTGTTGTTTGCCCCAGCATCACCAAGACCAGCAACAAACACCAGGTCTTTCCGGTCAATAATTTCATGCCCAATCCTTGCCTCCTTCTTCGGTCCGGAAATAACACGGTCACAGATACCTATAGTATTCACGGACGAAAGGAAGCTTATGAAAAATGCCGCGGAGCGCATCCGCGCTTCCTCAACAAACATAGCGCCGGCTAATCCCGGTTAGGCTTGGATGGACAGCGCCTGGCCCGGCTTCTCCCGCCAAAAAAGATAGGTAAGCAGAAGACCGTTCCCCAGAATCCGTCCGCCAAGGGCCAGGTAAAAACCGACCACCGGAATCAGCTTGAGAAAAGCAAAAACAAACCCGCCGACCAGAAAAAGGAAGGCCGGATGGCGACCGTTCTTTTTGCGGAAAAGACCGCAAAACCACCGTCCCGCCAGGAGATAGACGGGCAACTCCCCAAAGAACATCAGGATCAAGAAGAGCAGGAAGAGACCGATCCCCAACGGCAAGCCGACCATCGTCAACATGGCGAAGATCGAGATTATGGGCAATAAGAGAGTCCCCCCAAACCCAAAACCGATGACCCGGTGCCAGGAGAGACGGGTGTCGAGGATCTGGCGCCAACGCCGCGGAAAAAGCAGCAGCCAAAGCAGTCCCGCCAACAAACCACCTAAAAACCAGACCCCTTGCAGTCCGCTAAGGGCCGACGCCGTCTTCGGTACGGCCGTGCGCCGTTCGCCGCCGATCCGGTAACCGGGGATGAAGACCGGATCGGCCCCAGCCGGGTGAATAAAATCACCGGTGACCACGGCACTTTCACCGATAACTATCTGTTTGGCCCCGACCTGCAGATCCCCACCGAGTTTACCTTCAAGGTTGAAGATATTCCCGTTGGCCAGGGCGGAACCGGCAACCTCACCTGCCAGCCACGTGGTCGCGTACCAACTCAGCAGCGAACCGACTTTGCTTTGGGGGCCAAGAACCAGCTGGGTCCCGGCGGCCGAAAGATTACCCGCCACCACACCGTCAATCTGCGTCACCGCCGATAAACCGCGAAAATCGCCGGCTACGACACCGGTAATCCGCGTCCGCCCGGTCACCCCCAGCACATCCCCGTCAACCTTGCCGCTCAGTTCCAGTTCATCAGCAAAGATCAGGAGATCACCTTTTACTTGTCCGGCGATCTTCACCTCATTGCCCATAACCCATAAATCGCCTGTGATCACTTCCCCTTCGCGGACATAGATCTCACTGCCCTTCAGTGTTTGCCACGCCGCAGCGGCCGGTTCGCCACTGGAAAAAAAGGCCAACATTATACCGGCAAACAGGAATAATTTCTTAAAGAAAACGTTCTTCATCATCATGCCTTCCTATTTCGAAAATACTTTTTCCTTGCGCAATCTATACTATAGATTGACTTCCACCAAATCCCGGTCCATCTTATTCATGCAGTTCTTCAGTTTAGACGCGAGAATCGGATCCTCCTCCAAACAAGCCGTGCGGACCTGACGGATGAGGTCGATCGCCCGCCGAAAGGCGGAAACAATGTCCCCCTCCTGCAATTCGGTGTAATTCAGTAATTCGAAAAAGTCACAACCCAGACTCCAACGGTAAGCCAACGGCGACAAGCTCGGGAAAAACCGGATCTCCCGTTCATCGACGCCATAGCGGTAAACCAGTTCGCGGATGATCTTCTTAATGGGCTTCTGGTCGAAGGGCAGTTGGCCGGGACGGGGCAACCGCTCGATTTTCCGCGGTTCGTAGTCAACAGCCACCATGACAGCATTGATCTGATCCTCATCCCACTCGTGAAAATACCCGGCAAAGTACATCTCGGTCAAAAGGAGCTCCTGGGCGTAAATCCGGGCGGCAAACTCCCCGCGGGGCAAAAGCGCCCCATGTTCATCCATGTAGTCCATCTCCGTTAAAATACCGGCTTTGGCCGCCAGATCCTCCTCAAACCGGTCGACCACCCTTAAAGAAGAGGCCCTTTCTTCCAAGCCCAGTTGATCATGGTAGAGGTTTTCATAAAACTCAACCCGTTCGACACAATGTTTTTGTTCTTCCACCGAGCATTTCCGCGCCGCCACACTGGACAAACCCGTTTTCAAATTGGCAATTTCCCGGGCGGCGGCCGCCTTTCCGGCCCGGCCTTTGATGTACTTAATCTTCCGCTCCAGCTTGCGCAGGCGTTTCTTCACCAAGGCCCGGGTCTGGGGACAAGCCAGGGACCCCCAATCGTGACAGAGCATTTCCCGCAGTTTTCCCGACTCCAAACGCACTTGGGAGAGGCGGTTCTCCAATTGGACACGGGCATTGCGGGCCTGGAAAGTGGCGAAGTTCTGATTTAAAATCACGGAGATCTGCGCCCGGTCGTGATTTTTAAATAAATTGAGTACCGAATTATAACTGAGGTTGAACCGGCTGGTTAACTCCTCAATCTGCCGCGGATCGGTACTGGGGAACTCTTCCTTCCGGTACCGGTCCAGATCGGCCAGGATATAAACATACCCCCGTTCGTCAATGCCCCGGCGGCCGGCCCGGCCAGCCATCTGGAAATACTCCAGCGTAGTCAGGGGCCGAAACGAGACCCCGTCCCATTTGGTGGGCGCATCAAAGCAGACGCTCCGCACCGGGTAGTTGATCCCGACGGCAAAGGTCTCTGTGGCGTACATCACCTTCACCAGGTTCATGCCGAACAGGATCTCCACCAGTTCTTTGAGGGCGGGCAACAGGCCGGCGTGGTGAAAGGCAATCCCCCGCCGGAAAATATGGCGCAGCCGGTGAATGGTCGGCCAGTTTTCCAAGGCGTATTTGCTGATGATCTGGTCGATCACTGCATCAACCTGTGCTTGCTCGCTTTCACCCAGAAAATTAGCCCTCTCACTCAACTCCATTGCTTTCAGCTCGCACTGCATCCGGCTGAAAACAAAATAGAGACAGGGCAGTCCGTCCCGCTCCTGGACCGCCCGGACCAGGTCAAGATGGGAAAGGGCCTGTTGCCGCCGCTCCACCGGCGACCGGCTGTCGGTGCCACCCCTTTGCTGCCGGGACCAGACCCGGTAAAGCTTCTTCAGCGTGGTAATGCCGGTGAGCGGGTGAAAAACCTTATGTTCCAGCGGCACAATGCGGTCGGTTTTTTGGACCACTTTCACCTCATGCCCTTTGATCTCACTGATCCAGGCGGCCAGTTCCTGGGCATTGGGGATCGTGGCTGAAAGACCCAAAAGCCGCACCTCCGGCGGCATAAAAATGATCGATTCTTCCCAAACCGTCCCCCGGCTTTCGTCGGATAGATAATGGATCTCATCAAAAACAACGTGGGAAAGTCCATAAAGTTCCTCTTTCTCCTGCTGCAACATGTTCCGGAAGATCTCCGTGGTCATAATCGTCACATCGGCCGTGGAGTTAATGACGATGTCGCCGGTGATGATCCCCACCTTTTCCGGCCCGTACCATTCTTTAAACTCTTTATATTTCTGGTTGGAAAGGGCTTTAATCGGTGCGGTATAAATCACCCGTTTACCCGCGGCGATCGCCTGGGCGATCAAGTAATCGGCGATCAATGTTTTCCCCACCCCGGTGGGGGCCGAAACCAATACGGAATGGCCGGCTAGTAAATGATCGATCGCTTCTTTTTGAAAATCGTCCAGTACATATTGGCGGAATTTAACCTCGGTCCCTGTCTGCATCCACTCGTACTCCCCGTGTCGATTTACCCGTCCGTTTTTTTAAGTTTGCCCACGATCGGACGGGGGATTCTCTTTTGCTTCCCGCAAAAGAATAACCTTATAATTATTCGCCGTCGGTGCATTAATCCCTTTCCCCGTCCTCCGTTCCCGTTATAAAAAGCCTCTTTCGTAAAACGAAAGAGGCTTTTTTCCTATCGGGTTCTGTTTTTCGTCTATACCGGGGGTACCTTTATTCGCCGGCCGCGTTCAGTTTCTTCAGGATTTTATCCTTGAAGAACGCCTCCACCGTCTCCGGGGTGACCCCATTGATGATCTCATCGTCCACTTTAATGACCGGACCCTGTTCGCACTGTTCCAGACAGAAAGTGGCATGGAGATTAATACGGTCTTGCACCTGTTCGTCGGCGGTCAGCGCCATCAGTTTCTGTAAAGTGTCATAGGAACCGTTCAAATAACAGCAAGTGCCGACGCAGACGGCGATCTCCACCTTGGGTTGGTCACCGGCGATTAATTTGATCTCTTCACCGCTAATCCGTTCGCGGTTGGAATAGGTGGTGTGCAACGCTTCATGAGCGGCCGCACTGTTGGGCTCCTTCAACCAGCGTTCGTAGAATTTGGCCACCATCGGGTTGTCCTGCGCCTTCCGGATCTGGGAGAGCTTATCGGCATTGTAGAGCCCCTTCGCCCGCTGCTTTTTCGTCTCCCAGCCGGTCGAAATGGGTTGACCCGCGCCCCCCACACAGCCGCCGGGGCAGGCCATAACCTCAATGATCTGGTAATCGGCCTTGCCTTCGCGGATCTCCTCCAGCAGTTTTTTGGCGTTGGCCAAGCCATGAACCACGGCCACTTTAATCTCCTGCCCGTCGATCTCCACCGTGGCTTCCTTCCGGCCGTCAAAGCCGCGGACCGCTTCAAAGTTAATCTGCTCCACAGGCCGGCCGGTCACAAACTCATGGGCCGCCCGGAGCACGGCTTCGGCCACCCCGCCCGTGGCCCCGAAGATCACCCCGGCCCCGGTCGTAAAGCCAAAGGGTGTATCAAAGGACTCCACATCCAACTGGTCAAAGACCAGCCCCGCCTCCCGGATCATCCGGGCCAGCTCCTGGGTGGTCAGGACCAGGTCCACATCGGGTGCCCCGTCGGTGGTCATGTGGGGTAACGCCGCCTCAAACTTCTTGGCGGTACAAGGCATGATCGAAACCACAAAGATCTCCTCGGGTTTTTTTCCCAGGTCCTTTGCCCAGTACTTCTTCACCAGCGAACCGAACATCTGTTGGGGCGAGCGGCAGGAAGAGAGGTTCTTCAAAAAGTCGGCCGCGTTATGCTCGGCAAATTTGACCCAGCCCGGACAACAGGAGGTAAACTGGGGCAGCCTTTCTCCCTTCTGCAGCCGCTTGATGAACTCATGGGTCTCTTCGATAACCGTCAGATCCGCCGCAATGGACGTATCAAAGACCTTATCAAAGCCCAGCCGCTTCAGCGCGGCAACGACTTTGCCGGTGACGATCTCCCCGGGCGGCAGGCCAAACTCCTCACCCAGCGCAACCCGGACAGCGGGCGCCACCTGCACGACTACGGTTTTCGTCGGGTCATTGAGCGCCGCCCACGCCCGGTCGGTCTCGTCTTTGACCACAATCGCCGCGGTCGGACAGACGGCGGCGCACTGACCGCAATTGACACATTCCACCTCGGCCAGGCCCTTCTTGAAGGCAGGGACCACCACCGTTTCCGATCCGCGTCCGGCAAAGTCCAAGACCCCGATGCCCTGTACTTCCGCGCACATCCGGACACAATCGCCACAGAGGATACATTTGTTCGGGTCGCGCACCAACGAATAGCTGGACTCGTCGAGCGGCAGTTTCACATCCCGCTCCCCAAAGCGGATTTTTTTCACGCCAAACCGGTTGGACAGATCCTGCAGTTTGCAACTGCCGTTACGGTCGCAGGTGGTACACTCCCGGTCATGGTTGGCCAACAACAGCTCGAGCACGGTCCGGCGGACCCGTTGTACCCGCGGGCTGTTGGTCAGGATCTTCATGCCCGGTACCGGTGGGGTGGAACACGAAGCCATAATCCCCCGCCCTTCAACTTCCACCACGCACATCCGGCACGCCCCGTACAGGCTAAGCTCGGAATGGTAACAGAAGGTTGGAATATCGATCCCAATCTTGCGGGTCAGTTCCAAAATATTTTTTTCCCCATTTAACTCCACTTCTAAACCGTCGATGAGGACTGTGTTTTTCTGTTCCAATTTTTAACCCTCCTTAATCGCCTTAAACGGACAGGTACTGACACAGGCGCCACACCGGATACAGACCGTCTCGTCAATGGTGAACGGTTTTTTGATCTCGCCGCTGATCGCATTGACCGGGCAATTCCGCGCACATTTACTGCAGCCTTTGCACAATTCCGGATCGATCCAGTATCCTTTCAGGGCGGAGCAGACCCCGGCGGGGCATTTCTTATCCACCACATGGGCGATATATTCGTCTTTAAAGTATTTGAGCATGGTTAAAACCGGGTTCGGTGCCGTCTTGCCTAAACCGCAGAGCGAACCGTCGCGGACCGCCTCCGCCAGATCCTGAAGCACTTCCACATCTTCCGGCCGGCCTTCGCCGTCCACCGCGCGCTGCAAAATCTCCAGCATCCGTTTGGTCCCTTCCCGGCACGGCACACATTTGCCGCAGGACTCGTTCTGGGTGAAATTCATGAAGAAGCGGGCCACTTCCACCAGGCAAGTGCTTTCATCCATCACCACCAGGCCTCCGGAGCCAATCATCGCCCCGGCTGCTTGCAACGAATCAAAATCCAACGGCAGGTCCAGATGTTCTTCGGTCAAACAACCGCCCGACGGTCCGCCGATCTGGACGGCTTTAAATTTCTTGCCGCCCCGGATCCCGCCGCCAATCTCAAAGACCACTTGGCGCAGGGTGGTCCCCAGCGGCACTTCGATCAGGCCGGTATTGGCCACTTGTCCGGTGAGGGCAAAGGTTTTCGTCCCCGCGTTATTCTTGGTCCCAATCCGGTTAAACCAGTCCGCCCCCTGCACGATAATCTGGGGTACATTGGCGAACGTCTCCACGTTGTTGATCAGGGTCGGCTTACCCCAAAGTCCGGATTGGGCCGGAAAAGGCGGTTTCGGCGAGGGCATGCCCCGTTTTCCTTCGATCGAAGCCAAGAGCGCCGTCTCTTCCCCGCAAACGAAGGCGCCTGCGCCCTCTTTAATTTTCACGGTAAAGTTAAAGCCCGTCCCCAGGATGTTCTTCCCAAGGAGACCATATTCTTCGGCATCCGCCACCGCTTTCTTCAGCCGCTGTACCGCCAGGGGATACTCGGCCCGCACGTAAATATAACCTTCATCAGCCCCAATGGCGTATCCGGCGATGGCCATTCCTTCCAGAATCCGGTGGGGGTCACCCTCCAGCAAGCTCCGGTCCATGAAGGCACCCGGATCCCCTTCGTCCCCGTTGCAGACCACATACTTCTGGTCGCTCTCTTCAATCCGGGTGAGCTCCCACTTCCGGCCGGTTGGAAAACCGCCGCCGCCGCGCCCACGCAACCCGGACGCGATAATCTCCTGGCAAACCTGTTCCGGCGTCATCTCCGTGATCGCTTTGTACAAGCCTTCATAACCGCCGTCGGCAATATATTCGCGGATCTCCTCCGGATCAATATGGCCGCAGTGGACCAGCGCCGTCCGTTGCTGATGACGGTAGAAGGGAATCTCCTCTTCTTCCGCATAAACCTCGCCCGTCACCGGATGGCGGTACAAAAGGCGTTCCACCGGTTTCCCGTCACGCAATAAGGCTTCCACAATCTCGGCGGCATCTTCCGCTTTCACCTTGGTGTAAAGAACCCCCGACGGCTCCAGGCGGACTAAGGGTCCCATCTCGCAAAAACCATGGCAGCCGCTTTTCACCACGGCCACTCCGGTCTCTTCTTCTTTCTCCAGCAAAACATCGATGGTGACAAACGCACCCCGCGCTTCCACTTCCTGCTTGATCGCCTTATAAACTTCCAAAGAACCGTTGGCCACACAGCCGGTCCCCGCACAGATCAAAATCCGGGCCTTTTCCCGCGCAAAACCCTGACGCCACTCCTCTTTCCACTGAGCCAACTGGTTTGGGGTTTGCTTATTCATCTGCTGCATCCTCCTTTTCCAACTCATCGATGATAATATTGATCGCCTCCGGCGTCATCTGGCCGTATACTTTGTCGTTGATCATGATCACCGGGGCCAAACCACAGGCACCAAGGCAGGAAACGGTTTCCACCGTGTAACGGAGATTATCGGTGGTCTTTTTGTTCCCTTGCAAATTAACCCGTTTTTTAATTGCTTCCAGCACCGGGTTGGACCCGCGCACGTGACAAGCCGTCCCGTCACAGACCTTGATCACATATTTCCCTTTCGGCTCTAAAGAAAACTGGGCGTAAAAGGTGGCCACCCCGTAGACACTGGCCGGCGAGAGGCCAAGCGCCGTAGCGACGTAAGTCAGGATCTCCTCCGGCAAATAGCGGTACTCCTCTTGTACCTCCTGCAGGATTGGGACCAAAGCCGAACGTGACCGCCCCAACCGTGCAATGATTTCGTTGACCTTTTCAAACTTCCGTTGATAGGTTGTCCGGCCATCCCCCTTCTGGGCCTCGATAATGCCTTCTTGTTTCATTGCTTACCGTCTCCTTTCCCAAAATTAGATGAATAATTACCAAAAGATACGCTTAGAAATAGAGTAGTTCGACTTTCTTCCCCTTTTGCCGCAGCGTCTCCGCAATCTCCTTGACCACCTGCATCTTGAGGGCCAAATTCAAGGGTAAATCCGGATTTTGGTGTGCCGGATTGATTGCGGTGCCAATTAGAAACCTGATGTTATCACTCTCCAAAAACAACTTCGTCAGTAGCGTAACGGCGTTTTTCCGTTCGGAACTCTTGTTCTTCCCTGCTTCTTCCTTTTTCAACGCCTCCAAAGTTTTGCTTAACGTGATAATTCCTTCCGTGACCAGATCCACCCCCCGCAATCGGCCATAAGGGGGGACTTCCGGATCAAGGTTTTTTAAATCTACTTCAATCTCCCGTCCCCATTCCCGGGCAATGATCGAACCGGTCGTGCCCCCGCAAATCACTCTGCTCCCGGGCTCCTCCCGGATCATCTGGGCGATCTTCGCATCATCCGTTTTGTTTTTGGGTGGTCCCACCGCCACCGTCATGGTACGCGGGGTTCGCACCTTGAGCACCAGAGCGGTCGTGTCATCGCCCGGCCGTGCGGTATAAAGTTGCGCACAGGCCGTGATCAGCCATTTACTAAGCGTCTCCGCATCGGGTTGCAAATTGACCAGTTTTTCAATGTAGTTGGCCACCTCATCCCATTGCCACCCCAGGTTTAAAACGCCGCCGATCCCGGCGTGGATCACCCCGTCCGAAACCGCCACCAGGACATCACCCGGTTCGACTTGAAACCGGCTTTCGCGAATTTTCCGTCCTTCAATCGCCCGTTCTTCCCAGTCCAGGGCCGAAAGTTTACCGGCGCGCACGAAGATGAGTGTCGGGTTATCAAACTCAGCAGCGTAACCGTAACCTTCCTGGGTAACCTTGATGATGGTAAATGTGGAATAGGCCAGATTCCTTTTTTGGCAAACCGGCAAGGTCTGCGAGACGGTTTCGATCGTGTCGTCCAAAGTCGCCCCGTTCTTGACCATCGTCGCAATGATCTTGGCCGTCAACGTCGCCAAGATATTGGCTTTCACCCCACTCCCCAACCCATCGGCCAGGACCGCCACTACCCCTTCGTCGGTCCGGACCACCTCCACATGATCACCGCTGAGCTCTTCCCCGTACTTGGACAAACTCGCCCATTCGGTATCAATATAAATGCTCATTGGATGCTCCCATCCCCGTTTTTAATCAGCTTAATCAGTTTGGTCAACAGGACCTTGGTCTCCGCCGTCGTCTCGCCAAGTAAACCGGCAATCTCCTGCGCCACACGCATCTGTTTGTCGATGACCTCCTGGGCTTTTGTCAAAGTCTCTCCTTTCACCAAAGCCAGCCGCTCCCGCTGCTCGTGTTCTTTGGTGATATCCACAAAGATTCCGATGAGGACTCCTTCTGTTTCCACATAGAAGATGGCTTGCCAGGTCACAATCCCGTAGGCCGGATAAGCCACTTCCCCGGTGACCAACTTTTTGGTGCGTAATGCTTCTTGAAAATAAACCGGATCAATCAGAATCTCCAGATTTTTGCCGACCACCTGTTCCTGCCGGCAGAGGAATTTCCGCTCCGCCGCCGGATTTACTTCCAGGATCCGCAAGTCCCGGTCCACCACCAAGATGGCGTTGGGGGTCATGCTACAGATTAAATTGGCCCGTGACTCGGCTTTGGTCCGCATATACGGAATACACATATCGATCTCGGCCAGGCCTTCCAGAACCGCAATGGCTTTTTCCCGGCAAGAATTGTAACCACAAGCACCGCAGTTCAACTCGTCGGCTGGTTTGTGCTTCCCCGTCTTGCTTAGCACTTCCCGGATCTCTTCCTCGGTGGGTGTGATCCGGTTCAGCTTCCGTTTGGCGTAAACCGTGGCCAGGTCCACATGGTGGTTCTCTTCTACCGGCGGCGCCGGTTGGCCGGTACTGCTTTGGGCGTAGCGGAGCAGCCGTTCCCGCCGGGCATAAAGACTTAAGTTACTCTCCAGCCCCGGCCCCATCAGGCACCCGCCTTCACACGCCAACAGCTCCACCAGGCGCAAGGAGTCTTTTACTTCGTCAAACCGGGCTAAAAAGTCGATCACCGCTTCTAAACCGTCGATGGCCAGAAACTCCTGCGCCAGCAGGTCCGTACTCAACCGGGCCGTCTTGGCCAGCCCCGCCGGGAGCGGAAAAACCCGGGCCGTTCCAGCGCCGTGGTCAAAGGTCCCCGGCTCCAGACCCTCCAGGTCAAGCCCTTCCTCCTTAAGCAGCGCTCTTAACTCTTGAAATGTAAGGACCGCATCGATACTCCCCTGAAGTTCCGCCCGGCGGTACTCGTCCTTTTTACAAATGCAAGGTCCAATAAAGACCACTTTCAGATCTGGACCGTATTTGGCCTTCAAAAGACGGCCGTGGGCAACCATGGGAGAAACCACCGGGGCCAAATATTTAATAAGCGCCGGATAATACCGTTCAATCAGGTTGACCACCACCGGACAACAACTGGTAATTACCGGCCGCGCGGTGTTTTTTTCAACCAACCGTAAATGCTCCCGGGCGACCAATTCCGCCGCTTCCGCGGTCTCGGTCACATACGTAAAGCCGAGCGCCCGGAGGGCGGTAACCAAGTGGCCGGGGGTGGAAAACTCATCCAGGGCGACAAAAGAAGGGGCCAAACTCACGGCGATCTTCTGCTTCGCCAGGAAAAAGCTGCGGACCAGTCCGATCCCGTCGCTAACTTTTTTCGCCTGTTGGGGACAGACCAAGACACAGTGGCCATCGGCAATACACCGGGCCTCAACTACTTCCGCATGGCCGTGGGTGATCTTAATCGCCTTCACCGGACAAGAACGGACACATTTGTAACAATCGCGACAACTGGCCTCAATGGTCGAGATGATCCCCATTATTTCTCCCCTTCCCTATCGCATTACCCTGCTTCTACTCGTTACTGGTTGATTGTCGCTCGTCCTTATTTCCCTTATTTCCCAGGATATACTGGTTAAAAAAGGCGCCGACCTTCTCCTTCGTCAGGGCGGTATAGATCGCGCCGTCGTAAGATACAGTAACCCCGGCTTGGCACTGGCCCAAACAAAAGCAAGCTTTCAGTTCAACCTGATCCATCAGGCGGTGTTGTTCTAAAAGCCGTTGAAATTCTCTGATCACCTCATAAGATCCCCGTAGATGGCAGGAACTGCCCACACAGACCGAGAGTGTTTTCATTAAACCCCTCCTCGCCGGGCCCTTGGCATGTGAATCCTTTCACATGCCGGGATGAAAAAAAATCCCTACGTTCCGAACTTCCGTGCCAAGTGGTGGGACAGGGTTAAGACACCCACCACAATATCTTCGTACTGCACAATGACCTCCGGGGGCACCTCAAGACGAACCGGTGCAAAATTCCAGAGGGCACGGAAACCAGCCTCAACCGCCAGCTCCGCAACTTTTTGGGCCTCCGCCTTGGGCACCGTTAAAACCGCGATTTCCAGTCCTAACTTTTCGCGCTGGGCCGCCAGTTCCGAAAGGGGAAACACCGTAAGCTGTTCGTTCACGGGCCCCCATTTTGCCCGGTCTATATCAAAAAGCGCTAACACCTCAAGGCCATGCTGCTTAAAACCGGAATACCCGGCTAAGGCCATCCCCATCCTACCGGCGCCGATGATCCCTAAACGCCGCTGGCGGTCCATCCCCAAGATCTCTTTGATCTTGGCCAAGAGGTAGGCCACGTCATAACCGGCACCGCGGATGCCGAGACTCCCAAAATAAGAAAGATCCTTCCGGAGCTGACTGGGCGTCACACCAACTTTCTGCGCCATCTCTTCTGAGGAGACCAACCCGATATTTTGGTGGTTATATTCGGTCAACGCCCGAAAATAGAGGGGAAACCGGGAGATAGTCGCTTTAGGAAAGGTCACTAATTCTTCCGGCGTACGCTCAGGCATGTGCTTCCCCTCCTCTTGTGAATAATTTCACAATCTCAACTTAATTGTAACCGATGATCACCGGTTTGCCAATAACCCCTCTGTTAATTGTCCGTAAAGAAAAAAACAGAAAGGAACCGGCTGCTCTCAGCCGGTTCCTTTTGTTACATCCCACCCTGTCCAAATCGGGTTTTTTACTTTTTTCCCTTAATTAAGGCTTCAGCCCTTTCCTGCTGATTGGGGAAGAGATCCTCGGGGACATGTTCTGGGCCTAACGTCTGCCGGACCATAAAACGTGCACAATTGGTGTTATCCCCGCGACAATAATTTTTCTTGTAAATCTCGGAAGTAGCCGGCATGTTCTTCATTCGATCGTGAAAAAAAGGGCAACCACTAAGCATTGGACAATCAGCCATTCATCATCTACTCCTTTCTTGCCGTTTATCCTACCGGGTCTCTTCTCCCGTTCATTGTCATTATACTAAAATATGGTTAAAATTTTACTATTATGTTGTAAATTCCACTTTAAAACCGGTCATCAACATAAAAACCCCTCGTGGGAGGGGTGGTTTCTAAAAATAAAATGGTGCCAAGGGACGGAATCGAACCGCCGACACGGGGATTTTCAGTCCCCTGCTCTACCGACTGAGCTACCTTGGCAACTATATTATGGCGGAGCCGACGGGACTCGAACCCGCGATCTCCAGCGTGACAGGCTGGCATGTTAGCCGACTACACCACGGCTCCAACTTTTCATTTTAATGGTGGTCGCGACTGGACTCGAACCAGTGACCTCTGCGATGTGAACGCAGCGCTCTAACCAACTGAGCCACGCGACCGGATCTTTCCGAGTAGTAAAGATTATAACACGGTTCCGGTATCGCGTCAACATTTCCGGTAAAAACCTGCCGGTCACCCGGCAGGTTAAATTGTCATTTGGTAGTCCCAAGGGGATTCGAACCCCTGCCGCCGC
>JAAYHQ010000022.1 GCA_012727425.1 Bacillota bacterium
CTAACGCCTTTTTCAAATCAAACCCCTCCTAAGTAATTGTTTCATAAGTTAATTGTTTTGGTATAAAAGATTACATTCACATCCTATGTATATTTACCCATTTACCACCTCCTGAGTTTCGGAAACAAGCGTATACGTTCCTTCTTGGAAATACATCCTGAAAGAGATTGTTTACCACTTCGCGGATGTATTTCTCTTATTCTCCAAATTGCCTGTTATTCCTTCCGAAACGGGAAAATTTTAGTCGCAAGACTGAGCAAAAGAATACAAACGCTCTATTTATTCTATTTACTACCAATAAATCCTTCTTATTAAGCAAGAAAAAGTTAATGTTTATATCTTGGGAATATTCTGTCTATTCTTTCGGGCGCATCAAGGGGAAGAGAATGACATCCCGGATCGAAGGCGAATCGGTCAAAAGCATGACCAGCCGGTCGATGCCGATCCCCATACCCCCGGTCGGCGGCATCCCGTGTTCAAGGGCGACTAAAAAGTCTTCATCCCAGACCATCGCTTCTTCGTTGCCTTTCGCTTTCTCCCGCGCCTGGGCCACAAACCGTTCCCGCTGGTCCAAAGGATCGTTCAGTTCGGTGAAGGCGTTGGCCATCTCCCGGCCGTAGATAAACAGTTCAAAACGGTCGGTCAGTTCAGGCTGGTCCGGCTTGCGCTTGGCCAGTGGCGAAACCTCGATCGGATAATCAACGATGAAGGTGGGTTGGATCAGTTTCGGCTCCACAAATTCGCCGAACACCTCGTCCAGGACCTGTCCTTTGGTTTTCAGGTCCTTGACATCAAGGCCGAGTTTTTTGGCAATGGCGATGGCGGTTTCGTCGTCGGTGGCTTCCTTGAGCCAGTCGATCCCGGTCTCCGCTTTGATCGCCTCGACCATCGACAGCCGGGGCCAGGGTGGCGTTAGGTCGATCGGGGTTCCCTGGTAAGTTATTTGGGTGGTACCGAGGACCTCCTGCGCCACCTGGGAAATGAGCTGTTCCGCCAGGTCCATCATGTCGGTGAGGTCGCCGTAGGCCTGGTAAAGTTCGATCATGGTAAACTCCGGGTTATGTTTGGTTGAGATCCCCTCGTTCCGGAAGCATTTGCCAATCTCGTAGACCCGCTCCAACCCGCCGACGATCAACCGTTTATGGTAAAGTTCCAGGGCAATCCGGAGGGTCAGGTCGAGATCAAGGGCGTTGTGATGGGTGGTAAAAGGCCGGGCATGTCCGCCCCCGGCGATCAAACTGAGGACCGGCGTTTCCACCTCTAGGAAGCCTCTTGCGTCTAAATACCGGCGGATCGCCGCGATGATCCGGGTCCGTTTGATAAAAGTCTCCCGCACTTCCGGGTTGGCAATCAAGTCTAGGTAACGCTGGCGGTAGCGCAGATCCACATCTTTCAGCCCGTGCCATTTCTCCGGTAACGGACGGAGGGCTTTGGCCAACAGTTCCCATTTTTCAACCAGAACGGTAATCTGCCCCCGCTTGGTCCGGAAGACGGTACCGGTCACGCCGATCAGGTCCCCCAGATCCAAGTCGGTAAACCGTTGGTAGGATTCTTCACCCAGCACATCGATTTTTGCGTAGATCTGCATCTCGCCGCTGCGGTCGGATAAATTGGCGAAACAAGCCTTTCCGTGCCCGCGGATGGTCATCAGCCGGCCGGCAATGGTCACCTCCTGCCCTTCCAGGGCAGTAAAGTTGGCCTCAATCTCTTGGTTGTGGTGGGTCCGTTCAAACCGGCGGCCAAAGGGGTCACGGCCTTCCGCTTTGATCTTTTCCAGTTTCGCCAGGCGGTTTTTCATCTCCTCGCTTCGGATCACAGGACCGAAAGTATGTTGTTCGTCCATCATCTTACCTCCCGTACTTTACAGCTTTACACAAGCCAATTTATAGAGAATATTTTATACATAATTATACACCAAAGGGAGGGGCCAACCCCTCCCTTCCCACGTGACACGCCGGTGCCTAAACTTTTATTTACTGATCGCGGTTACCCGGTAACGGAGGACCCCCGCCGGCGCATTCACTTCAACCTCTTCGCCGCTTTTCCGGCCGAGCAGGGCTTTCCCCACCGGTGATTCATTGGAGATCTTAAAATGGGTCGGATCCGCCTCCGTCGAACCGACAATGGTGTATTCCACTTGCTCGCCGGTTTCCAGGTCAAACAAGGAGACTTTGGATCCGATGCTCACCTGATCGAGGGTCACGTCCTGTTCGTCGATGACCCGCGCGTTGCGGAGCATCTTTTCGATGGCCAGGATCCGCCCTTCAATAAAACCCTGTTCATTCTTGGCGTCTTCGTACTCGGAGTTTTCACTGATGTCCCCAAACTCGAGGGCTTGTTTGATCCGCTCGGCAACCTCCCGCCGGCGGACCGTCTTTAAATATTCCAATTCCTTTTCCAGTTTATTTAGCCCTTCCAGCGTTAAAATAACTTCTTTCTCTTTCTCCGCCATTTCCATTATCCCCTTTTAAATGATCAACTTCTTTAGTGACCAGTTTGTTTTCTTCTCCAACCCACGGGATTATAAAATTCCGTAAAAAAAGGCTTCCTCGAAGAACCTTCAAGGAAAGACCGTTCGACTGGGAAAATGATGAGCAAACCTAAAATGCTCATTTTTTGTACCAACATTATAACCGAGCATAATAGTAGTGTCAAGATGAAGAAGGACTATTTTGTAGTTATTCTGTGATAATGTCAGGTTGAATCTATTCTGGTAAAATGTCACCCATGAGAGAGGAGACATTTTTCATGACTCAACAGGAAATGAAAAAACTGAGGGTCATCGATTTGACGATCGCC
>JAAYHQ010000023.1 GCA_012727425.1 Bacillota bacterium
AAAACATTCTTCAAACGTCTTAACCCTCCTTATCCATCCATAAGGCGATATTTCGTCTTTGTTTAGACCAAAAGGCACGGAACAATGCCATTCCGTGCCTTTACCCTATAGATTACTTCGTGATTTCCATTATTTATCCCTTGTTGAAGATGTTGCGTTTCATCTGGCCGTCATATTTTTTATGTTGTTCCCGCCGGTAGATCAAGCGATGATTGTCTGGATTTACTAAGTACAGTCACGGCTTCCACGATCATCCACAGTTCCAAAAGAATGATCAGCCCGTTGATCACCGTTAAGAGCATGTTCCCGGCGGCCAGGTAACTACGGAAGTTGGCCACCATGCCCCAGGTGGTCATGATGATCATGAAGATCATCGGAATCATGGTGTAACGAATGGGCTTGTTTTTCTTCACGAGATAGACGGTTATGGTGAGCAACGCCAGGCCGGCGAGCATCTGGTTGGTGGCGCCAAAGAGCGGCCAGATCAGGTTGGCGCTTCCCCGGAAGGCCATCAAATAGGCGCTGACCACCGCGATGCCGGCCGCGACGTACTTGTTGGTCAGCCACTTCTGGTTGATACTGTCACCGAACTCGGCGATGACGTACCGTTGCAGTCGGGTGGCGGTGTCGATTGTAGTGCTGGCGAAGCTGACCATAAAGACCGCCAGGATATTCAAGGCGAACGCTTTGGGGATCCCGAGTGCGTTAACGATCCGGGCGCCTCCTTCCGCAAAAGTGGGGAGGGTGGGAACCTGCGCGTAGTGGGCGTATGTTTTCAACCATTCCGCCCTGGTAACCCCGGTGGTGACCGCCAGGATCACCAGTGTGGCCAAGGCGGCCTCCAGAAGCATGGCGCCGTACCCGACCGCCAACGCCGACGGTTCTTTATCCAGCTGCTTGGCACTGGTGCCGCTGGATACCAAGCTGTGGAAGCCGGAGATTGCACCGCAGGCGATGGTAATAAACAAAAACGGGAACATCGGCGGGGCGCCAGCCGGAGACGGGATCACCGCTGGGGCGACGATGGGAAGCGGCCGGACGATGATGCCCACAACCAAGAGGACCATGGCTACCCCAAGTTCCAGAGCGTTAATGTAGTCGCGCGGTTGCAACAGACGCTGGACCGGCATGGTGGAAGCAAAGAAGACATAAATCATGATAATGACGAGCCAGGTTTGATTGGTCAGGCTAAGCGGAAGATAAAGCCCGAGCCAGATGGTGAAATACATTAGGACAATGGCCACAATGGAGCCCACCAGGAGACTGCCCTTCTTTTGGTAGAGATACCACGACAACCCCATCGCGATAATAATCTCAGCCCAGATTGGGAAGACGGCTTGGGGATACTGGACAAAAAGGTTTGCCATCAGGATGGCGAAGATGGCGATTACGATCAAGAGACAGAAGAAGATGATCAGGAAGAAAAGCGACCGGGTGCGTGGATTGATAATTGATCCGGTGATGTCACCGATGGACTTGCCTTCATGCCGCATTGAGAGGACCAAAGCGCCCAAATCGTGGACGGCGCCGGCGAAGATCGAACCGAAGATCACCCAGAGAAGGGCCGGCACCCACCCCCAGATGACGCCAAGCACCGGACCGACAATCGGGCCTGTGCCTGCGATTGAGGTAAAGTGGTGGCCGGTCAGGATGAACTTGTTGGTTGGGACATAATCCACACCGTCATTGATCTTCTCGGCCGGAGTGATGTTTTTGGTTGCCAGTTCGAACAACTTGGAACCCAGCCTCTTCCCGTAGAGGTTGTACGCCAGGATATACAAGACGAACGTGACAACCATTACCAGTAGGGAATTCATAGTAGTACACCTCCAAACGATTTTGCGGGAAGGGAATACACCCTTTACTTCCCAACTATAAACATTCGATTACATAATAAACAATTCCTCCCAATAAGAACATTTGAACTAATATAAATACAAAAATAATGGATATCTCTCAAGTGAGCCGGCAATAAAGGCAAGAGGAGATCTTGTTTAAGGAGGATTTATACAGATAAGTGCTAAATCGAACGAGACCGGGAGAAAAAAAGAGGAGACGGTAGCCTCCTCTTGCTTTTTTGGATAAGCCGGCCAGCTTGGGATGAGCTGCCGTACAAAAATCCATTGCCTACTAGATGGCCAGCTTGGCTCTTTTGCTTTCCCTAATCTTAAAGGCTTGCAACATCTGCGAAAGCTCGGTGGCCCGAGTGCTCAAATCTTCACTGGCCGCTGTGATCTCTTCCGCCAAAGCGGCGTTTTGTTGGGTGACCTGGTTTAATTGTTCGATTGCCGCTTTAATCTGTTCCGTAGAGGCGGATTGCTCACCCATTTCCGCGGCGATCTCCATTATGACATCGGAAGTACGTTTGGTATTCTCGACGATCTTTTGCAAAAGCGCACTGGATTTTTGGACGGCTTCATTTCCGCGGTTAACCCGGGTTACACTTTCATTGATCAGTATTTCAATTTCTTTGGACGATTCGGCCGTACGGCTGGCGAGATTGCGTACTTCTGCCGCGACTACGGCAAAGCCCCGCCCTTGTTCCCCGGCGCGTGCCGCTTCGACCGCTGCGTTTAGAGCCAACAGGTTCGTTTGGAAAGCAATATCGCTGACCACTTTGATGATGTCGCCGATCTTCTTACTGCTTTCGTTGATCTGGTGCATGGCAGCGATTGCCTCGTGGATTGATTCTTCTCCTTCTTCCACCACTTCCAAGGTGGAGGCGGAAAGATGGCGGGCTTGTTCCGAACTGGCTGCCGTTTGCTGAAAAGCGGTGGCCATCTCCTCAACGTTGGATGAGATCTGTTGCAGGGTCGAAGCCTGTTCTTGCGTTCGTGAGGAAAGATTCTGGTTTCCTTTGGCGATCTCTTCCATCCCAGACCAGACTTGTTCGGCTGTTTCCATGGACAGACCGATCATCTTTGAAAGCTGTTCACTCATGGTATTAAGGTCGGCGCCCATCTGGCCGATCTCATCGGTGCTCGTGATCTGGATGGCATCGGAAAAATCACCCTTACTCATACGTTGAATTCCCTTGGTTAAGACATGTAAAGGATGTACGATTGTTCGCTTTGTCAGAAGGTAGGATAAGAAGAATCCTAAGACCACACAGAAGAAGACGGAGGCAAAAACTGTTGCCAATAATTTATTGATCTTTTTGGTGTATTCCGAAACCGGAACGTATGTTACAGTATAAAAGCCATGGACGGGGTCTTTGCTGAAACCGGCAAGGTATTTTTGGCCTTCCCAGGTAAGATAATCCACTCCGGAACGGCTCTTTTCCATTTGCGTGAAGAACCGGGCCGTATCACCGCCGCTGGTTTTGAAGTTATAGGTCATGATCAATTCATGTTGGTCGGAGGCGATGATTAAGCCGTTTTCATCCAGAATAATTGATTTCATTGTTTCGTTTTGACCGTTATTGATGATCTTATTGGTTACGTTGTTCAATTCAATCCCCATAAAAAAGGTATTGGCGACGGGTGAATCTTCGTAATAACTGATGCGGTTTACGAGGACGGGACGGCCGGTGGTCGGGGCGAGGCGGATCAGGTTGGTGATGGTTTTATTTTCCTGTAAAAGATCTTTAGAGGAACGCCCACCAATTCCATCCACGATAACCCTTCCGTCGAAGTAGTACCCGATGTTTTCGTAGATCCCCTGTCCCTGCTGGTAGATCTTTTCCAAGTTGGCGCTGATGCGCTGGAGCTTGTCTGGATCAATGGTCTGGGTGGCTCTTAATTCGGCAAAGCAATCCAACGCATAATTATCCCGGGCCAACGTATAAGCCAGGTTCTGCAAGTTGGTTAGTTCCAAACTAAACTTAGACTGCTTTTCCTCACTAATCCGTTGCAGTTTTTCCCGAATTTCACCGGTAATTGCCGGTGTGAACTGGCGATAAGCGATGATACAAATGATTAATGCGGGGAGGATAATCATGGCATTTAAAACGAGCATGATCTTAGAGAATAATGACGTCGTTCTTTTCTTGGCCAAAATCTAACGCCTCCTGTTAATATTATTTTAATAGGGTCTTATCTAAAGTATCGACAAAAAATCCAAAAAAATTAACAATAATCTGCCGGGAAATTACTGAAGAAAATATTGTCAGAATATTCGATCGCATAGGAAAGAAAAAAAGAGAATCCCCGCTCCAAAAGGGTGGGGATTCTCTGCGGGGATTCCTTAGCCCAACTTTTCCTTGATGATCGCTTCCAAGGTTGGTTCGCCGATCTCTTGTAGTTCATAACGGACCCGGGCCGCCGGTTTATTGATTTTGATCAGGCGCCGGAGGTCAATGGGCGTACCGATGACCACCGCATCGGCTTCCGCCCGGTTGATTGTCTCTTCCAGTTCCGTAATTTGCTTCTTGCCGTACCCCATGGCCGGGAGGACATTGGAGAGGTGGCCGTATTGGGCGAAGGTCTCGACGATACTTCCCACCGCGTAAGGCCGGGGGTCGACCAGTTCGGCCGCGCCGTACTTGCGGGCGGCGATGGTCCCGGCACCGTATTCCATATTGCCGTGGGTGAGGGTGGGGCCGGCCTCCACCACCAAAACCCGTTTACCGGCTAAAAGGCCGGGCTGGTCAATGAAGATGGGTGAAGCGGCCTCGATGACGGTGGCTTTGGGGTTGACCAGCCGGATATTGGTGCGGACCTTCTCCACATTCTCGGGATAACTGGTTTCGATCTTATTGATGAGCAGGACGTCGGCCATGCGGAAGTTGGCTTCACCGGGATGGTAACACAGTTCATGCCCGGGCCGGTGCGGGTCGACCAGGACGATATGCAAGAGGGGACGGTAGAAGGGCAGGTCGTTATTGCCGCCGTCCCAGAGGATCACGTCGGCCTCCTTCTCTGCCGCGGCCAGGATTTTTTGGTAATCAACCCCGGCGTAAACCACAAACCCCTTTTCAATATGGGGTTCATACTCTTCCCGCTCTTCAATGGTACAATCGTGTATATCCAGATCCTCATAGGAAGCAAACCGCTGACAGGCCTGTTTTTCCAGGTCGCCGTAGGGCATAGGGTGGCGGATGACCACCAGCTTTTTCCCCATCTCCTGGATGATCTTGGCTACTTTTCTGGTGGTTTGACTTTTGCCGACGCCGGTCCGGACGGCGCAAACGGAGATAACTGGGACGTTGGTCTCAAGCATGGTGGTTTTCGGCCCCATCAGGCGGAAATCCGCGCCGGCGGCCAGGACCAGGGAGGCCCGGTTCATCACATATTCGTGGGAGGCGTCGCTGTAAGCGAAGATCACCTCGTCCACGTCGTTCTCCTTAATCAGGGTCGCCAAATCCGCCTCGTCGTAAATGGGGATCCCTTCCGGATAAAGCGGTCCGCTCAAAGCCGGCGGATATTTTCGCCCGTGGATATCCGGGATCTGGGTTGCGGTAAAGGCCAGGACCTCATAATTCTCGTTGTCCCGGAAATAGGTGTTGAAATTATGGAAATCCCTTCCGGCTGCACCCATGATAATCACTTTTTTCTTCACACTGCCAACCTCCTAACAGAAGAAATATTTGGATTTGGTTACTTTCAAGCTTTTTCCCCCAAAATTCGCGCCGGCGTCCGGCGACCGCCAGACCAACTGGCTTATTCTGCCGCGGTGGCTAAAGCCTGTTTCAAGATGGCCAGCCCCCGTTTTAGCTCATCTTCGTCAATATTCAATGGGGGGGCTAACCGTAGCGCCGTCGGTGACACCGCGTTGACGATTAATCCCTGTTCAAGACAGGAACGCATCACCGGTTGGGCGGGGATGGCAAGTTCCAAAGCAAGCAAGAGTCCCCAGCCCCGGACTTCTTTGATGACGGGAAGTTCTTGCTGCCAGGACTGGAATTCAGCCTTTAACTCCGCGCCCAAGTGGGCGGCCCGCCCCGGTAAATCTTCTTCCACCATGATCTGGAGGATGGCCAACGCGGCGGCAAAGGCCATTCCGCCCCCTCCTACGGTGGTGCTGTGGTCGCCCGGTTCGAAGACGGCAGCCACCTCTTCTTTGGCCAGCATCGCGCCGAGGGGCAGCCCGCCGCCCAAGGCTTTGGCCAGGGTCATGATATCCGGTTTGATTCCCAAATGTTCCCAGGCGAAAACTTTCCCCGTCCGCCCCAGTCCGGTTTGGACCTCATCAACCATTAAGAGCAAACCGTGCCGCCGGCAAAGAGCGGCCAACCCGTGGAAGAAATCCGGATCGATCGGGACCACTCCGCCTTCACCCTGGACCAGTTCAATGAGGACGGCACAGGTTTGCGGGGTGATTGCCGCCTCCCAGGACGCCAGGTCGTTGAAATGGGCGTAACGGAAACCGGCGGGCAGCGGCCGGAAGGCCTCCTGGTATTTGGGCTGCCCGGTGGCGGCCAAAGCCCCCATGGTGCGGCCGTGAAAAGAATGGTAAGCCGTGATGATCTCGTATTTTCCGCCCAGACGGGTTTGCCCGTATTTGCGGGCCAGTTTAATGGCGGCTTCATTGGCTTCGGCGCCGCTGTTGGCGAAAAAGACCCGCTCTAGGCCGGAAAGGGCGGTCAGTTTCTCGGCTAACAGGATCTGTTCCTCCAGGCAGAAAAAATTGGAAACATGAATGATCTTTTCTGCCTGTTTTTTTAAGGCTGCGACCACGGCGGGGTGGGAATGGCCCACGGCGTGTACGGCAATGCCGCTGAGGAAATCCAGGTATTCCCGGCCGTTGACATCATATAATTTCGCGCCGGTGCCGTGGGAAAAAACGACCGGTAACCGCCCGACGTTTTTCATCAGGACTCTGTTGGCGCGTTCGACCCAAGGGGAGATCGCCATTTGTCCTCGCCTCCTCTCTTTTTTCTTTTTTTACTCGACCACCATCGTGCCGATTCCCTGGTCGGTGAGGACCTCCAACAGGAGGGCATGGAAACGGCGGCCGTCGATAATGTGGGTTCGGCTTACCCCGTGTTGCAAGGCGTAGATACAAGCCTCCACTTTCGGGACCATCCCGCCTTCAATCTGTCCGCTGCGGATCATCGCCCGGGCCTTTTCGATGTTGATCATGGATAAGAGGGAGGACTGGTCTTGCGGGTCTTCGTAAATCCCTTCCGTATCGGTCAGGATAATCAGTTTTTCTGCGTGCAAGGCGGCGGCCAGTTCGCCGGCGACCGTATCGGCGTTGATGTTATAGATGGCCCCGTCGGCGCCGACGCCGATGGTGGCCACGACGGGGATGTAGCTCTTTGCCATGAGGATATGTAAGAGATCCGGTTGGATGGCTTCCACTTCGCCGACAAAGCCCAGATCAACCTGGTCGTCGTCGAGCCGTTTTTTCCGGGCGACGAGGAGCCGGCTGTCCTGCCCGGAAAGGCCGACCGCCTTACCGCCGAACTGGTTGATCAGGGTGACCAGTTCTTTGTTGATCTTGCCCGCCAGCACCATATTGACAATCTCCATGGTGTCAGCGCCGGTAATACGGAGCCCTTGGTGGAAGGTGCTTTTGATCCCGACTCTTTTGAGCATTTCGGAGATCTCGGGGCCGCCGCCGTGGACGATCACCGGATTGAGGCCGAGGTATTTCAGAAGAATGATGTCGAGCATGACGGCTTTTTTGATCTCCGGGTTGATCATGGCGTGGCCGCCGTATTTAATGACAAAGGTCTTCCCGTGAAAGTTCCGGATATATGGGATGGCCTCAATCAACACTTGGGCCCGTTGCTGAAATTCTTCCATATATAATACCCCCTTTTCTGGCCAGAACCAGACGAACCTTTACGAACGGTAGCTACCGTTGATCCGTACATATTCCGGGGAGAGGTCGCAGGTCCAGATGGTTGCGGTTGCTCCCCCCTGGTTGAGGTGGATCTCGGTTGTAACCTCCTTCTCCTGCAGGATCTTTTTGGCCGCCTCTTCATCAAAGGCGAGACCGGTTCCGTCGTAGACCAAGAGATCGCCCAGGCGGATCTGGGTTTGGTCCGGGGAAAAATCGATCCCGGCGTAACCGACGGCCGCCAAGATCCGGCCCCAGTTGGCGTCCTCACCGTAAAAGGCGGTCTTTACCAGGGGGGAGTTGGCCACTGCCCGGGCGGCGGTTTCGGCCTCCTGTTCGGTCCGGGCCCCGGTGACTTTGACCGTGATAAACTTGGTTGCCCCTTCGCCGTCTTTGACGATCAGCCAGGCCAAGTGGCGGCAGACCTCTTCGAGGGCGGCGGTGAAGGCGGCCAGCGCCGGGCCTCCGGTAATTGGCGGTCCTCCGGCGGCCCCGTTCGCCAGCAGGAAGACCGAGTCGTTGGTGCTGGTATCGCCGTCGACGGTGATCCGGTTAAAAGTCCGGTCGACCACCGCGCGCAAGGTCTGCTGGAGCAGGTCCTGTCCGATCGGGGCATCGGTGGTGATCACCGCCAGCATGGTGGCCATGTTGGGTTCGATCATCCCCGAGCCTTTGGTCATGCCCCCGATGCGGATTTCACGGCCGTCCTCCTGATAGGCCACGGCGTATTCTTTGGGGAAGGTATCGGTGGTCATGATCGCCCGCGCAGCGTCGGTCCCCCCGGCCGTACTAAGGTTAGCTTTTAAGGTCGGGAGGGCGGCCAAAATCGGGGGCACCGGTAAGGGGACACCGATCACCCCGGTGGAGGCCAGAAAGAGTTCGGCCGGGGTTGTGTCGAATAAATCAGCCAGGTTGCGGGCGATGGTCAGGGTGTCTTCCCGTCCCCGGGGGCCGACACAAGCGTTGGCATTGGCGCTGTTGATGATGACCGCCCGCTTTTTGGGGTGGGCCAGGTGTTCCTGGCTGACTAGGACCGGAGCCGCCTTGACCCGGTTGGTGGTGAAGACGGCCGCTCCGGTGGCGATGGGGTCGGAGTAAACCAGGGCCAGGTCGGGTTTGCCTGATTTTTTCAGGCCGCAGGCCAGGCCGGAAGCAAGAAAGCCGCGGGGTGCCGTGACGCCCCCCGAGATTAATTCCATTGTCGTCATTGGTTTCACCTCATTTCCATGTTCCCCGTTTCCGGCGGGAAAGTCCAGAGTTTACGGCCAAATTCCCAGCTCGGTCAGGCCGGTTGTTTCAGGCAGGCCAAAGAGGAGGTTCATATTTTGGATGGCCTGACCGGCAGCCCCTTTGACCAGGTTATCGAGGGCGGAAAGAACAATGATCTGACCGGTTCGTTCGTCCACCCGGACGCCGAGGTGACAGCGGTTGGAGCCAAAAACTGCTTTGGTATGGGGAAGCGCGGTCTCCGGGAGGACAACCACCATCGGTTCCTCTGCGTAGAAATCCTGGAAGACGCGGGTGAGGTCTTCCGTGGTGGCACCGGGTTTTCCCGCCAGGTGTAAAGTGATCAGGATTCCCCGCGGCATGGGCACCAGATGCGGGGTGAAGGAGACTTTGAACTCTTTTTTCCCCAGTTGTTCCGCATAGACTTCCACTTCGGGAATATGCCGGTGGTAAGGCAGGCCGTAGGCGCGGAAATCGCCGGTGACTTCCGCAAAATGCAGATCCGGGCGGGGAGAGCGTCCGGCCCCAGAAACCCCCGATTTGCCGTCGGCGATGATCAAGGGCGAGGCCAGTAGATCATGGACGAGCAAGGGAGCGACGCCGAGTAAGATCCCGGTAGGGTAACAACCGGGATTACCGACCAAGCGGGCTCCGCGGAGCGCGGCGCGGTTGATCTCCGGCAGGCCGTAGACGGCTTCGGCCAGCAATTCGGGGGCCGGATGGGGGATTTTGTACCAGGCTTCGTACAGGGCCGGGTCTTTAAACCGGAAATCAGCCCCCAGGTCGATGACTTTCACGCCTGCGGCTAAGAAATCCGGGGCCAGTTTGGCGGCAACACCATGGGGGACGGCCAAAAAGACCAGGTCGCATTCGTACAAGCGGGGATCTTCCATGCCCAGAACGGGCGTTTTGCCCAGGACGGTGCCGTGCAAAGCTGGGAAAAGCTCCCAGGCTTGCCGGCCGGCCTGTGAACGGGAGGCCAGGGCGTGGATGGTTACCTCCGGATGTTTATGGAGCAGACGGATCAATTCGCCGCCGGTATAACCATTGGCGCCGACAATGCCGACTTTAAACATGCTCTCCCCTCCCAGTAGTTTCCGGAATGTTGTTGTTCTTAATTATAACCGACGCGGGCCCGGTTGGCAATGATAAAAATACATTATTTACGTATAAATATGTTAAACTTCCTTTGCGGATGACCACGGTTGCGGTTTTTGCTTGGGGTTGGGCGTAAAATTTATAAACGGAGGGACAGGGGCTGTACTGGGGTGAAAAGAGGAAAACAAAAAGTTGGAGGAAGGTCGCTTCACTCCAACTTTTGTTTTGCTGCCGGGTAGCCGGGGCGCTTCTTGGCCCAAGGGGCCGATTACCCCGCGGGGCAGGACGCAATTTACGGTGCTGTGGATAAAAAGTTTTTAATCTCGTAATCCGCGGAGACCTCTTGTAACCAGGGGTTGTATTCCTGCTGCAGTTTTTGGTTGAATAAATACTCTTTAATATCGGCTTTGCTCTTTTCGTAATCCGGCGCGGCCGCTTCACGCTTTTCTTCCACTTTAATCAGGTGGTAGCCGTATTCCGTTTTGACTGGAGCGCTGACTTCACCCACCGGTAAGGAGAAAGCAGCCTTTTCAAATTCCGGGGTCATGTCACCGCGGTTGAAGAAGCCAAGCTGACCGCCGTTGTTTTTGGTGGAATCATCGAGCGAGTATTCCTTAGCCAGGGCGGCGAAGTCCTCCCCCTTGGCCAGTTTATCCTTGATCTCCTGGGCCTCTTTTTCAGTGGCGACCAGGATATGGCGGGCTTTGACCTGTTCCTCCTGGGCAAAGTCTTCCTTGTTCTCTTCGAAGAAGGCCTTCATTTCTTCTTCGGTCACCTCGATCCGGGGGCTCAGCAGTTTTTTGATCTTCAACGTGCTGGTTAAGTTTGCTTTGACTTGGGCCAGGGAAGTACCGCTCATCGCCATGAGCTGGGTAAAGTTTTCTTCACCCCCGTAGTAGTCGTAGTACTCCGCCAGCGCTTGTTCGATCTCCGCTTCCGAAATGGTGATCTTCTGTTTCTTGGCTTCCAAGTCAATGATCTTCTGGGCGATCAAAAGGTTCAAACCCTGCTGCCCGGCCTGTTCCAGTAGCAACTGGTACAACTCGTCTTTGGTGATCTTTTCCCCGTTAACTGTGGCCACCACATTGCTACCGGAACCGGCTGCCAGCTGGCGAAAGCCGAGGAATACCCCAGAGATCAGGCTGATGATGATCAGAATAATAACGGCTTTTTGCTTTGTTGCTCGTTTCCGTAAGCTCATTGTTGCTTTTCACACTCCTTCAACTTGTTACGGGTAGTTTACCAGATCAAGATGTCCGTTGTGTGTCAAAATGCAAATTGTGATTGGTGGTGTCACGGCGGTGCGGGCTGTCTTTTTAGGGCTAAAGTAAAAGTGGTTCCTTGAGGCGAAGTGCTTTTCAGGTAGAGGTCGCCGCCGAGAGCTTGGGCCATTATTTTACTGAAGGGCAGCCCCAGCCCGACGCCCCGGACCCGGTCTTTTTTTGCACGGCCGCGGAAGAAACGTTCGAAGATCAACTCCTGTTCGGAGGGGGGGATGCCGGGGCCGTTGTCGGCAACATCGATCCGGATTTCGTCGGCGGTGGCATATAGGGCCACTTCGATCTTTCCCTCCGTGGGTCTGGCCTGTTGTACTGCCTGTTGCGCGTTGTTAAAAAGGTTATAAAGGATCTGGCGGAGGCGGAGCGGGTCGGTGGCAATCCGGAGCTTCTCCGGGGGGAGGTGGACGGCGATTTTGATCCGCTCAGTTTCCGGCCCTCCTGCCTCCGGCCGTCCCTCTTCCTGCCCCAGTAACCATTGGGCGACGATCTCCTGGACCAAAGTGTTGAGCGGGCAAAGGGTCTTTTGGACCCGGAGTTCACCGGTGATGAAGGCGTTGAAATCCAGGAGATCGGCGATCATCTTTTGCAAGCGGGTGGTTTCTTTCAGGGCGAGCGTTAGGAACTCTTGGGCTTCGGCCCCGGTGACCACTTGGTCCCTGACTGCTTGTAAAAGGCCGCTGATCGCCGCCACCGGGGTCTTCAACTCGTGGGTGACCCCGGCCAGCAGTTCGGTCCGGAGGGCTTCCAACTGGCGTAAGCGGGCGGCCATATGGTTAAAGGCCTGGATTAATTCGTAGATCTCGTTTTCCCGCACCTTTGGGTCGAGCGCCAATTGGTAGCCGGCTTCAACCAGTTGCCGGGCGGCGGCCGCCACCTTCTGGAGGGGTTTGGTCAGCCGGCGGGTGAGCAGATAGATGACGCCCCACCCCAACACCGCCAGACTGCCCAGCATGAAGAATAAGAAATCCAGCTCTTCGGGGCTGGTGCTGATCTGACGGTGGGGGGCGATCACGTAGACGACACCGAGCCACTGCTCTTCCGCTTTGATGGTTTGTTTCAGGATGTAGAAGCGGCCTTGGGACCCGATGCGCAGTTGCTGGAGACCTTCTTCCTGGTAGGACGGGATGGTGATTTGCTGCAGAAGCGCAAGGGGCGGGTGGCTTGGTGTACTGTAAACAATGCGGTTTTCCGGAGTGACGATGAAGAGGAAGAGACCGGTGTCCAGACCGAGCAAACGCCGGCTGCGTTCAATTTCTCCGGTTAAGTTGCGGTCAATCCGTAAAGCCCCGCCGGGGCCGGCGACCCGCTCCGCCGTCCCGGCGGCCAAAGCTTTTAAACCGGCGAGGTGCCGTTGGACGGCGGAGCGCCGGAGCCAGTAGGTGGTTAGGACGCCGATGAGGAGGAGGCCGACCACGAGGGTGATCAGGTAACGGGTTGTCCAGTAGCGGAGCAGCGGTTGGCGTTTGGAGTTACCGGTAGACACAGAACTGATACCCCACTCCCCGCAAAGTCTTTACTTCCCCTTCGGTTTTCGGCCAGTTCTGGAGGGCTTTGCGGATTCGTTTGATTGCCAGGTCGACTGCCCGGTCACTGCCTTCATAATCCAGGCCCCAGACTTCTTCGATCAGCTGTTCGCGCCGGAAGGCCTGGTTGGGATGGCGGGCCAGAAAGAGGAGGAGGGCCAGATCCCGCGGGATGAAGGAGAGCTCGGTTCCGTGTAAAGTGACGGTCCGGGCGGCAAAGTCGATCTTCAAGCTTCCGTACTGCCGGGTTTCGGCGTGCTCCCAGATCTGGGGGGGACGGCGCAAAACCGCGTTCACCCGGGCGACTACTTCTTCGGCGTTGAAGGGTTTGGTGATGTAATCGTCGGCACCCCGGTTGAGGCCGGCCAGTTTTTCCTTGGTTTGCCCCAACGCGGTGAGGATAATCACCGGACAGGAACTACGCCGGCGGATCTCCTGGAGAATGCTCCAGCCATCCCGCCCCGGGAGCATCAGGTCGAGGAGGACCAGGTCCGGTTGGATGGTGGTGAATTGGCGGATGGCCTCATCCCCGTCAAAGGCCGTTTCAACCTGGTAACCGGCTTTGGTCAGGTAGGCCTGCAGGACACGGGCGATTGCGGTTTCATCTTCAACGACCAAGATTTTTTTCCCCACCGGCCTCCTCCTTTCGGCGACCGCTTTTCCGCTTCTCCCTTCATCCTAACCCAAGTAAATCCGGATCATACTATCCATCATCCTGAACCGGTGCGGACCGGCGTGGCGCAGACGTGGACCGCACGGGTCAAGCCGGCACGCCGCCAACCGAACGACGGTTGAGGCCGGGAATGCGGAACGACGACGCGGCTAGAGCGGATTTCCTATCTCCTAGTCAAAACCCTCCGCCACGCATTTTTTAAACTCGTCAAGGGTTATGGGTTGGCCGGCTTTTTCTTCTTTTAACCGGTGGTAACGGCCGGGATCCAGGGGGAAGTGCAGCGCATTACGGTGCCGGAGCCAGCTCTCCTCCAAATAGGGGAGGAGGTAGACGGCTACGGCGACTTTGGCTTTGACCATAAAACAGGCGGTGTGAAAGGCGGACCGCCGCCGGCAGAAGGGACTGATGCGCAATTCGTCGCTGCCGTGGCGGTGAAAGACCAGGGGGTAGATGGCAGATTCCACCGGCTGGTGGGGGGCCGCCTTTCCGGAGGGGAAGGTGCTGCTTTGCCGGTAGGGACAAAGGGCGGCCGGACGCAAACAGTAAATGGTCCCGTGGGGGGTTAGGATCGGTTCCACGGCCGGTGTCCAGTGGGCACCGGTTTTCTGGAGCCACTCCAGTTCGCCCGGGAGGAGACAGGTTGGGGGAAAAAATCCGCCTTCGAACGCCAACGAGCCGTCGCAACCATGACAGAGGTCCTTCCGGGCCGCGTTGGGAAAGGCTTGAAAAAAATCCACAAAGTGCCGGTGACCGACGGCGGTAAAAGTGTTGTTCATCCGACCCATCCTTCTTCTCTTTTTCAGGCGGGGCCTGTAACCCATTATATGTCCGGTTACGGGTGGGCGTTAAAAGGAAACAAGAGGGGGAAACAATCAAGGTCCGGGAGGGAACAATCATGGTAGGAACTGCTTGATGGAGGGCTTTTATGGAGCGGGAAGATTTATTGCTTAAGTTAAACTGGTTTTACAGTTTGGAAGAAAGCCAGGTTGAGCTTTACCTTGCCCAAAGCAAAAAGTTCAAAGGGACCTATGAAAGCATCGTTTTTGAGCGGACAGCCTTAGTCGAGCAACAACATGCTGACCGTTTGGCGGCGGTCATCCGGGCGTTGGGCGGCGAACCCCACCGGCTCGGGGATGTGCTCTCCCCGCTGTTTGGCGGTTTCCTCGGTAAAACTCTGGCCTTTACGGGGTTGAAAAAGACTTTGCAGGGGAATATCAGGATTGAAAACAAGGCGATGGCAGACTATGTTGCGCTGTTGAAGCGGGTGGGCGCGGCGTTTGGGCCCGAGCTCCAAACCGTGCTCCAGCATAATCTGGTGGATGAAGATGTGCATACCGCCTGGTTTGCCCGGCGCCTGGCCGACTATGAGTTGTTGGATCTGGAAGATTGATGGGGTGTCCGGGTGAACTCAGTTCGAGTTGTTCACCGGGTTTTGTGCGCAGGCTTATATGTTCCGAATAGCGCCAGCCGGAACGACTATCTGGAAAAAACCCGCATATATTTAGCACAGGAGGTGGTGTCGATGGGCGAACGGCCGTCCACGGTCAGGAAGAATTATACCTTACCGGTGCCCTATCCTGTGCCTCAAGTGGTAGCGCCCAATGCTTTCTATGCCCGGTTGCTTTTGGAGGACTATGCGGGAATGGCCAGTGAGTTGACGGCGATTCATCAGTATTTATACCATCACTACTATTTTGAAAAGGAATTGAGTGCAATGGTCCGGAGCATCGCCATTGTGGAAATGAAACATCTGGAACTGCTGGCGGAGACCATTTTGTTACTGGGTGAGGCCCCTGAGTACCGCACCCTCAGTCATAACTTTCCCGCTTACTGGAATGCTTCCTACGTTTATTACGGCAAGGACCTCTGTGACCGCCTGGCGGCGGACATCGCGGCGGAGCAGGAAGCCATCTGCAACTACCGCCGGCACCAGGAATTGATTGCCGATCCCCATATTCGGGAGTTGCTTGCCCGGATCATAATGGACGAGGAGCACCATTTGAAACTGTTTAAACAGGCGATGCACCGGTATTGCCCGGGGTGGAGCGAAACGCAAGACTAAAAATTAGGCTTCTTGCTTAAGCCGCCGTTTGCCGGCTGTCGGTGAAGGTCCCTTTGGGGACCTTTTTGTTTTATTCTTCCGTAATTTGAATCAGGGAACGCCGTCGCCAGCGGCCGGACAGAAAGTAGCCGAACCCGAGTAAGGCACCGACCGTCCAGGCAACGGGGATTCCCCACCAGATCCCGTTGGTGCCCAGCCTTCTGGCGAGCAAGGCGGCGACGGGGACCCGGATCAGCCAAAGTGAGAAGACGGAGAAAAACATGGGGATTAGGGTGTCGCCGGCGCCTCTGAGGACCCCATTGGTGATGAACATCCAAGCAAAAACGGGGTAAAAGGAGCCGACAATAACCAGGTAACTGGCGCCAATGGCGATTACTTCGGGGTCGGTGTTGAAGAGGGCAATCAACTCCGGACCGAACAGGGCAACGGTCAGCGTGGTGGCCAGGGCGATCGCAATGGCCATGCCCAGGGTGCTGAGGTACCCTCTTTTGACCCGCTCCGGTTTACCGGCTCCCAGGTTTTGCCCGACAAAAGAGGAGAGGGCGGCGGAGAGGTTCATCGCCGGCATGGAGGCGAAGGAATCGATCCGGCCGGCGGCGGTATAGGCGGCGACGGCGGCCGTTCCGAAATTGAAATTATTGACGATGCGGGAAAGAGCCATCATGCCGGTGGCCACCAGCATCTGCTGGACGCCGGTGGGCAGACCAATCTTTACGGTGGTGAAGAAGATGGTCCGGTCAAAGGTCATCTTCTTTAAATCAAAACGAAAAAGCGCAAAGCGGCGGGCGAGATAAAGCTGGCCCAAAAGGAAGGAGACGGCCTGGGCGATCACGGTAGCCCAAGCCGCTCCGGCCACCCCCCAACCAAAAGCAAGGATAAACACCAGATCCAAAACGATGTTGAGCAGAGTGGAGAGGATCAGAAAATAGAGGGGGGTTTTGGAGTTGCCCAACCCCCGGAGGACCGCACTGATGGTATTAAACCCGAAGGTGAAGATGAGCCCGGCAATGATAATTTGGAGATAGGTTTGGGCAAGGGGAAAGATTTCCGCCGGGGTCTTGAGTAATTTCAACAGGGGCTTGCTGGTGACGAGGCCCAGCAGGGTGAAGACAAGGGCCGCCACAAAAAGAAAGATATAGGTGGTATCAATGGCCTTTTTGACCTGGTCGAGGCGGCGGGCCCCATAAAACTGGGCGATTAACACGGTTGACCCCATGGTGAGGCCGATAATGAGCGAAACCAGGAGAAAGATCAGGGGAAAACTGGCCCCCACGGCGGCCAGGGCTGCTTTGCCCAGGGTATTGCCAACAATAATACTGTCCACGGTGTTGTAGAGTTGCTGAAAGATATTACCGATTAACATCGGGAGGGCAAAAGCGAAGATGAGTCTGCCTTCCCGGCCCCGGGTGAGATCTTGCATCGGCTTTTCGCTCCTCTTGGGTATAGATGATAGTATTGTTCCACAGATGAGGGTTAAAGTCAAGCAAGTTGGACCGGTGGCGACTGCTTGTACGGATGGCGGCCGGTTGCCGCGCGCCTGTTTTTGCCTTTACCTCCGGTTTTTAGGTGTAGAATTCAGGAAGGAGTAATACTTCCCCTTGTTTGATGGGGGAGCCGGGAGAAAGGGCGTTCAGTTTTAGGATTAGGGACCGTGGGATCTTAAATCTGGCACTTAAGTCGTCGATGGTATCGCCGTCGCGGACGACATACTTGACGATGGTCCAACCGGATGCTGCGGTGGGAGAAGCAAAACCTTTGAGGAGGGCAGCCAGTTCGGTTTCGGAGAGGATGCGGTCTTTCAGTTCGTGGTAAGAGATACTCATGCGGGGGGCTCCTTTCCTGGTTAGGCTTTGAAATTTGCGAAAAAACGCGGTATGGTATTTTATGAACCAGGTAACGGTTTGGTTCCGCCGTAACTTTTTGTGGAGTTTAAAGCAAAGTCTGGTATAATCAAAATAAGCGTAGACCATGGCGATTCTCGCCTAAGACGAAACCGGACCATAATTTCCTGGCGGCGAAGGACTTAGGCTTGATTACTGTACAGAAGACGGGCGCGCCGGTTTTGTAATTTTAAAGAGCAAAAACGGAAAGAGGAGGCCGCAATGGAAAGACTAACAAAGTTTCGCCAGTTGTTGTTGGAGGAGAAGTTTGATGGTTTTGTCGTCACAGCACCGGCCAGCCGGCGTTATTTGAGTGGTTTTACCGGCTCTTCCGGTGTTTTGGTCATCAACCGGGTTGAAGCGATCTTACTGACCGATTTCCGCTATCTGGACCAGGCGGCGGAAGAGGTGGAAGGTTATGGTTTTCAAGTTAAAGAACACGAACCGCAGGTCTGGGGGACGGTGGCGGCCGAGATTATGAGGCTCTGTTCGGGTGGTCGTTCCCGTTGGGGGTTTGAAAGTGAACATCTGGTGGAAAAAAACTATCGGGCCCTGAATGAGCGGATGGAATGTTGTGTTTTAACGCCCACGGAGGGTTTTGTGGGCCGGTTGCGGCGGGTTAAATCGGCCGCGGAGATTGCGGCGATCCGGAGAGCGGTCCAGATCACCGATCAGGCCTGGGCCCGGCTCCTTCCCGAGCTGAAACCGGGACGGACGGAGAAGGAGATTGCCGCCCTTTTCGAGTATTTCCAGCGGGAAGCGGGGGCGGAGGGCACTTCTTTCCCGACCATTGTCGCCTCCGGGCCGCGGAGTGCTTTACCGCACGGGGGGCCGACGGATAAAAAAATCGAGGCCGGGGAGCTCCTGGTGTTGGACGGCGGGGCACGCTACAACGGTTATTGTAGCGACTTTACCCGGACGGTCGTCGTCGGCGCCGCGCCCACCGACCAGCAGCGGGAACTGTATGGACTGGTCTTGCGGGCCCAGGAGACGGCCTTGGCCGGCCTGCGGGCGGGCATGACCGGCAAGGAAGTAGACGCTTTGGCGCGGGAGGTGATCGCCGCGGCCGGTTACGGGGAGCGTTTCGGCCACGGCCTGGGCCACAGTTTAGGGCTGCAGATCCATGAACCGCCGCGGCTGGCCCCGACCGAAGAAACCGTTCTGGAACCGGGGATGGTTTGCACGGTGGAGCCGGGCATCTACCTGACCGGTTGGGGCGGCATTCGCATCGAGGATGTGGTGGTGGTCACCGAGGACGGGATCGAGAATCTTACCACCAGCCCCAAGACGCTGACGATCTAACTCTCGACAGTAAAGACCGGCTTGTGATAAAATAAAAAAGTTAAAAACGGGGTAAAGAAGAGTCAAAGGATGGCGCTTCTGGGTACGATAAGCCTTAAGGAGGTACGGGGATGATTTCAGTAAACGATTTTCGCACCGGATTGACGATCGAAGTTGACGGACAGATTTATACCGTGGTCGAATTTATGCACGTCAAGCCCGGTAAAGGAGCGGCCTTTGTCCGTTCGAAACTAAAAAACCTGCGGACCGGTTATACGGTGGAAAAGACCTTTAACGCGGGGGAAAAAGTAGCGCTGGCGCGGGTCGAGACCAAAGAGATGATGTTTTTATATAAAAGCGACGAGGATTATGTCTTTATGGACAACAACACCTATGAACAGCTGACTCTGAACGAAAAGACCATCGGCGACGGCGTCAAGTTCCTCAAAGAGAACATGAACGTGATGGTGCAGATGTACAACGGTGAGGCGATCGGTGTTACTCTGCCGACCACGGTGGAGCTGGCGGTGGTCCATACCGAGCCGGGCTTTAAGGGGGATACGGCGACCGGCGGTTCCAAACCGGCCACCCTGGAAACGGGTGTGGTGGTGAACGTTCCCCTCTTTATTGAAGAAGGCGATATTCTGCAGATCGATACGCGGACCGGCGAGTATTTACGCCGGGCGAAATAGACTTTGTTCCGCCGTTGGCGCGGAAAACCGGCGGATAGCCTTTCTCACCCCAAGTTATACTATGGACAGAACCAGAATGGGAGGGTGAGAAATGGAACTGAAAGAACAGGTTGCCTATCTGCGCGGGCTAATTGAAGGCCAGGAATTCCAGGGTGAAAAAGAGCAGGTCCTCTGGACCCAACTCTTGAATATTTGTGATCTGATCGCCATGGATCTGAAGGAGATCCGCGGTGACCAAGAAGAATTAAACGAGTATGTTGAGGCGATCGACGAAGATCTGGGCTACCTGGAAGAACAGTATTATCCTCCGGCTGATGACGAAGACGAAGAGAGTGCGCACATGATTGAGGGTAGCTCTTAGCTGTCGGCCGAATCAATAGCATAATTTCCAACCCGTCCCCATATCTATGTACCGTAGGGGACGGGCTTTTTTTTGGGCAAAAGGCGGTGTTAATGTGGGCTTTGCCGAACAGGTGTTACCCTTTTTGGTACCCAGAATCCGGTGGGTGCTGGAGCAGTTCCGGCGGGCGGCTCCGGAAAAATGGGCAAAGCTGGAGGAGATTCGCCTCCGGGCGGAGCAGCCTTTGGAGGTTGAGGTGGGGCGGTCGCTCTTGGTGACGCCGGACGGGGTGCCGGCGTCCAGGCCGGAGCAGGCGCTGAAGGTCGAAGCGGCCGATGTCCTCCGGACGGTCCAGCTGATGGGGGGGAATTCCCTGTACACACTGGAAGAAGAGTTAAAAGAAGGCTTCATTACTTTGGCGGGCGGGCACCGGGTGGGGCTGGCCGGCGAATGTCTGGTCGACCGGGGAACACTGCTCCGGTTGAAGCGGGTGACCAGTATCAACATTCGCATTGCCCGGCAGCTCAAGGGGATTGGCCGTCCGCTGCTGCCCTTTCTGACCAGGGACGGCCGTCCGCTGCGCACGATGATTATCTCTCCGCCGCAGGCGGGCAAGACCACTTTGTTGCGGGATCTGATCCGTAGTTTTAGCAACGGTGAAGCGGTCCCCGCCCCGGTCAAAGTCGGTCTGGTCGATGAACGGGGTGAGGTGGCCGGCAGCTTTCGGGGTGTTCCCCAGCTTGATGTGGGGATGCGGACGGATGTGTTGACCGGGTGCCCCAAGCGGGAAGGGGTTTTTTTGTTGCTAAGATCAATGGGACCGCAGTTGATTGCCACCGATGAGATCGGCCGCCCCGGCGATCTGGATCTGATTGAAGAGATCCTCAATACGGGGGTGGGTTTTATCACCACGGCGCACGCGTGGGATACCAAGGATCTGGCGCTGCGCCCGTCTTTGCGGCGTTTGTGGTCCCGCGGTCTAGTCGAGCGGGTGGTGGTCCTGAGCCGGCGGCTGGGACCGGGCACCCTGGAGGGGGTCTGGGACGGCCGGACGAAGGAGGCGTTAATGTTGCAAGGGCAACGTTTGGAGGCGAAAGCATGAAGCTGATCGGCGCTCTGCTGGTCATGGCCGCCGGCACAATGGCCGGGTGGCTCTACAGTACTCTTTTGCAAAAAAGGTGGCGGCTGTTGAACGCTTTGATCCAGTGTTTCCAGTGGCTGGAGACGGAGGTCGGGTACGGGAGTGTGCCGTTGGGGGAAGCCTTTGCGCGGATCAGCGGCCGGGTGCTGGGGGAGGCCAACGTCCTTTTTTCCACCTTTACTGCCGAATTGCAAGGGGCGGCCGGGTTGACAGCTGATGAGGCCTGGCAGAGAAGCTTGGCCCAAATCCGGGAAGGACTTGCTTTGAAGGCCGAAGACTGGGCTTTGCTCATCGATTTTGGCCGGACCCTGGGCAACACCGATCGGGAACATCAGGTATCGGCGATCCGCCAAACAATCGCGCGGTTAAAACACCAGGCGGCGGCGGCGGAAGCGGAGTGCAAAAAAAATGAGCGTCTTTACCGGTATTTCGGGATCGCGGCGGGGGCTTTAGTGGTCTTGCTTTTTTACTGACCGGAAAGAGGAGGAGGATGAGATGATACCTGAGGTGGACCTGATCTTTAAAATTGCCGGCATCGGGATCATCGTGCTTTTATTGAACATCCTTTTTAAACAGGCGGGTAAGGATGAATACGCTTATATCCTCACTTTGGTCGGGGTGGTGCTGGTCTTTATTGTGGCGATTCAAATGGTCCAACGGTTTTTCCAGGAAGTCCGGGCGGTCTTTGGTTTTTAAAGAGGTGAAACCATGGAGATTCTCCTCTTTTTCGGCATCACTTTGGTCTCATTGATCTTCATCATTATCCTCCGCCGGGAATACGAGGAATATGCGGTTTTGCTCTCGGCCTTGGTGGGGGTGGTAATTCTTCTTCGGTTGATCGGCCGGTTGACCGAGCTGATTCAGGTCTTTACATACCTGGCGCAAAAAGCCCGGGTCCAACCGGATTATCTGGCGACCATCTTCAAAGTACTGGGGGTGGCTTATCTGTCCGGGTTTGGCGCGCAGATCTGCAAGGATGCCGGTGAAAGCGCGCTGGGCCTCCGTCTGGAACTGGCCGGGAAGATCATCATCCTTTTCATGGCGGTACCGGTTATGGTGGCCATCTTTGAGATGGTTCTCCGCCTTTTTTAGTCGGGGGCGAAGGGAGGAACGGGATGAGGCGGAAGCACGCTGGCTGCCGGTGGGGGGCGCTGTGTTTTACCGCCCTGTTGCTGGCGGCTTTTCCCGCCTGTGGTCAAACGCCCAATCCGGTAGGCCTGGTGCTTGATCAGGAGATTGCGGCGCTGGATCTGGAGGCGCTCACGTCCTTTTTGGACCGGTTGGACGGGGAGACTCAGGCGCTCTTGCCCCGTTGGGATCTACGGGGTTGGGTCCAGCGGGGGATGCCGCTGGACCCGGGTCAACTGTTAAAGAAGTTGGCCGCTTTTATCGGCCGGGAAGTCGTGATTAATCTGCATCTTTTGGGGCGGTTGATCCTTTTGGCCGTGATCAGCGGCGTTCTGGTCCATTTCCAACAGGCCTGGGCGGGGGGGCGGATCGGCGATCTGGTCGCCAACATCGTTTACCTGGTCCTCATGGGACTGGCGATCCAGAGCTTCACCGCTACGGTACAGTTGGCGTATGCGGCTTTGGAACGGGTAAACGGATTTGTGCTGGCGGTTCTGCCCTCCATCTTTACCCTGCTGGCCGCAGCGGGGGGAATTACACTGACGACGGTCTGCCATCCGGTGGTCTGGGGCGGAACGGGGGTCGTCCTCAGCCTCGTACGTAATCTGGTGCTCCCCTTAATCCTGTTGGCCGGGACGGTCGGGCTGGTTGCCCGTCTGGTCGAGGGTTTTTCCGTGACGAAACTGGCGGCGCTGGCGCGGCAGGGCGCGGTTCTGCTCCTTACTTTTTTGGTAACCATTTTTTTAGGGGTGGTGGGACTCCAGGGCGTGACGGTGGCTACAGCCGACGGTCTTGGGCTCCAGACCGCGCAGTTTTTAACCGGGAATTTGCTGCCGGTCGTGGGCGGCGTGGTCGCCGACAGTCTGGAACTGGCCGCCGGTTGTTCGTTGCTGATCAAAAACGCACTGGGGGCCTTTGCCGCCCTGGGCGTGATTTTACTCTGCGCCTATCCGGCCTTAAAAATTCTGGTGGTGGCCTTTATTTACCGGTTGGCTGCGGCTTTTGTGCAACCTTTGGGCCAAGACCGCCTGGCCGAATCTTTACAGGAGATCGGCAAGACGGTGACGGTGATCTTTGCCACGGTGACCATAGTCGGTTTGATGTTCTTCATCTGTCTCACCGTCCTGATCGGTTTGGGGAATCTGACCGCGGTGATCCGGTAAGGCCTGGTTAGCGATGGTACCGGCGGCAAAGGCCGGCGGAAAAACGGGAAAGCGCCTGGCCATGGGCCCGCCGGTTTGGAGGGGCGCCCGGCGAAAGATGTGGTGCCGGGTGCGTGGCGCAAACACCGGGTAACGGGAGGAGAGGACGAAGGCCGGAAAAGACGTAACGGAAGGGATGGCAAGAGGCGAACGCGCGCAGACGGCGCTGAGCGACGCGTCACGAGCGGCGGGTGATCGTAACGGGAAAGGGGTGCTGCCAAATCAAAGCGGCGCTGAAAAGTTTGCTGGCCCTGATCTTGTTGGCCGGTTTCCTTGAACTTCTGCTCCCCGATGATGAAATGCAGAAGTACGGACGGATGGTTATTGGTCTGATTGTCCTGTTTTCCCTTCTTAATCTAGTGGTTCAGGTGGGCCGGGATTTTACGTTGGAACTGCCGGTGGCCGCAGAAGACTGGGGGCAAGCGGATCCGGCGGTCTTGGTGGCGGCCGGTCTTCAACTGCGGCAGCGGGGCGAGGAGCAGGCGGCGGCGATGACCGTACCGGCCATCCAGACGAGAGTAGAACAGTTTTTGCGGAAGATTACGGGGACGACCGGAATTCAAGTAGAAGTGCGCGCCGTGGACGGGCAAATCCAAGGGGCGCGGGTGGTTTTGCCGGCCGCGCCCGGAGTGGCGGCGGATTTTTTACAAAGAACGGTGGCCGCACTGTTGACGGTGGCGCCGGAGCAGGTGGAGGTGAAAATGGAATTTGCCGGACAACAAGAATGATCACGGGCGGTTGCTCCTGAATAAAATCCTACATTACCTTGGTTGGCAAAAGCTTCCGGCCAAGGAGCGGAAAAAGCTGTTGACCCTGTTTTTACTGGCCGGAGTGGGGATCGGGTTTATGCTGTGGGGCGGAAGCGGCCCGCCCAAACCGGAGCGGAGCGCCATGGAATTAGCCGTGAAAGGGCCGGTCTTGACGGAAAAAGCGGAGGGGCGATGGTCCGAAAGCCGCCTCGAACGGGAAGTGGCGGCGATCCTGACGCAGATTGAGGGGGTGGGACGGGTCGTGGTTGATCTGCACCTGGCGACCACCGAGGAGCACCAGTGGCTTTACCGGGAGGAACGGCAAGAACGGACGACCCCGGCCGAAGCGGGTAAGAGTGGCCGCGAGCTCATGCTCCGGCGGGAACCGGTTTTTCAGCGTCAAAGCGGCGGGGGTGAGGCTCCGGTTAGCAGCGGGCAAAAGGCACCGGTGATCGGCGGGGTGTTAGTGGTGGCCGAAGGGGCGGCCGACCCGGCGGTCCGCCGGCAGTTGGGGGAAGCAACCGCGGTTTTACTGGGGATCCCTCTCCACCGGGTGATTGTATTACCATGGGGTTAATATTTCAAAAGATTAATAGGTAAAAACCGAGAAGTGGAGAAACTTAAAGGGAGGGAAAAGATTGTGCGAACAAAGGTGGACCCCGTCTTGGCCTGGCTCTTGGTGGGTGTGGGCTTTTTTCTCTTGCTCGGGGTTGGGTTTTACAGCCGGGTTGCCCTGAATCCGGAGGGGACGACCGACCCGGAGCCCCCATTGGCCGTGGCCGTCTCCACCAAAAAAACCCCCAGCGAAGAGGCAGTCCTGGTTGAGTTCCGTTGGAACCGGGACCGGGGACGGAGCCGCCTCCAAGAAAATCTCGAGGCGATGCTGCGCACGGCCGAAGGGGAGCAAAGGGCCAAGGTCCACGAGGAACTGTTGGCTTTAATGAAACGGCAAACTCTGGAGGAAGAGCTGGAAAATCTTTTGGCAGCCAAGGGTTACCCCCATAATGCCGTGGCCGTTTATCCGGAGACGGTGGCCGTGATTGTGAAAGGGAAGACATTGAACGCCAATGCGGTGGCCGAGATCGGGGAACTGGTGACCAGGGTGACCGGATACCGGGTGGAGCAAGTCCGCATTATGGAATAGAAATTGACCGCTCTTTGGGTGGCTTGGGCGCTCAAGAAGGGCCGCCGGCCGGGAAAAGCAAAAAAGAAAAGAGGAAAATTTAGTCTAATGCGGAATAGAAAATTACGGTTTTATTTGCTAAGCTAAGGAGAGTGTGACTGATGAATATTCAGGAAATCAAAGAGCTAATGCAAATGCTGGTGGAGACCGATATTACCGAATTAAATTTAGAAAGCAACGGCACAAAGATCGTGATCAAAAAAGGTGTTCCTGGCGTGGTGCAACCGGTGGTGACCGTGACGCCAACAGCGGCTCCGGCCCCGGCGGCCGCACCCGCCCCTGCGGAGAGTGCCCCGGCACCGGAGGCTGCGGCGCAGGAGCAGAAACTGGCCCCCAACCAAGAGTACGTCTGTGCCGAGATCGTTGGTACTTTTTATCGGGCGCCCGGTCCGGGGGAAACGCCCTTTGTCGAGGTGGGGGAGATGGTGGAACCCGGGAAGACCTTGTGTATTATTGAGGCAATGAAGGTCATGAACGAGATCGAAAGCCCGATCCGGGGTAAGGTGGTCGAGATTTTGGTGAACGACGCCGAACCGGTTGAATATGGACAACCCTTGTTTATCATCGAAAAAGCCTAAGTAAAACCGGATGACAACGGAAAGGTCAAACCAGAGTCGGAGGTGTGGGAGCGGTGTTTGGCAAGATTCTAATCGCCAACCGGGGAGAGATTGCCTTACGCGTGATCCGGGCTTGCAAAGAGTTGGGGATCGAAACGGTTGCGGTGTATTCCGAAGCGGACCAGGATGCTTTGCATGTGCGCTACGCCGACGAAGCCGTTTGCGTGGGGCCGGCTTCACCATCGAAAAGTTATCTGAACATCATCAATCTGATCAGTACAGCGACGCTCACTGGGGTGGATGCCATTCATCCGGGGTACGGTTTTTTGGCGGAGAACCCGCGGTTTGTGGAGATCTGTGAGACCCATAACATTAAGTTTATCGGGCCGCCCGCCGCGGTGATGGAGAAGATGGGCGACAAATCCCGCGCCAAGCGCATTATGAAAGAACAGGGGGTGCCGGTGATTCCCGGTTCGGACGGGCCCTTGTCTTCCGTTGAGGAAGCGCTGGACGTCGCGGCGGAGATTGGTTATCCGGTGATCATTAAAGCTTCGGCTGGCGGTGGCGGCCGGGGGATGCGGGTGGTGTCTTCGCCGGAGGACCTGAAGCAAGCGGTCCAAACCGCCCAGATGGAAGCAGAAGCGGCCTTCGGACACCCCGAGGTTTATCTCGAAAAGTACATCGAAGAACCGCGGCACATCGAGATCCAGGTTCTCTTTGACGAGTATGGCAACGGTGTTTATCTGGGCGAACGGGATTGCTCGCTGCAACGGCGGCACCAGAAGATTTTGGAGGAGAGTCCCTCCCCGCGGGTTTCGCCGGAACTCCGGAAAGCCTTGGGGGAAGCGGCTTTAAAGGGAGCGCGGGCGGTTGGTTACAAGAACGCCGGGACCGTGGAGTTTTTGGTCGACAAAGACGACCGGTTTTACTTTATGGAGATGAATACCCGGATCCAGGTGGAGCACCCGGTTACCGAGATGGTTACCGGTATTGACCTGGTGAAACAGCAAATTTTGATCGCCGCCGGCGAGAAGTTGCCCTGGCGGCAGGAGGATATTGCCCTGCGCGGGCACGCCATTGAGTGCCGGATTAACGCGGAGGATCCGGCGAAAAATTTCCTGCCCCAACCGGGGTTGATCAAGTTTTACCATGCCCCCGGCGGTCCGGGGATCCGGGTGGACAGCGCGGCCTATTCAGGGTGTTTAATTACTCCCTATTACGATTCGATGGTGGCCAAGTTGATCGCCTGGGGCGAAACGCGGGAGGAAGCGATCGCCCGGATGATCCGGGCCTTGGAGGAGTTCGAAGTGGAAGGGATTCCGACGACGCTCCTCTTCCACTTGGAGATCCTTTACCATCCCGATTTTATCAAGGGCGAATTCACGACGGATTTTGTCAATAACTTGATAAAAGAGTTGCGATTGGAATAAAATTTAAGGAAACTTTTTGTGACCGGGAAAGAAAAGCCCACAATAGGAAGTGGGTATGATTAAATACTGATGGAGGTGGCAGGAGTGGCCAGAGATTTTAACCTCGAACATGAGTGGGATGAAAAAAACGGTTCGATCCGGATTGCCAATGAAGTTGTGGGTGTCATTGCCGGACTGGCGGCTATGGAAGTGAAAGGCGTTTACGGAATGGGCGGCGGGATGGTGGACGGCATCACCGAGCTCTTGAAGAAGAAGAACCTGGCGAAAGGGGTCCGGGTGGAAGTCGGCGAGAAGGAGGCCGCCATTGACCTCTCGATCATTGTTGAATACGGCTCAAAAATTCCGGAAGTGGCCGTTGCTGTTCAGGAGAACGTGAAACGGGCGATTGAAAGTATGACCGGACTTACGGTGGTGGAGGTTAATGTCCATATCCAAGGGGTCGAATTTCGACAGGAAGAGCCCCCGCCGGAAGAAAAACGGGTAAAATAAACAGGGGGCAAGGGGGTAAGAAGGGATGAAGATCTCTTACCGGTTGGTTATTATCATCAGTTCCTTGTTGATGCTGGTCCTCTCCATCTTTTTCTTCGGTCTGTTGCTCGGGGAAGACGTCTTTCGCGTGGTCGGAATGTTGACCGTTGGAGAAGAGGGCAAAGTTTTTAAACTCGTTGCCTTTCTCTTATTCTTCATCTTCTTTGTCCTGTTGTGGATGGCCGGATTGCACACGAAGAAGGAACTGAAGACGATTATCCACGAGACGGAGCTGGGTGAGATCCGTGTCTCCTCACCGGCTGTGGAAGCCTTGGCCTTACGGGCTGTGAACAAGATCAGGGGTGTGAAGGAAGCGGAAATCCGGGCGTTAACGGAAAACGAACGCCTCAGCTTCCAGGTGGAGATTGTCAGCTCCCCTGATATGAATCTTCCCCAGTTGATCTACGAGATCCGGGAAGAACTGCGCGGATATATCCACGCCACGCTCGGGATCCCGGTTAACAACGTGGAAGTGACGGTGACGAAAGTCTCGGCGGAGCCGCGGGCGCGGGTGGAATAAGGAGGGAGGAGTAATGGCCGAGAAGGACAATAACCAGCTGTTACAGTTGTTCTTGACCTATAAAGGACGGATCTTTTCTTCGGCTTTAGGGGTTGTGACCGGCATTTTAGTCCTCTGTCTTGGCTGGATTAAGGCCTTGTCTTTTGCCTTTTGTGTCTGGGTTGGATATCTGGTGGGAAAAAGATTTGACAGTGGTGAGGAGTTAAGACTGCCAAAATTGCGGGGGCTCTTCCAAAGACGACGAAATTATTAACTTGAGGTTGAGAACAGATGAGTAGACGCTTGGCAAGGGAGTTGGCATTCTTTGTTTTATTCCAGCATGATTTAGGTCGGGTGCCCTGGCCGGATGCCGTCCGGTGGCTGTTGACGGAGAATGAACTTTCCCCCGATGCCGTCACCTTTCTCAAGGAAATAGTGGCTGGTGCGATCGGGAACCAAAAAGAGATCGACGGCGTTTTGCGGCATTATTCGCAAGACTGGCCGCTGGCCCGGATGGCCAGTACCGACCGGAACATTCTGCGCTTAGCCGTCTATGAACTGTTGTTCCGCAGTGATATCCCGGTGGAAGTCACCGTCAATGAGGCGGTTGAAATGGCGAAAAAATACGGGGATGAGGATTCCGGGAAGTTTGTAAACGGGGTTTTAGGCACCGTTATCCGTGCCGTTCAGGAAATGGTGAACGTCCCCGTAAAGGTTGACGGGGGGACCAATGAGTAGTTACTATCTTGGTTTGGATACCAGTTGTTATACCACATCATTGGCGCTGACGGATGCGACCGGCCGCATCCTGCTGGACGAGCGCCGGGTCTTAACGGTGGAAAAGGGGGCAAAAGGGCTTCGACAATCGGAAGCCCTTTTCCAACATTTAAAGAACCTTCCGGATTTGATGGAAAGGGCTGCCGCGTTCCGGCCCCTGAAAGGAGTGGCGTATGCGGCGCGCCCGCGTCCGGTGGCCGGATCCTATTTGCCGGTCTTCCTGGCCGGCGCCAATTTTGGCCGGGTTATTGCCGCCACCGCCGGCGTTCCGCAGCTGGCCGCTTCGCATCAGGAGGGACATATCCGGGCGGCGTTGACCGATGCCGGGCTGGAGAGTGACGCCTTTCTTGGGCTCCATCTGTCGGGGGGAACAACGGAGTTGCTGGCCATCCAAAGACAGGCGGAGGGGTTTGCCATTAAACTGCTGGGTGGAACCTCCGACTTGCACGCGGGACAAATGGTCGACCGGATCGGGGTGGCGCTGGGCCTGCCCTTTCCGGCCGGTCCCCACTTGGAGGCTTTGGCTCAGGATGGACAGGCCACCCTGCAGTTGCCGGTGGCCGTCCAGGGTTTGACGGTCAGTTTTTCCGGGCCGACCTCGGCCGCCTTGCGCCTGTGGGCACAAAAACCGGCCCCCGCCGATCTGGCCCGGGCGGTCTTGGACTGCCTGGTGGAATCGGTTTTTCGTCTGATCAAAGCCGGCGTGGCCACCGGGGAACCGGGCTGCCGGGATGTTTTATTGTTCGGCGGGGTCGCCAGCAACGCCTACCTGCGCCGGGAGTTGCGGGCCCGGGTGGCCCGTTTGGACCAGGGTATTAAGGTGTATTTCGGTAAACCCGCGCTCTCGGCGGACAATGCGGTAGGCCTGGCTTTGCTGGCCCGCGATTACTTTGAGAATCCGCTTTCGCGTTAAATTTCTTGGGAATTGAGCAGGGCGGATGGCAAAGTTCAATTGTTACGCCGCCGGCCAGCCATCCGGCCAAGAAAATGTACGGCTCTATGTGGGCGAATTGGCAGCCGGCACGGGCGACTTAGCGTCGACGGCTGGAAGGGAGGAACAGACCTTGGAGAAGATGTTGATCATTGACAGCCACAGTTTGGCGCACCGCGCCTTCCACGCCCTAAAGGACACCAACATGCGGACGACGGCGGGACTGCCCACCAGCGCGGTGTACGGGGTGGCCACAATGGTGCTCCGTTTGCTCGAGGATGAGCAGCCCACCCATTTGGTGGTGGCCGAAGATCTGGGCAAGACTTTCCGGCACGAAGTCTATGCCGATTACAAAGGGACCAGGAAAGAACTGGACGAGGACCTTCTGGTCCAGTTCCCATACATCAAAGAGTTTTACGAGAGCATGGGAGCGACGGTGCTTGGGGTGGACGGGTATGAAGCCGATGATGTGATCGGGACGATGGCCCGGGCGGCGCAGGAAGCCGGGCTTCCGGTCTGTATTGTCACCGGGGACCAGGATGCCTTTCAGTTGATCGGGGACGGGGTCTGTGTCTATTACACCCGGCGCGGGATTACCGATCTGGTACGGGTTACCGCCGAGTATCTGCAGAAGAAATACGGGTTGACTCCCCGGCAGTGGGCGGATTTTAAGGCGTTGAAAGGGGACCCGTCCGACAATATCCCCGGGATCCCTGGGATAGGGGAGAAAACGGCAGTCAAACTACTGCACACCTTTGAAAGTCTGGACGCGATGCTGGCCCACCCGGAGCAGATTGCGAATGAACGGTTGCAAAAATTATTGGTCAGCCACCGTGAAGACGCGCAGCGCTGGCGGGAACTGGTGACAATCCGGCGGGATGTTCCGCTGCCGGTGGCCCCGGCGGCCTGCCGTTTTCACTTTGATGTGCCGCGCCTGGCGGCCTTCTTCCGCAAACTGGAGTTCCGAAGCCTCCTGGGCCGCCTGGCGGTGAAAGTGCCGGCCGCACCGGTTGAAGTGGGACCGGTCTTAACCCCGGAAGCCCGGATTCTGACCGGGGAAGACCTGCCAGCCTTTTTGGAAGGCAGCGACGGGCAACCGGTGGCCCTGCAGTTTCTGGCGGCGGAAGCCACCTGGCAGCGGGGGGAAGTCCTGGGGGTCGCCTTTTCGAAAGACGATGAACATCATGGTTTTCTCCCCTTGGCCGGCGGGGCGGAATCTTGGCCGGAGCCGCTCGTCCGGTGGCTGGCCGATCCCCAGGCACCGAAGCTGGCCTTTGATGGGAAAACCCAGATGGTCCTAGCGGACCATTACGGGTCGACCTGGGAAGGTTTGGCTTTTGACGCGCTGATCGCCGCCTATCTGGTGAGCGGAGGCCGGTGGCAATTAACCTTGGAGAACACAGCCCAGACTTTGCTCGGGCTCGAACTTCCGCTCCTCCAGGACGCCAAGGGGAAGAAACGGACGACCTTTGGGCTGCCGACTGATTGGCCGGAGGCCGATCTGGCGGCGGCCGGGGTGCGCCGGACGGCAGCCCTCCGTAAGCTCCACCCGGTTTTAGCGGAGAAGATTGCACAGACCGGTGTTGCTGAGCTGTTCTATGCGGTGGAGATGCCGCTGGTCCAGATCTTGTTTGCCATGGAAAAAGCGGGCGTGAAAGTCTCGCCGGAACAGCTGACTATCCTCCAAACCAATTATGCCCGCTGGATTGCGGAACTGGAAACCGAGATCTACCGGCTGGCGGGGGAGGAGTTTAATATTGCCTCGCCAAAACAGTTGGGGGAGGTTCTCTTTGAACGGCTTGGCCTCCCGGTGGGGAAGCGAACGAAGACCGGTTATTCGACGGATGCGGAGGTTCTGGAGGAACTGGTGGACAAACATCCGATTGTCGAAAAGGTGCTCGCCTACCGTGGTTTGACCAAGTTGAACTCCACCTATGTGCAAGCCCTCTTGGAGCTGGCCAAGCCACCCGGTTATTTGATCCACACCACCTTTAACCAAGCGGTGACCGCCACTGGGCGGTTGAGCAGCACCGATCCCAATCTGCAGAATATTCCGGTCCGCAGTGTGGAAGGGCGGGAGATCCGCCGTTGTTTTATTCCCCACAAGGAAGAGACGGTTTTTCTTTCGGCTGATTACTCCCAGATTGAACTGCGGCTTTTGGCCCATTTTGCCGCCGATGAGAAGCTGTTGGCGGCTTTCCGGAACGGTGAGGATGTGCACCGGCAGACGGCGGCGGCGATCTTTCACGTCCCGCTGGACCAGGTAAGTCCCGAATTACGGGAGCGGGCCAAAGCGGTTAATTTTGGAATTATTTATGGTATTAGCGGGTTTGGACTGGCCAAAGGGACCGGTGTCTCCCGCCAGGAGGCGGAAGCTTTCATCGACGCATATTTCGCCCAGTACCAAGGGGTTAAGTCCTATTTGGCGGAGTCGATTGCCGCCGCCCGGGAGGCCGGTTATGTCAGTACGATTATGAACCGGCGGCGGTATTTGCCCGATCTGAAAGCCCGCAATTTCCAGCGGCGTTCCTTTGCCGAACGGATGGCGCGGAATACGCCGATTCAAGGTTCGGCCGCCGATCTGATCAAGCTGGCGATGGTGCGGGTGGCGGCGCGTTTGCGCCAAGAGAAACTCCCCGCGACTCTGCTCTTACAGGTCCATGACGAGTTGCTGTTGGAGGTGGACCGGGCGGCCCTTCCGGAGACGGAGAAGGTTTTGCGTGAGGAGATGGAACAGGTTTTTGAACTGCGGGTCCCGTTGGCGGTGGATCTGAAAAGTGGCGATAATTGGGGTGATTTATAGGATGCCGGAATTACCAGAAGTCGAAACCATCCGCCGGTCCTTACTGCCGTTGGTGCAGGGGGCGGAGATCGAGACGGTCCAAGTCTTCCTGGCGAAAGCGGTCCGGCCCGCCCCGGCGGAGTTCGCGGCGGGGCTTACCGGACGGCGGATCACCGGGATCGAACGGCGGGGAAAGTATCTGTTGTTTCAGTTGGATAATGGGCAGTGTTTGACAATCCATCTCCGGATGGCCGGCCGTTTGGTCTGGCAGAGCCGGACGACCCCCTTGGCGAAGCATACTACGTTGGTGATAAATTTTCGGGACGGGAAGAGCCTACATTTTGTCGACCCGCGTAAATTTGGCACCGCCGTGTTGTTTCCCCCGGCGGCACCGCCGGCCGGTCTGACCGCGCTTGGTTTAGAACCGTTAACAACGGAGAAGGAAAAACTGCTGGCGGTTTTGGAAAAGGCGGCGGCCCGGCGGTCGGGGCCGGTGAAGGGCCTGCTTTTGGACCAACGGGTGCTGGCCGGGTTGGGGAATATATACGCGGATGAGGTTTTGTTTGCGGCGGGGATTTCCCCCCTGCGTCCGGCCCGGGAGGTCACGCGGGCCGAATGGGAAAAGCTTTACGGATGCATGGTTGCGATTCTAAATAAAGCCCTGGTCCACCGGGGAACTTCCCAACGGGATTATGTGGACGGGCGTGGCGAGGCCGGCGAATTTCAGCACTATTTGCAGGTTTATGGGCGGAAAAAAGAAACCTGTTTCGCGTGCGGTGCGCCGTTGGTCTATGTCCGGGTGGCCGGCCGGGGGACCCATTACTGTCCTACCTGTCAAAAATAGGGGAAAGACGGAAGAGGAAAGAACCACCAGGGGAGAAGGGAAACAATGGGCAATGGTTTCGTAATTGGCCTCACCGGGGGAATGGGCACCGGGAAAACGACGGTGGCCCGGATTTTGCAGGAATTAGGTTTAACGGTGATCAGTGCGGACGAAATCGGGCATGAGTTGTTGCAGCCGGGAACGGAAGTGTACGAAGCGGTAAAACAAGCCTTTGGCCCGGAGATTGTGGACGCGGGGGGGCAGATTGACCGGCGGGCTTTGGGCCGGGTTGTGTTCAGCAACCCCGACAAGCGTCAGCGCTTAAACGCCCTGACACACCCGGCGATTATTGCCCGGATCAAGGCGGAAGTACAGGCGCGAAAACGGGCGGGGCAGGATGTGGTGGTTGAGGTTCCGCTCCTGTTTGAAGCGGGTCTGGACGCCAAGGCGGCAACCGGTTTTGATGAGATCTGGGTAGTGGCGGCGTCCCCGGCGGTCCAGTTGGCGCGGGTCCAAGCCCGGGACGGCTTGAGTGCGGAAGAGGCCCGGCGGCGGATCGGGGCCCAAATGCCGCTGCGGGCGAAGATTGACCGGGCCGATGTGGTTATTTACAATGATGGTACCGAAACGGAGTTGAAAGCGAAAGTGGCCCGGTTGCTTGCCGCCAGGAAACGGGTGCATATTTCTCCGTCCGGGGCATAGGATGGACTTAGGTTGGGAGCGGGTGGTGAAGGTTATTTTTTTCGTGATTAAAAAACGCCAGCTCAAGATCGGCCTTGTTTTGCTCATGAGCCTGCTGGGTGTGGCGCTCCATAAACCGGTGGGACGGCTAGTGTACCCTTTTCCGTACCGGGAGGAGATTGAGATACGGTCGGAATATGCCGGGGTCGATCCTCAACTGGTGGCCGCGCTGATCTATGTGGAAAGCAAGTTTGACCCCAAGGCCCGGTCGACCAAAGGGGCCCGGGGATTGATGCAGATCATGCCGGAGACGGCCGCGTGGGTCAGTGCGCAAAAGGGCCTGGCTTTCCAGGTGGATGATCTGGACCGGCCGGAGGTGAACATCCCGCTTGGGGTCTGGTATTTGGGTTATTTGTTCCGGGAGTTCAACGGGGACCGGGTTTTGGCCCTGGCCGCCTACAACGCGGGCGGCGAGAAGGTCAAAGCCTGGCTGGTCTCCGGGGCCTGGACGGGGCGGGTTGATGATCTGCACCGCATCCCCTACCTGGAGACTAGGCGCTACGTGGCCAAGATCATGCGGACGTACTGTTTTTACCGGTATTTATATGCGCAGCCCGAATGAGTTTTTAGGAAACGCAGCCGGGGCCGTATGGGCAAAGGTAAATCCGGCGGTTGGTATTTGGTTGGATTGTCAGCTTGGTGGCTGTATTTGCTTGGGTCTTAAATAATTGCTACAGTTTTCGAGAAGGCGATAGCTAGTCGAGTGACGCGACGAAAGGATGGACAAGCACAAGATGGCAGGGATCAAGATGGCAGGGATGAAGATTGGCTGGGTTTCCTTGGGGTGCCCGAAAAACCAGGTTGATACCGAATACATGATCGGCTTTACGGAAAAAGCCGGGTTTGGACGGACTGCGAATCCGGAGGAAGCGGATATTCTGGTGATTAACACCTGTTCATTTATTGAATCGGCGACGCAGGAGTCGATCGATACGATCTTGGAGTTTGCCGCTTATAAGCAGCACCGTTGCCGTTTGTTGGTGGTGACCGGTTGTCTACCCCAAAGGTACCGGCAGGAACTGGTGGACGCCCTGCCGGAGGTGGATCTCTGGCTCGGGACCGGGGAGTATACGCGCCTGCCGGAGCTTTTGACGGCTGCTTTACACAAAAAGGAGGCGCCGGAGGGGGCTGTGCTCTTTGCGGACGCGCCGGCCGGCTGGTTACCGCCGCCTCTGTCCGACCGGCCGCTGACGACCCCGTCGCATTACGCGTATGTGAAGATTGCCGAGGGGTGCAACCACCACTGCCTGTACTGTATTATCCCCAAGCTTAAGGGGGAGTACCGCAGCCGGCAACCGGAGAGGATCATTGCGGAAGTGGAGAATCTGCTCCGGCGGGGTGTGAAGGAGATCAATCTGGTGGCGCAGGATACAACGGCGTACGGGATCGACTCCGGCGGCGCGTTTGATTTGAACTATCTCCTCTCCCGCCTGGATCGGCTGGAAGGGGAGTTTTGGATCCGGTTATTATATACCTACCCGTCGCTGATCAGTGATGAACTTTTGCGGACGATCCGGGATTCGAAGCATATCTGCCACTATCTGGACATTCCTTTACAGCATGCTAGTACCGCCGTGCTCAAACGGATGGGCCGCCGGAGTACACAAGGGGAGATCCGGGAGCTCATCGCCCGCGTGCGCCATTATTTACCGGAGGCGGCGATCCGTTCCACCTTTATCGTGGGCTATCCCGGGGAAACGGAAGCGGATTTCGAAGAACTGTTGGCTTTCCTGGCCGACGTCCGTCTGGATTGGGTGGGCGTCTTTCCCTATTTCCGGGAGGAGGGAACGGCCGCCGCTCGTTTACCCGGGCAGGTCCATCCGGCCACCAAAAAACGGCGGGCCCGTCAGGTTTTAGAGCAGCAACAAGCCCTCTCTTTGGCCAAAAACCAGGCGTTAATCGGCCGGGAATTGCTGGTTTTGCTGGAAAAGGAGAAGGCACCGGGGTGCTGGGAAGGCCGGTCCTACCGGGAAGCACCCGGGATTGACGGGGTAGTGAAGGTCCAAGCTTCCACCCGCCAGGAGGCTCAGCTTGTCCCGGGTGCTTTTGTCCGGGTTGAGATTGAAGCAGCGGGCCCCTATGAACTTAATGGCAAAATAAAAAGGAACTGCTAAAGGATATTCCTGAACCGATGTCGAACAATGTGAAAATCCGGGATTATTTCAAATCGTGGTGATAATGTGATGAAACTTGCCGATTATTTGACGCTCTCCAGAATCATTCTGACACCGGTCTGCCTTTTTTTTCTTTTTATTCCGATGGAACATAAAGAGATTTATGCGGCCGCGATCTTTATCTTGGCGGCCTTGACCGATGGTCTGGACGGTTATGTGGCCCGCCGCCGCAAGGAGACCAGTGCATTTGGGAAGTCTTTTGACCCGATTGCCGATAAAATTCTGATTGGCGGTGCCTTGTACAGTCTTTTTATGTTGGGGAAAGTCAGTGGTTGGGTGGTTGCGGTTATTCTGGCCCGGGAGGTCTTGATCACTGTCTTGCGTTTTAAAGCCCAGAAGAAAGGGCTGGCGGTCGCGGCGGGGCTGTGGGGCAAGGTGAAGACTTTTTCCCAGATCATTGCCATTGCCATGATCATGCTGTCGGTACCGGGGGCTCAGATTGTGCTCTATATTGCGGTTTTCTTTACCGCTTTTTCGGGCCTTGATTATCTCCGGAAATGGAAGAAGGTGCTTTTGCCGGGCCAGGAGGCACCACGAGTACCTAAAGATTAAAGAAGGTTTTCGTGTGCCGCCTGAGAGCGGCTTTGAAATTGCCGATGCGGGGGAGATATTCGCCGGTCGCCGGGTCAATCCGGTACCGGTTTTTTATTTTCTCCTCCTCAAGCCGGAGGGATTTTAGGGCATCAACCAACTGATCGACCTCGGCTTTGGTGTTGTAAAAGCCAAAACTAATCCGGACCATCCCCGGAAGAAGGCACTTTTTCCCTGCTTTGGCCAGATTTTCCGCGGAAATAATCTCGGCGGCGGATAACCCTAAGAGATGATGAACATAGGGACGGGCGCAAAAACAGCCGTGCCGGACGCCGATTCCGGCCTCAAAGGACAGATAGGCGGCGACTAAACCGTGGGGGATGCCTTCCAGGTTAAAGGAGATCACACCAACCCGGGGGTAACGTTCCGGTGGCGGTCCATAGAGCGTCAAACCGGGCACCGTTTTCAACTGGTGGTAGGCGTATTTAGTCAATTCCGCCTCATAGGCAACCAACTGCGGGAAATCATTCCGGGACAACCAGCGCAGGCTGGCGGCGAGGGCGAGGGCACCGAGGAGATTCGGGGTTCCTACTTCTTCCCGTTCGGGCGGAGGCGCAAAAACCACTTCCTCACGGGAAACGGCGATGACGGTACCACCCCCCACCTGGTCCGGAGGGCCGTCGCGGAAAGCGGCCAACGGGCCAAGAAGGACACCGGAACCGAAGGGAGCATACATTTTATGCCCGGAGAAGGCCAGAAAATCGATGGGGGCGGGCCCGGACTGGATCTGCACCGGGTAATGAGGGGCCAACTGGGCGGCGTCGACGACCAGTTGCGCACCGTAATACCGGGCGAGTTCGGCGATGGTTTGAATGGGATTGATGATGCCGGTGACATTCGACGCGCCGCAGACGGTGACCAGTTTTATGCGGTGGCGCGCTTTCCGCAGTTTCCTTTCCAGATCGGCCAGATCAAGGCAGCCGTCGTTGGTGAGTTGGATAAACCGGGCTTGTTTCCGCAAACGCCAGGGCAGGTCGTTGGAGTGGTGTTCCATCCAAGTGGTCAGGACCTCCGCTTCGGCCACGGGGAGACGCTGCGCAAGCTTGTTCAGGCCTTCGCTGGCATTTTTCACAAAGAGGGCGGTATACTTCTCCGCCGGGGCGCCAAAAAAATCCAGGATAATCCGGCGCGCTTCCGCGTAGACCGCGGTGGAAAGCTGGGACTTGTAGCCAAACCCCCGATGGACGCTGGAATACCAGGGGAGAAAGGATTGGACGGCTTGCACAACGGCCCTAAGTGGCGGTGTGGTGGCCGCATTGTCCAGATTGATGTAAGGCCGCTTTGTGCCGTCACTCAACGGAATCTTGGTGTCAAGGCCAATGATGCCGGCGCGTATTTGGTCATGCCGTTTTATATCCATTGTGTGGCCTCCCCGCCTTTGTTCAAGATATACTATGCCTAAGGAAAAGGGGTTGTGAAGCGTTGCCAGCGGCGGGATCTTCCGCCGTATTTTCCAACGAAAATGCCGTTTAACACCGTGTTTAGCTGGGCAGATTACAAATAGACCATTTAGAAAGGAGGTTCAAAAGATGGCTGCCGGTCAAAAACGTAATACCCTTGTTTATGCCCAGGCGAAAAAGGCGTTGGATCAGATGAAGTACGAAATCTCGAAAGAGCTGAATATTGATACTTCCCCGATCCAAGGCGATTACTGGGGGTATATGACGGCCCGTGATTGTGGTGCGATTGGGGGTCATATGGTAAAGCGGATGATTGAAGCGGCGGAAAGAACTCTTTCCCAACAAGCGGTAGCGAATGTCCAAGCCGGATTCCGTGCCGGATTGGTAAACCAGCAGGGGACGAACAATCAGAACACGACTAATCCGAACTTAAATCTGAACACCCTTAATCAACACTATTAAAGCGTAGCCGCGAACCGGCTTTGGACCGGAGACGGAAGAATGGATCGGGTGCCGCCGGTCTGACGACAACAGAAAAGCTTTCTTCTGCAACATAGTAGAGATCAAGACATTTAAAAAGAGGCAGTCCAGCCGGACTGCCTCTTTCTTTCAGAGGTGGCGTTCAGATCAAACCGTACTTTTTGCCGACCCGTTCGAGGACGGCCAGGGTGTCGTCGAGATCCTCCTGGGTGTGGGTGGCCATTAAGGAGAGGCGCAGCCGTGAACTTTTTTTCGGAACCGCCGGATAATAGACGGGGTTGACGAAGATCCCGGCGCGGTGGATTTCCCGGCTGACTTTCTTTAAAAGATCATCCGCGCCGACGATAATGGGGATGATCGCCGTTTCGCTATTACCCAGGTTAAAACCCATCCGCTGCAGATTGGTGCGCATATACTCAATATTCGTCCATAATCTCTGCCGCAACTGCGGTTCATTCTGAATGACATCGATCCCGGCCATGAGCGCGCCAGCGGCAGCGGGGGGCAGCGCGGTCGAGAACATATGGGACCGGGCGTAAAAACGCAGATAATTGACGACTTCTTTGGACGAGGCCACAAAACCGCCCACCACCGCCAGGGCCTTGCTTAATGTTCCCGCCACCAGATCAATTTGGCCTTCCATGTTAAAGTGTTCGGGGGTGCCCCGCCCGTTCGGACCGATTACTCCGGTGGCATGGGCTTCATCGATCATGATCCGCGCGTGGTAGCGGTCGGCCAGGGCTTTGATGCCCGGAAGATTGGTGATGTCCCCGTCCATGCTGAAAACGCCGTCCACGATGATTAATTTTCCGTTGCAACCATGCTTTTCCGTTGTCTGCAACACCTTCTCCAGACTGGCGAGGTCATTATGTTTAAAGGTGCGAAGGGTCCCGCCGGAGAGGAAACACCCATCGATGATACTGGCGTGGTTTAAGCGGTCGTTGATGACGACATCACCCTTGCGGACCAAGGCCGAGACACAACCGACGTTGGCGGCATAACCGGAGGAGAAGATAACCGCGTCCTCGCATCCTTTCATTCGGGCCAGTTTCTGTTCGAGCTCGCGGTGGAGGTCAAGATAACCGCCGAGTAAAGGCACACTGCCCGCACCCGCACCGTATTTCTCCAGCGCTTTCCGGGCGGCTTCGACCACGGCGGGATGGGTGGTCAGACCCAAGTAATTGTTGGAGGCCATCATGACCATTTCCCGGACTTCATTGGTGTAACGGTCAAGAATTTTGACCCGGCGTTCGGACGGACTCGTCAGAATCCGCGCCCAATGGTGGTATTCCTGGCTGACCAGTTCACCGGTGAATTCATAAAAAGGCCTGGTTTTGGCGAGGATGTCCCGGTCGGGCAGTTCCAGAAAATCACTGAGGTTTTTTGTGGCGTATTTCATTTCCAACTCCTCCTTCGGCTTATTCCATTGCGCTCTTTTGGCTTGCCGGCGAACGAAATAAGCTTTGTCATTAAGGGTAAAAGGGGAAAAAGAAAAAAACCGCGGAAAAGGAAAATAAAGGCACTATTAATCTTACTCCATCATTGGGGCGGAGGCAAGGGTGAAAGGGAATTCGAAGCTAGATAAACAATTGGATCTCCGCCTCCCGGGCCAGTTGGAGAAAGGTGGTTACGTCGCCGACCGACAGGTGGGCATAGTCAATCAACTCGTCTTTGCTGATCCCGAGCATCTCCAGGGTGCCTTGGCAAGCAATAAATTTGACCTGGCGTTCCATTGCCATCTGCAAAAGCTCGCCGACGGTTTCGGTTTGGCGTAAACGGATCAGTTTGTTCATGAAAAGGGCACCAAGACCGCCGAAGTTCATCTTTGATAAGCCCAGTTTATCCGGACCGACCGGTAAAAGGAGTTTGAAGAGCCGTTCCAGTGGATGGCGCGCCTGACCCCGTTCCTTTCGGAGCAGGGCGAGCCCCCAGAAGGTAAAGAAGATGTAGGCCGTAAACCCTTCCCCGGCGGCCGTCCAGGCCAAGGCCAAGGCTGAGAGGGATTTATCCAGATCGCCACTGAAGCAAATAATACAGATCGCCGGTTTCTTAGGTGACAACCGCACAACCTCCCTTGTGGAAATAAAAAGATAATAATCAAGTCAGAGCTGCCGAAACGGGGACGAAAGAGGTACCGATCGTTGATGGTTAAAGATAGTCTGCCCCAAAAACCGAAGCGAAAACCCGCTTCGGTTTTTGCTTGTTATTTATAACATGGCAAAACAAGAATTACCTTTCTAGCAGGTCCGGAAGATATGCTATAATCGTAAACAAGGAGGCGATATTATGTTAAGCTTCTTGCGGACCGGGTTTTTTAAAGACCTCCTCATTTGGTTTATAATCAGTGTTATCCTGGCGTCTCTGGTGGCCGCGGGGGTCGGTTTGGTCACCGACCGGTATTTCTCGGCCACGGTGGACGGTTTAATTGGTGACCACGGGGAGTATGATCTTTTGTTTCAAGTCCGCACCGACTTGAAAGAGACGGCGGTGGCCCGTCTTCAGGAGATTATTAAAAAACATGTTCCCGGGTCTACCGTAAAAGTGGGTGTCAGTGTCGCCGGGAAGACGGCCGTGTTTGTCGGGTTGGCTCCTCAACACCGGACCAAAGCGGTTTATACCAATTTAAATAATTACTTTCGTGATATTCCGGGTGCCGGCGGCTTTAGCTTAATGACCGAACCCCGGTTGACCTTGTCGGCGATTCCCAGCGGGGTGGCCGACCTTTTCATCCGGGAAGCGGAGCGGATTTCCGGCGTACGCTTTGCCTTTCGTGACGGGAGCAGTATTGCGGTCATTTTGGAAAAATCCACCAAGATGAAGGCGGTCAAAGCGGCGCTGGAAGAGCTTTTGGCCAGTTACCGCCTGTTGGAAATCGGGTTTCCGGCCGGGTACCAAGTGGACAATCCGCTTGAGGTCGGACGCAATTTAACGGAGTTATTGGCGGGTAAGGCTGGTGTGACGCTGATCCGTAACGTCACCTCCGGGAAGAGCAGTGATGACCAGGAAGCGTTGCTCCTGACCATGGCGGAGATGAAGCGGTTTCTCCTTTCCTATGCCGGGCAGGTGAAAGTGATTCCCGCCCAGGGAGTTACGCTCAAACCAGGGGATCTTTTGGTCCTTTTTGACGAGGTGGAGCATTCCCTGGCCGCGGGGGAAAAGGTCGGTGCCCAGGATGTGATTGTAAAGATCACTGCGGAAGAGGAAGACGGGGCGCTGCCGGGGCTGATTATTCAGGGCGATTCGGCCGCTTTGACCACCGCTTCGGCGCGGCTTTTGGGTGCAGACCAAAAAGCCGGGGAGATCGTGGGCACCATCATCATCAACAGTCCCAAACAGCAGTTGGCGGAAGCACTGGACGAAGCCATTGGTTTTCTCAACCAGTTCAACTCGTTTCAGGATCTGCCGGCGCAAGCCCGGCAAGTGATTACGGCGGCGGAGACGATTCAGGCCGCGTTGAACAGTATTAATGGTCTTGGCGCGGACGGGGCGGATCTGGCGAAGATCCAGCAGATCGCCGCTTTACTTGAAGGGACCGGGCACGAGTTGCAAAACATGGCCGATCATTTAGCCCGACTCCGCTGGGTGGAAAACCAACTGGATAAAGCCCTCCGTGGTTTGGAGGGGATCCAGGCCATTACCCGCTTGGGTTTTATCCCGCAGAACCTTGGTTACTTCGGGGATCTGGGGCAAAAGGCCGGCCGTTTGGACCGGGAGTTGCAAGCCTTGATCGAAGACTTACGGGCGAAAGCCCGGGCTCTGGATGGTTTCATTAACCGGTTTAATCCTTTGGTCCACACCTTGCTCGCGTGGGAGCAGAAGACGACGAAGCTGGCCGGACAGCTGGACCAGATCGGAAACGTCCTGGGCGGAGGAAGCACCGGTCTGACTGCCCTGGCCGAATTGATGGGGGTTACCGACGAGAGCTTGCAACAGTTTGCCGCCCTTGACTTTGCGGCCTTACGCCAAGGACTGACCCCTTTCGCGACGGGTTTTGATGAGCGCGCGGCCGGCAATGTGCAGTTGATCCTCGGGGAATTGGAAAAGATCAAGGCTTCCCTCCCCAAACTGAAGGATGAAGAGATTGCCAAGACGATTACCCTCCTGGACCGCTATTTAGGGGGAGAAACCCTGCCCGGTGAAAAGGTGGAGCTCTTTGTGAATACCGGCTATGACCAGGAAGAAGTCGCCCGTCTGGTCAACAGTTTTTTCGATTCGGAGCAGGTCCGGATTCTGCCGTTGCCCGCGGGGGTTCTCCAACCGGATGTCCGGAATGAGGTGACGCGGTTGTTAGGTGAAGTACAGGGGGTCATTGCCGCTTTGGCCGTGCTGATTCTGGCGGTTATCGTTTTCTTGCAGGATCAGGCCCCGATTCTGGCGGTTCTGCACCATTTGGATCTGTTGCTGCCGTACCGGAAAACGACCGGGAAAGCACGGACCGCGCGTCGAAAAATGGCGGTGCTCGCCCGTTTTCTGCCGGGGGTTTACGTGGCGGGGGTGGGCGGCGGATGGTTGTGGGCGACGATTACCTTGTCGGGGGCCCATATTCCCTACTTTCCCAACCGTTATTTCTTACTGGTCGGGGCCCTTTTCGGCCTTCTCTTTTACCGGATGGCGGAGAAGTTTCACCGCTTGAACCTGGATGAAGTGGTCGCCGGTTACGCCCTGGGGTTTGATTTTACCACGGTCATGCGGGAGATTGTGATCCCCGCCGGCCGGCCCGGGTTGATGCAGAAACTTAACCAACGGAAGATGGTGATGAAATGAAGACCGCCAGGCAACAACCTTTATTGCAGATTCGGGGGTTGAAAAAAAGTTACCAAAAACGTCCGGTTTTAAAAGGAATTAATCTCAATATTTTTCCGGGCGAGACGATAATAATTATGGGGCCGAGTGGATGCGGAAAATCCACTTTAGTCCGGTGTATAAACCGTTTGACCGAACCGGATGACGGCCAGATTATTTTTGACAGGATTGACGTGACCGACCTGCCCTTTGCGCAGTTATCCGCGCTCCGCCGCCGGATCGGTTTTGTCTTCCAGCAGTTCAACCTGATCCGTCGGCTTAATGTTTTAGAGAATGTCGCGTTTGCGCTGCGCGTATACGGACAGGAGAAAGCGGAAGCCCAGGACCGGGCCATGCGGGCTTTGGCGCGGGTTGGCTTAAAGGAACGCGCCCACAATTACCCAGCCGAACTGAGCGGCGGGGAGCAGCAGCGGGTGGGGATCGCCCGGGCCTTGGCCTTGGAACCCCAACTGATGCTCTGGGATGAACCCACCGCCGCCCTGGACCCGATTCTGGTCAGCGAGGTTATTGAGATTATGGAAGAGCTTGTCCGGCAGAAGGCGACCACGATGTTGGTGGTCACCCACGAAGTTGGTTTTGCTTCCCGGGCGGCCGACCGGATTCTCTTTATGGATCAGGGGGCGATCGTGGAAGAAGGACCGCCCGCTGCGGTTTTATCGACGCCCCAATCGGAAATTGGCAAAAAATATAAAAAACTATTAAAAACTTGACGAAAAAATGTTATACTAAACCAAGCAATATTTTTTTGTTGCGGGGGTGTATTTTTGAAAGGGTTTCAGCAAACTTTGCAGAATAAGATTGCTATCAGTGGCCAGGCTCTTCATTCCGGGAAAATGGTGACGATGGAACTCATTCCCCAGCCGGTCGATACAGGAATCCGGTTTTGCCGGGTTGACCTCCCGGGACAGCCGGTCTTGCCGGCCAAGCCGGCGCATGTTGTTGATACAACGCGCAGTACGTCCTTGGGGACAAAGGAATGGCGGATTCAGACCATTGAGCATTTAATGGCCGCTTTTCATGGTTTGGGCGTGGACAACCTTTTGGTGGCGGTCGATGGACCGGAGATTCCTCTTGGTGACGGGAGCGCCCACTTTTTTGTGGAGGAGATCCTGCGGACGGGGTTGCTCGTTCAGGAAAAACCACGAAAAGTACGGAAAATAACCACACCGGTGTGGGTGACCGATGGGAAAGACCCCCGTGCTTATTTGGTTGCCCTTCCCGGCGAGGGTTTCCGCGTCACTTATTGCTTTACTTCCGACCATAAGGTTACTGGCCACCAGTTTGCCCAGTATCTGATCACCCCCGAGACTTTTCGGGAACAGATTGCGCCGGCCCGGACCATTGCCTTTTGGCGTGAGATCGAGGCGTTGCGTAAGCAAGGGTTGGCGCTGGGCGGCAATATGGAGATCGCCGTGGTAGTCGGGGAAGAGGGTTATTTAAATGAACTAAGGTATCCCGATGAGATTGTTCGCCATAAAATCCTGGATATTTTAGGCGATCTTTACTTATTGGGCCCGTTGGAAGGGGAGATTATTGCGGTCCGTTCTGGACATAAACTCGACTTTGAACTGACATTAAAACTGGAGGATTGTTTGGAGTAAGGAGGTTTGGGTGTGGAAATAAACCAGATTAAAGAGTTATTACCCCATCGTTACCCATTTTTACTGGTTGACCGGGTAATTGAGATGGAACCGCGAAAACGGATTACCGCGTTGAAGAACGTGACCAATAACGAGGAGTATTTTTTAGGTCATTTCCCGGAACGGCCCGTGATGCCGGGCGTCCTGATCATTGAAAGTATGGCGCAAGCGGCCGGTTTAACCTTGCTTGTGGAAAAAGAGCACCGGGGGAAGATTCCCTTTTTCACCGGTATTGATAAGGCCCGTTTCCGCCGACCGGTGGTGCCGGGGGATCAGCTTTATTTAGATGTGGAACTGTTGCGGGTCAAAGGCAATGTGTGCTATGCCCAAGGGAAAGCTACGGTGGACAACGAGATTGCCGCCGAGGCGCAACTGATGTTTGTTTTAGGTTCAGCAAAGAAAACCCAAGGCGAAGCGGAGTAAAAAGAAAAAAAAGTTATAGATTTTGGTTAGGGGGTCCCAGATTGAAAGTAGTAGAAAATAAAGTGGTGGCGTTAAGGGAGATTCATGAAACAGCTATAGTTCATCCCGGGGCGAAACTGGGAAAAAATGTGGTAATTGGTCCGTATGCGATCATCGGCGAGCATGTGGAGCTGGGCGATGGGTGTGTTGTGGGACCTCATGTGGTGATTGAAGGCTGGACAAAGATTGGTTGCAACAATAAATTCTACCACGGTGCTTCTATCGGGGTGGAACCGCAGGATCTGAAGTTCAAGGGTGAAAAAAGCTTCCTGTTTATCGGTGATGGCAATACCTTCCGGGAGAATGTGACGGTGAGCCGCGGAACCGAAGGTGGTGGCGGCGAGACCCGAATCGGGAACAACAACTTGTTTATGGCCTATTCCCACGTGGCCCATGATTGCCAGGTGGGAAACAATATTGTGCTCGCCAACTGTTCGGCTCTGGCCGGCCACGTGACGGTCGAAGACCGGGTGGTGATCGGGGGGCTCACCGGGGTCCATCAGTTCACTAAGGTCGGTAAGATGGCGATGTTGGGCGCCTGCACCAAAGTGGTGAAGGATGTGCCACCGTTTGTGATTGTTGATGGGAACCCTGCCCGGGTGGCGGGGATTAATATTGTCGGTCTCCGCCGCAACGGCGTACCCCCGGAGATCCGGGAAGAGATCAAGCGGGCCTACCGGATTCTCTACCGTTCCAACCTCTCAATTGAACAAGCGATCGAAAAGATGGAACATGAGTTGCAGGGGACGGCGGAGATCGATCACTTCATTCGCTTCCTCCGCAGTGCGGAGCGGGGGATTTGCCGGTAGCCGGCGACAAGACCACGGAGACTAGACTAAAACCGTCTAGTCTTTTTTTCGATCATTCGATTCAGATGTTTGGAGGGAAAGACGATGGGTTGGGCAATTTTAGCCGGAGAAGGCCTCTTGCCCCTGGCTGTGGCCGAGGGGATGCGGGCGGAAGGGATTAACCCGGTGGTCCTTTGTACCGGGGAAAATGCCGCCCAATTTGCGGAAATGGGGTTTACGGTAGGCCGGGAGCATCTCGGACAGTTGGGAGCGATCCGCCGCTTTCTCCAGGACCACCAGGTTGACCAGATGGTCATTGCCGGACGTTTTGGAAAAGAATTTTTGCTGGCCGGGGCCGTGGACCAAGAGATCATGGGCTTGTTGGCCAAACTGACCCGACGCAACGATGATGCCTTGCAGTTGGCGGTAGTCAACTATTTTGAGGAACACGGGATTCGGGTGGAGACCCAGACCCGATTTTTACGGGCGCTCATTCCGGACCGGGGGATTCTGGCCGGTCCGGCTTTAAGTCCCGCGGAGACGGCCGATGTGAAACTGGGTTACCGGTTGGCCAAAGAGATTGGCCGGCTGGATATCGGACAAAGTGTGGTGGTAAAACAGGGGATGGTCTTGGCCATTGAGGCGGTGGAAGGCACCGACCAGACCATCCGGCGGGGCGGGCAGTACGGCGGCCCCGGGACCGTGGTGATTAAAGTGGCCAAGCCCCAACAGGACTTCCGCTTTGATATGCCGACGGTGGGTTTGAACACCCTTGAAGCCTTGATTGCCACCAAAGCACGGGTTTTGGGGATTGAAGCCGGGGCCACCTTCCTCTTGGACCGGGAGAAACTGTTGGCCAAGGCGGAGGAGCACGGGATTACCGTGGTGGCCTTAGATGAAGTTGCCATTAAAGACATCTAATGAGAGAAGGGTTTTATGGTGCCTGGGCGAATAAGTTTTAAAGGGGTTAAGCGGCCCCAAGAATAACGTTTGTCGAACGAAGTAAGGAAAAAGGAGAGTGGAGGGGGAAATGACAAAGAAGAAGCTTATAACCGGGTTTTTTCTCTGCCTGGTCCTCTTCTCCGCTCTTTTTTTTCTTTTCCGGCTAAACTGGCGCCCGCAAAGTGAGCCGATTCCTTTACTTCCCCTGGTTGAAGAAGAAGACACCGTCCCGGCCAATGGCGACGAGACCCCGATCTTAAAAGGAGTACAGGTTGCTTTGGTCGGCATGGATCACCACCTGAACTGGAAATTAACCGTTGAGCAGGTGATCGAAGAGGGGGAGGTTTGCCTTCTTTTTGGGATCAAAGGGGAGTATTACACGGTGAGCGGGCAAAAATACCTGGTTGAGGCGGCGGAGGGGGAAATGGGGAAGGACTTTTCCTGGCTTCGCCTCACCCCGGAAGTGGTTTTAACCGGGGAAGAGATCCGGATGGTGGCCGCTGAGGTCTATTGGGAAGCGGCGGCGGGAGAAGAAATCACCGGCCGTCAACTGCAGGGGGACGGCGAAAACGTTAAGTTTCAAGCGGAAAGTTTTACGTTTAATCCGGAAGACCGGCGGATGATTTTTTCCGGGACGTCCCGGTGGTCTTTCCAGTAAAGCAAGGCGAATGGAGTGAAGAAGGCCAATGGCCCAGAAGAGAAACGTGCTGGTTCTTTTACTAACGGTTGCCTTTTTCTTGGTCGGTGCCTTACCGGGATGGGCTGCTGAAGAAGGCCGTAATGAGGTGGAGATAGTTGTTCCGCCCCGAGGCGTGACCGAGCTCGATCTGGAAAAAGAAGTCTGTGTCTACCGGGGTTATTCCGGGGCTCCGGTTGAAGTCTGCGTGGCCGGTTCCGGGCTGCGCCTGACGGCGATAAAAATCAGCTACGACCAACGTAGTCAGGTGCTGACGGCGGAAGAAGCTGTTCAGTTGGAAACCGCGAAGCTGGTTGCCACCGGGGAAAAGATGGTCGTCACCGCCGAACTGGTACGCCTGCCGGAGGGGGGGGCAATTACCATCCTCGAACCGGAAAGGATGCACCTGGTGGTTGGCGGAGCTTTTACTTATGGTTTGGAAGAGGAAACGTTCCAGGGAGAGGGGGGTTTTACCCTCCGGGGACCCGATTGGGTCATGGAAGGTGAGCGGTTTAACGGAAGTATGCGCGGGGAACACGTTACTCTGATGGGTTCGCCCGTGATCCGCTGGGCAGACGGGATTCTCCAGGGTGAGGCGGAGACGGTGATCACCTACGATTTAGCCAGTGGACAGGTTACTGCCGAAGGGCCGACGAAGACCCGGTTTTATCAGGATAGAGGAGTGCATTCCAGTGGCGATTGAAGCGCAAGGTCTAGTGAAAGAATACGGGAAACGGCGCGTGGTGGATCAGGTTAGTCTGGAAGTCCACCCGGGCGAGGTCGTCGGGCTCTTGGGCCCGAACGGCGCCGGTAAGACCACCACCTTTTACATGATTGTTGGTTTGGAAAAGCCCCTTGCCGGGCGGATCATAATAGATGGCACCGACGTGACCCGGTTGCCCATGCATCTAAGGGCCCGCTACGGGGTTTCTTATTTGGCCCAGGAACCGTCGGTTTTCCGCAAACTGACTGTGGAACAGAACATTTTAGCAATTTTGGAGTTGGTTATTAAAGAGAAGAAAAAACGGCTCGAACGGTGCGAGCAGTTGCTAACGGATTTTAACCTGACGAAGGTGCGGAAACAAAAGGGCTACATGCTCTCCGGCGGTGAACGCCGCCGGGTGGAGATCGCCCGCGCGCTGGCCCAGAATCCCCGGTATATTTTGTTGGATGAGCCCTTTACCGGCGTTGACCCTATCGCCGTCGCCGATCTGCAGGATATTGTCGGCGTATTGAAAAAGCGGGGTTTAGGCGTCCTGATTACCGACCACAATGTCCGGGAAACCCTGGCGATCACCGACCGCGCCTATATCATGTATTCGGGGAAAATTCTGGTTTCCGGGGACGCTACGGAGATTGCCGAAGATGAAAAGGCACGTAAATTTTATCTTGGTGACCGTTTTAACATGTAAAAATGGGGAAAGGGTTGCCGGGAGGAATTTTTGATAAACGGGAGTAATCAGCATGCGGATTATTACTAAGTACTTGATCAGAGAATTGATGGGGCCCTTCTTCTTTGGTTTTTTGGCCTTTGGCGGCATGTTTATCGGCTGGTCCTTGGTGAATATCATCCAATGGGCGGAATCCTATTCGGTTCCACTGCTCACTGTTTTGCGCCTATGGGCTTACCATGTCCCCGAGAATCTGGCCTACGGGGTCTATATCGGGATGCTCCTGGCGACCCTCCTGGGGTTGGGCCGGATGACCAGCCACAGTGAGACCATCGCGATGCAGGCCGGCGGGGTTAGCTTTATGCAGATTGCCACCCCGGTTTTGATTATCGCGGCGGTCTTGACCGTGGGCACCTTTTATCTCAACGAGTCTCTGACGCCCATGGCCAAACACGCCTACCGGGAAGAACGGACCTTTATCCGGCAGGGTAAACCCAAAGGGGTGATCAATGAGTATTTCTATGCGGAACGCCTCAAAGACGGGAAAAAACGGCTGGTCTACGCGGAGCAATATAATGCAACGGAAGAAAGATTTGTCAATGTGACGATCCAGGAGCTGGAACACGGGCAACTGGTCCGGACGATCAAGAGTAAAGAACTGTTGTGGGGCGAGGGCGGATGGTACTTTCGGGAAGGCGAGATCTTTACCTACCGGGAGGATGCGGTGGTCCCGGTTCGGGTGACTGAGGGGTATAATCCGTCCGGTTTTGAAAAAACACCGGAGCAAGTCGTCCGCTTGTCCCGGGAGCCGGAAGAGATGAACTGGTGGGAATTGAAATGGTATCTGGAGAACACGGAATTAAGCACCAAAAAACGCCGCCAGTACGAAGTGCAACTCCACTTGAAGATGGCTTTTCCCTTTGCTTGTATGGTCTTTGCCCTGTTGGGAACCCCTTTGGCCTTACAGTCCCAACGGCGGACCGCCTCGGCAGGTTTAGGAATCACCCTTTTGAACGTCATCTTTTATTATGTTTTAATGGCTGTGGGGACATTTCTGGGACAATCGGGACTGACTTCGCCTTGGATCGGCGCTTGGCTCCAGAATCTGATCATCGGCGGCTACGGTTTATATCTGTTTATCCGCAAAGCGTTCAATATCTAGCGGAGGGGGAGCAAAGTGTACGGCATTGTGCTGGTTGTAACCATTGCCTTGCTGGGCGGGGTTATTGCCTTTTTGGGCGACCGGATCGGGATGAAGGTCGGGAAGAAACGGTTGTCCCTCTGTGGGTTACGGCCCAAATATACATCGATGATTATCACGGTGGTGACCGGGGTCTTGATTGCCGGAACCACCCTTTTATTACTCACCTTGGTCTCCAATGACGTGCGGACCGCGTTATTCCGGATGAAGAGTCTACAGACGGAACTGGCCGCAACGCGCCAGGATCTCGACGGGGCCGAAGCACGCTTGCGTCAAGTGGAAGCCGAGACAAAAGCGCTGCAAGAGAAGAAGGTGGCGCTGGAGGTCGAACGGGACCGTTTGCGCAAGGAGATTGAGGCTTACGCGGGGGAAGCCGCTTTACTGCGGGCCAACACGCGTGGGACGGAGAGCGGTAAAGAGTCGGAAGGCAAGTTTCAGCGGGAAAGGCGGGCCGAGTGAATGCGGATTTTAGCGATCGATCCGGGCCGGATGAAGTTCGGCTATGCCGTTTTGACCACGGGGGACCGGCGGGTGCTGAGGCAGGGGATCGCGGAAGTTGCCGCTTTGGTCCGGGTGGTGCAAGATCTGGTGGACCACTTTCAGGTGACTACGGTGGTGATTGGTGACCGGACGGGTGGTCCGGAGTTTGCCGCGACCCTCCGGGCGGCCTTGACCACGGATCAGTTGAAATTGACCCTGGTTAGCGAGGATGGTTCCAGTGCGGAGGGACGGCGCCGTTTTTTACAGGCCAACCGGCGGGGGTGGCGGCGTTGGTTTCCCCTGGGACTCCAGTCCCCCTGGCGGCCCTATGATGATTATGTCGCGGTTGTGCTTGGTGAACGTTATCTTAATCAACAGTGACCGCCGGCGGAACCGGCTTTTTGGCCTTACTGAATCAGGTAGTTGTAACCTTCGATGGTGAACTCATCAGCAATCTCCAGTTTTTCCCGGACCTGCTGTAAAACTGCACTGTTGATCTGAGCCGGGGCTGCCCCCAGCGTCTCCCGGTAGATACGGCGACTGACCGTACTTTCCGGATGGCTTCGGACAAAATGAATAATCTCCTCGATCTCCCGAGCTTTCTTCATCCTCATTCCTCCTCAGTATGGCTTTTCCTAAATATCTCCCCTTAATAATCTATCCCGTTCGGCGTGGAAATACGCTGATTTTTTATGGGACGCCGGTCCGGATTGGGCGGTAGTTCTTTAAGATTGGGCGTTTGGTCAGGATGCCGGCGGTGCCGGACCAACATAATATGTACAAACACCCCCAAACAAGGGAGAAAAGGAGGAGTAAAATGGCGGTCGAAGTAATCGCTGAGGCTCAGGTCCAGGTCTTGGTGGAAGACACCATTGATCTTTTTACTCCGGCACAAAAGATTGATGAAATCCGCGCCTTTGTCCAAGATCTCCGTTGCCATGTGATCCCCGGCAAAGTTGTTTTCCAGGGGATTCTGCATAAACAGATCTTTTTTGTGAACGAAGACAACGTTGTTGTGCACCAGGGAGTAGATATCCCCTTCTCCGGTTTTGTCGATCTTCCCGCGGCGGAACCGGGACAGTTTTGTCAAGTGGCGGCGACCGTTGAGTTTATCGATTTTCAGTTGTTCAGCCCCACGGTGCTCCGGGAGACCACGGTGATCCGGGTTGATGTGCAGCTCCTCAGCAATGTGCCTTTGCCGCTGGTGATGGCCGTCAACCAGAACACGCCCCAGCGGCCGGCCGTTTTTAACGGAGTAAAGAGTGCTTTTGTGGCCCGTGGACCGGGCCGATCGGTGAAAGGGTGAAAAAAAACAACAAATCTCCAAGATTTGATGGTTGCTTTTTTCCGGTTGATCATGTACAATAACTTAAGGGTTTGTGAGCGCCCGTAGCTCAGAGGATAGAGCACTGGCCTCCGGAGCCAGGTGCACAGGTTCGATTCCTGTCGGGCGCGCCATCTAGCAAGATCGAAGCGACGCGGTAAAAACCGCGTCGCTTTTTTGGTTTGGCCCCCTTTTTGGCAATCCCTTTTTAGTTTATTTTCGGAAATTCCCCCCAATTTCGTATTCGCTTCCTGCTGCTTTTTGGGCAAGACGTGACTACAAATGTTTTCAGT
>JAAYHQ010000003.1 GCA_012727425.1 Bacillota bacterium
TAACTGAGCTTGACCACATTCTTGCGGAAATCCTCATCATATTGTTGGCGGATTTTGGACATGATTTTCTCTCCTTTTCATTATGCTTCTATCTTATCATCATGTCCGGAATTATAACATAGACCCACATCGACCCCGGCCTGATCCATGTATTCCTTATTGTAGAACATAACGGTAGCGCCAACATGGTAATCAATCCCGTAATACTTCCCGTCTTTGGCATAGTTGTCGAATCTAGCTTTAATCAAGCGGTCCATAACTGGTTCGACGATCCTATTTAACAAAAGCTTTATGCAGTTCCTGGAAGGTCCAGAACGTAAGGGTTGTGGGCGAAGCGGTCATCCCAGGAAAAGCCAGCGCCATGAGGCATAAACTTACCAGCAGAGCGCAGATTAATTTTCGCATAAGATCAACCTCCTTAATTTTTGTAGCATAATTTGTAACATAAGTATAATATAGCTTCTTCGCTTAAACACTCTAATATTTTTACCTTTTGCTATAAATTTGTTACAAATATAGGGCATCAAACTGAATCTTATAACAAAACAGAACGCTTTAATTACGTTAATGCTTGTCAACCACGCAATTAAAGCGTTCTTTATAGCGCTTCGACCCGATTTAACGGGCCAAACTACATGAGTCCTTTATGGAGATTCAAGAAACAATCCAAAAAACGACCGTCTTTATAGTGTTGTGTTTAATTGTTTCCCGTCGCGCACCTTGACCCCGGTTCCTTTTAGCCCATGGTCGCCGCCTTTTCCCCGGCAAGATACCCGGAAGACCACGCCCATTGCAGATTAAAGCCCCCACACCTTCCGGCCAGATCAATGATTTCACCGGCAAAAAAGAGCCCGGGCACCAACTTGGACTCCATGGTCTCCGGGTTAATTTCTCCCGTCGCCACACCACCGACTGTCACCTGGGCACTGGACCAGCTTTTCGTCCCGCGGACCACAAACCGCCAGTCGGTTAGTAGGTCAACCAGCCGCTCCGTCTCCGCGGCCGTCAGCCGGCCCACTGGTTGTTGCAGATCGACAAAACCCGCCTCCTTCAGCACAGCTGGGATGAGTCTTTTATTAACGAACCCGACCAGGCTGAAGGCCAGGGTCTTTTCGGGCGCCGCCCGGAAACGGTCCCTGAGCAGCGCGGTCAGCTCCGCCCGGGTCATCCGGTCGATCATTATCAGTTGCAAAACTGGGGTCTTTCCGGCTTGGAACAACGGTCCCACCAGTGTGCTGAGTTGAAAGACGGGCGGCCCGGAAAGACCATAGTTCCCAAAGATAATATCCCCCTGTTCACGACCGAGGTTTTCCGCGCCGTCCAGCAGAGCCACCGTCCCCTTGATCTTCACCCCTTGGACCTGCGGGAAGAAGGAACCCGCCAACTTTAACTGGACCAGGCCCGGGTAGAGCGGAGTAACGGTATGACCGAAACTGCGGGCCAGATCATAACCATTGCCATCGGAACCGGTGGACGGTTTGGCCTTTCCACCGGGGGCCAGAATCAGGCGGTCGCCCCAAACGGCCGTACCGTCGGCCAACTCCACCCGGAACTGACCATCCACTTTCGCGATCCGCTGGACAAAAGCGTCCACCACCACCTTTACCCCACAACGCTCCAGCTCATACCGGAGAACATCAAGAACGCTGGAGGCCTGATCCGACCAGGGATACACTTTTCCTTCGTCCTCCACCTTCGGAACCACCCCCAGCCTGGCAAAGAAAGCTATCGTCGCTTCACTGCCAAAAACCGCCAGCGCATGCTTGGCAAATTCCGGATTTTCCCCCTGGTAACAATGGTAGTCCGCATTGATGTTCGTGAAATTACACCGCCCGTTCCCCGTCACCAGAATCTTTTTCCCAACCCGCGGATTACGCTCCAGAAGGGTCACGGCGGCCCCGTGGTGACAGGCGGTAATCGCCGCCAGCATCCCCGCCGCGCCGCCGCCAACAACAATCACCTGCTTTTTCAGTCCCTTCACCCTGCCTTTCCCATCCAAGTCGCTTTTATAAAGCCCGCCGTCGGCGCCGCCGGCGCCGTCCGATCAAGGAAAATTAATGAAAGATCTTCGTTATTTTTTTAGGGTCTCCTCTTCCCCGGATAACTTTCCACCTGGACAAACAGGGCGAACCCCAGGCTAAGCCCTTGTCCGGCTGGGTTTTGCCTGGTCGCAGCAGACAGCATAAAAGTTAAAGTTGGACGAAAAAAGTTTCACCAGCATTTGTTCATGATATACTTTTATTCAGTGATATACTTTTATTTGGCAATCGAAGGCGGCTACACTCAAACTTTTTTGAGGAGGTAACATGATGTCCTATAATTTCGACCAGATCATCGACCGTCAACAGACGAATAACGAAAAATGGGACCAACGGACGAAAATTTTCGGCACCGCTGATCTCCTCCCCTTGTGGGTGGCGGATATGGATTTTGCGGTTCCCCCGTGTGTGACCACAGCCTTGGCGGAACGGATCCAGCATCCGATTTACGGCTATACCTTCCCCCCACCCCAGTTTTACCAAGCGCTCAGCGACTGGCTGGCCGCACGACACCAATGGACCATTGAACAAGAATGGACGGTGGTCACCCCCGGGGTTGTGCCGGCGCTGGCTCTGTCGGTTCTGGCCTTTACCCAGCCGGGCGAGGGCGTTATTATCCAACCCCCCGTTTACGGCCCCTTCTTTCGTGTCGTCGAGAAAAACCAACGGCGATTGGTGCTTAACCCATTAAAGGAAGAGAACGGCCGTTACCTCATGGACTTTGACCATTTGGAAACCGTGGTTGATCCCGGTGTAAAAATGATGATTTTGTGCAGCCCTCATAATCCGGGCGGACGGGTCTGGACCAGAGAAGAACTGGAGCGGCTGGGTGAATTCTGCCAACGCCATGGGCTCATCCTTGTTTCCGACGAGATCCACGCCGATTTGGTCTATCCCAACTATAAACACACCCCCATTGCGGCGCTCAACCCGGAGCTTGCCCACAATACCATTACTTGTTTTGCCCCGAGTAAGACCTTTAATCTGCCCGGGCTGACCACAGCGGTGGCGCTGATCCCCGATCCGGAAAAACGGAGACGGTTTAAACAAGTGCAATCCGCCTTGGGGATGCAGATCTATAACACGCTGGGCCTTACCGCCTTTACCGCCGCTTACCAGGGAGGTGCCGCGTGGTTGGACGCGCTGATCCGGTATCTCCAGGGTAACCTCGACTTTCTCATGGCCTTTTTCGCCGAACGGATTCCCGCCATCAAACCTATGCCGCCGGAGGGAACCTACCTAGTTTGGCTCGACTGCCGCCGCTTACCCCTGACGCCGGAGGAACTGAAAGCCTTCTTTATTCACGAAGCCAAAGTCGGCCTGAACGACGGGCGCAGTTACGGCCCGGGGGGAGAAGGTTTCCACCGGATCAACATCGCCTGTCCCCGGCCGCTCCTCACGGAAGCCCTCCACCGGATTGAACGAGCCGTCGGCAAACTACCGTTGGCCAAGGATGCTTCTGCCCGCTAAAAAGGGGAATCCGGCTGCAACTCCGCCAGATTCCCCCTCTCTGCTCTGTTTAATTGTTTCACCATTTATTCTGCCTTGATTCAGGGTCTCCGTTCTTGACCGTGCCCTCGATCCATCCTAATCCGCCACTAATCCCCGGACGAGTTGGTGCAGTTTCGCCGCGTCAAGCCCGGTACAGACCACATCTTTTACTTCACCGTCAACCACCGCAACCACAGCCGGAAGGTCCGGTGGCATTTGGCCGCAAAGTTTGGTGACGATCGATTGGGACTTATAGACATCCACTTTTTCCAGGGCCACTTTTTCCTGGAAGACCCGGTTCAGTTCTTCGATGACCGGAAGCAATTGACGGCAACGTTCATTGGTCGGTTCCCAGACATAGAGTAGTTTTGGTTTGTCCCCGGAAAGGAGCCGGTCACGGAGGTATTCCGTTTCGGCAATATACTGCTCGGCCGCGACCGCGGCGATCGCCCCGTCGCCCACCGCGGTGGCCACCTGGCGCAAACTTTTTTCCCGTACATCGCCGGCGGCATAGATCCCTTCCACATTGGTCTCCATCTTTTCGTTGGTAATAACGTAACCGCGTTCGTTTAAAGCAATCAATCCTTCAAAAAGTTGGGTGTTTGGTAGGTAACCGATGAAAAGAAACACCCCGTCGACTTGTACCGGTAAAAGTTCTCCCGTTTTTGTGTTCCGGAGAACCACCGTTTCCAGCCGTTCCTGACCGCGGTACTCTTCAACCACGGTGTTCCAGATAAACTCCATCTTCGGGTTGGCGAAGGCTTGCTCCTGTGCAACCTTATTGGCATCCAAGATCCCCTCATCGTGAATGACCGAAACCTTTACTTTACGGGCAAACTTGGTTAGAAAAAGCCCCTCTTCAATCGCCGCATCACCACTCCCGACGATCAGGACTTCTTTGCCGGTGTAGTAGGCAGCATCACAGGTGGCACAGAAAGAAATACCTTTATCATACAGAAAATCTTCTTCATTTTGCGCCCCGGTCAGTCTTGGTTTCCCACCGGTCGCGATGATTACGGCTTTCACCCGGTAATTGACACGGAAAGTCTCCACCAGTTTCCGGCCATCAGCCAAAAGCCGGACCGCTTTTACATCAGTCAGCTTAAACTCCACCCCGAATCTTTTGGCTTGGGCTTCAAACTTCCGCATCAGTTCGATCCCCTTTTGCGGCGTATCAAACCCCGGATAATTCTCAATCTCATCCGTATAAGTGGCCAACCCGCCCACCAGCGACTTTTCAAAGAGGATTGTCTTTAAACGGGCGCGGCCGCAATAAATCCCGGCGGTCAAACCGGCTGGGCCACCACCGATAATCGCTACATCATAGTCGAGTGTTTTCTTCTCCATCTCCATCGCCTACCTCTTCTTAACAGCAGTAAAAACCCGGTATTACATAAAGTATTTGACTAATAACTTGCTACCAATCCAGGCCCCCACAAAGATGAAGATCGCATAAACCCAGCCGTGCAGGGAGAAAGAAGCAACGGCGCTAAAAAAAGCCCCAATATTACAGCCAAAAGCGATCCTGGTTCCATAGCCCATGAGGAGTCCACCGAGCATGGCAGCAATTACCTGGCGGACGGATTTAATCTTTCTGATTTTAAACTGTGAAGCGGCTAATGAAGCCATAAAGGCACCAACAATAATCCCCAGGTTCATTAAGGAACCACCATGACTGAAAAAGGGCGTCTCCAAAGCGCGAAGTCTTGCCGGATCACTGTAGTAAACCCAGTTTTGCAACTGCCCGCCAACCGCTTTATAGATCTTCGACCCCCAGTTGAGTAAGGTCCCGGAGATCCCCCACGCACTTCCGGTCACAATGAAAAGACTAATATTCAAAAGCGCCAGCAAGACGGCACCCACCGTATAAGGCCAGGCCTCCTTGACAACGGCTTTGAAATATTTATTCTTCTCCAGTTTCATGGTTCTCCCTCACTTTGCTTTTTCAATATAAATGTCCCACTCACCCTCACCAATCTCTTCGATCTCCACGTTGTGCCCTTCTTTACGGGCCCACTCCGGTACGTTCTTCATGGCACAACTATGGTCGACCTCGACGATTAAAATGTCCCCCACCTGTAATTCGGCCATTTTTTTCTGGGTTTTCAAAAGAGGCACCGGACAAGCCTCCCCTAAGCAATCCAAACGATATTCAGCCACGCTTCAACACTCCTTCGTTTTTTTCTTCCTGCCTTAGGCAACAGGTAATCCAGTCAACCTTTATTGCGGTTACCCCATTTATCCGCAACAATATACAAGATGCCAAGCACCGCCAGTTGCAGGGTAATCGCCAACGGCCAGCCGAGAACGGAAGGTAAGTGGACCCGCGACGCGCCGTCAAAGAAGAGCCGCTCCCAAAAACCCCAGTGCCGGACACCCAAAACGGTCCCGGCGACAAAAAAGACCAAAGTGAGCCATTGCATCACAAAACCTTCACCGACCCGCATCAAGGTGCCGGAAGCACATCCCCCCGCAATGACCATCCCGATCCCGAACATGACGGCACCGATCGCCACATGCCAGCCCACCGGGCTAATCGAACCGGCAATGGCTCCGCCTTTACTGACGGCGGCATACTGCACGGCACCGAAACCAACGGTCGCAACGGCTACGGCAATGATAACCGCCTTGGTTAATGAGGTGCTACCTGTTAAAATCGGATCCCGAAAGGCTGCAGTAAAACAGAACCGCGATTTTTGCAGAACAACCCCGAAACAAATCCCAAAAAGCCAAGAGATGGCCAGACCCGCTGATTTCCCGGCCAAATAATAGGCCATGAAAATCACGCCCAAAAGCACGACGAAGGCCAGCGGAAGTTGATTTCTCCGCTTCTTAGCTGGCCGTACCATAGCCCGGTTAGTTACTGCTGTCTTTGTTTCCACCGCATTCTCCTCCTTTTCGATTGTGCTTTTTTTCACAATCTCCGTCATTCGAAAAAAATCTCCTCTGTTTCCATGTTTATTATAACTTTGCTTTAGCCATACGTAATAATAAGAGTTGCTTATGTTATATAAGATTTCTTTAGAAGCAGGAGAAAGAAAATTCCTCATCCCGCGGGCGCTCTCTACGCTGCGGCGGAGGGAAGGAATCAACGGCTTCGAGCCGAAATCTTCAAGGGGAGCTAGATGGCGAAGATTCTCCTGGAGCACAAAGAAAACCGGGGGTCTCCCCGGTCTCAAGGTAAAATGGGCCAAAAGCTAAAGGAGTATTGAAAATGAATATTTTTCAGATGAAGACTTTTATTGAAATTGCGCAAGCCGCCAGTATTTCAAAAGCCGCCCAACACCTTCACCTTACCCAACCGGCGGTCAGCCAGCAACTACAAGCCCTTGAAAAAAGTTTGGGTTTTCAGTTGCTAACCCGGAGTAACAAAGGGGTTGAATTAACCGAATACGGAAATATTTTTTACTCGTATGCCCAGAGTTTTATCACCCTCTGGGAAAATCTCCAGAATGACCTGGCGGCGGTTGACGGCAAGCATTCCTCCCTCCAAATTGGTACTTGTGCCGCCATTGGACAATACGCCCTGCCCTGCGCCTTATACCTCTTCAAACAAAAATACCCCCATCTTAGCGTCTCTGTCCAGAGCTTTCCCTCAGAAGAGACTATCCAGCGCTTAAGGGAGCATTCGATTCAGATCGGGTTTATTCAGGACAACTATGATCTGAAAGATTTAAACAGTTATCCGGTGTTAAAAAGTAATTTCGTCCTGGTCACACCACCGGCCACGACAGTAGATACCATCGACCTCTCCGCCCTCCACACCATCCCGTTAATCCTGAGCCCGGAAAACTCCGATCTGAAAAGAGCTCTATCGGCCGCCATGGCCCAATATGGCTTTGATCTTGATCTGCTCACGCCCATCCTTGAACTGGACGGTATTGAAAGCATCAAGTCATCGGTCCGCGCCGGTCACGGCAGCTCTTTCCTGCCTTACTTCACCGTAAAAAAGGAACTGTTTTCCAGAGAACTAAAGGAAGTTAAGTTAAACGGCGTGACTTTAGAAACTTCCTTTGTCATGGTGTGGCGTAAAGCAGAAAAGCAAACGGAGATTTCCGCACCTCCCAGATCCCATTGGCCACTTCATTGACTGCGCGCTGATAGCTCTCTTCCGGTACCTGTTCCAAAATATTACCCACGGCACAACTATGATCCACCAAGACCTTCAGTTCTTCTCCAGCTTTTAAGTTTCTGAGCAAAGAACGTACTTTAAGCGAAGGAACCGGACAGACTTCACCCATACAATTAATCTCCAAAGCAACCACCCCCAGTTTAAGTTTGACGGGGTTTATCTCCCTTTGTCAAGACCCGCTTCCACGACCACACTAATCGCCGCGTCCGGACAGTAGTCGGCACAGATCTTGCAGGTCATGCACCCGGCGGCCTCCACGGTCACCCGGTTGGTGCCGTAGGCCCCCATTTCGGAAGACCACCGAATCACCCCGGTCGGACACCGTTCGATACAGAGGCCACAACCCTTACACAACTGGGGAAAAATGGTCCACGAACCCCGGGCCGTCGTCCACCGCTCCCCGGTCAACTGCTGTTCTTGCCTGTCCAAGGCGAACCGCTCCCCCTTTTCCCGAGGCTTGTTTTCCACCGTCACTGCTGTCCCTCCGTTTCGATCATCGTTAACCCTTTCGCCAACGCCTGATAATTCAATGCTTCCAGCTCCGGGTTTTCCCGGAATTTGGCCCCGAATTTTTTGGCGATTGCTTCTTTGACCCCCGCCGGTGGCAATACCTTGATCAACTTTGTAATTGCGCCCAAGACAATAATGTTAAACACCCGCGGTGTCAGCTCCGCCTTGGCGGTTTGCGCCGCCCGGATCCCAACGGGGCGGATTGACGGGTCGACGGGCGGTGAGGACGCCGGTGCCGCTGCGGCCCCCACCATCTTGGCGAACCCCTCGGGGGCGACGGTCTCGTAGCCCTGGATCCCGACCGCCTGGTCGTCGATCACCGGCGCTGCCAGTGCCGACTCCTCGTAAAGATAGATCGTCCCCGGTTTTATATAACCTTTGGTCCGTTCGGCGGCGCGTTTGCTTAAAACAGCCAGCAAATCAGCGTATAAAAATTTGGGGGCCCCGATCGCCTCCTCGGCAATCTGGACATACGCCACAGAAACCCCGCCCCGCTGCTCCACGCCGAAGTTGGGGATATAGAGGGCTTGTTTGCCTGCTTGAAAAGCCGCTTCCGCCAAGAGCTCACCAATGCTCTGCACCCCCTGGCCCCCTTCCCCGGCAACAATAATCTTCAGCACTCTTTGCTCATCCATCATTACCCCTCCCCTCCAGCCACCGGTTCCGGAACCCGAAGTTCGCCCACTTTAAAGTACCGGGCCATCTCGCCCCGGAGAAAGGCCCAAGTCGCTTTGGCATCGGTCCGCCAGTTGGTGGGGCACGTCGATAATACCTCCACAAAGGAGAAGCCCCGGCCTTCCATCTGGTTACGGAGAGCTTTCTTCAGAAACTCCTTTAGTTGCTGGTATTCCCCGACCGTCCCCCGGGCCACATAGGCTCCGTCGGCCGCGATCGCCGCCACCAGTTCCGGTCCTTGCATTGGAGCACCGGTTTTCCTTACTTCCCGTCCGTACGGAGTGGTTCCGGTCTTTTGTCCCGGTAAAGTTGTCGGCGCCAACTGCCCCCCGGTCATGGCGTACAAGGTATTGTTGGCCAAAATGGCGGTGATCTGGTCTCCCCGTTGGGCGGCGTTGACCAAATGCTGGGCCCCGATGGCATAACCCCCGCCGTCACCCATATAAGCGATGGCGATCGTCTCCGGCCGGGCTCTTTTCGCCCCAACCACCACCGGAATAGTCCGCCCATGGTGGGTCTGGACACTGTCAAAGTTAAAAAAATCCCAGCTCAACAGGGAGCATCCGATATCGCAACCGTACAGAACCCGGTCCAAAATCCCCAACTCACCAACGGCTTCCCCCAAAGCTTTGAGGGCAATGCCATGGCCACACCCGGGACAAAAACGGTGAGGCTTGGTCTCTTTCCGCCAGGAAAGGGGCATGTTCCGGTTTTCTGCCGGTCCCCGGACCACCGTGCGCTTTTCATCCACCAGGCCGCACCTCCTTCGGGGTCCGCGCGGTCACGGCCGCCATGATCTCCTCCGCCGTAATCCCGACCCCCGGTTTTAACAAAGTGTCGATCGCGTTGGTAAACCCATAGAGCTCCGCTTTAACCAGCGCGAGCAACTGCCCGTAGGCCGATTCCACCACTAAGAGGCGGAGGTTGGGATTGGCGGCCACCGCTTCCCGCAAAGCCGCCCCCGGAAAAGGCCGGACGGTGATCGGACGGAAATAACCGACCTTGTATCCTTGCCGGTTCAGCATCGCACAGGCCTGTTTCGCCGCCCGGGCCACAATCCCGTGGGCGACTAATAAAACCTCGGTCTCCGGACCAACCTCCACCTCCCACTCAACCACCTCCGGCGTCAACCGGTCATAAGCAGCCAACTGCGCCATGAGGCGGTCGTACAACTCTTCTTCAATATTAAAGGTGTTCCGCAGGTGCACCGGGTCCCGGTCCAAGGCCGGAATTCCCGGCCGCCGGACCAGCGGTTCGGCCGGCGTCAGTGTCCATCCGCGCGCCTCGGGCCGGAACAACGTGACCGCCTCCCGCATCTTTGCCTGGTACCCGTCCCCCAGGACAAAGGTGGGGAAGCGGTACTCCCAAGCCCGGTTAAACGCCTTAATTGTATATTCGAACAGTTCCTGGTGGAAAGCGGTGGAATAAACGATCCGCAGCCCTTCCCCGTTCCCTCCGGCGGTCGTCAAGCGCAACTCCTGCTGGGAATAGATGACGGTCGCTGTCGACGGACCGCCCCGCTGCTGGATGACCCAGACCCCCGGGATCCGCATCATCTCCGCCATGGCGATCGGTTCTTGCATCAGAATATTGCCCGGTCCGGCCGTCGCACAGAAAGTTTTCTTGCCGACCAAAGCGCCGCCCAGCATCGCAAAACCGGCCGCCATTTCGTCCTCCGTCTGAAGAAACCCCCGCCCGAAATGGGGGGCCAGACGGGCCCAATAATGCATAATCTCATTTTGGGGCGTGATCGGATAACCATACATAAAATCAGCCCCCGCGACCAGTGCCGCCCATGCCACCACCTCATTGCCGGTCATAAAACTCCGTTGCTCCTTTCGGAGCAGAGCCTCATATTCCCCCGTCAGTTGTGTCTGCTTCTTAATTGCCCTTCCCCACCTTTCCAAGATAGTCACCACCCCGGCAGGCTGAAGCAGCGCCTTGTCCGGCCTGCGGCGATGGCTGCCTGCCAAATCCGGAAGTTAACGACCAACAATCCGGCAAGGCGCACCCCTCTTCCACCGCGATCCCCTTTTTCACCAGAAGGCGTCCTCCATATAGCGGTCCAAAGGCCGTACCGGATTACCCATCCGGTCATAGGCCCCAATCCGGCGGGCATACGGCCGCAGGGCAGACGTGGCGACCACCGGCAGGCCAACCCGGTAAGCGGCCTCCGTCACCAATTCCGCCCCCTCCTGGATTAATTCCACCGTTGTTTCCGCCCCCAGATGCGTGTTGTTGATCAAGCCATCCACCGCCCCAAACTCTTGGATATAGGCGACGATCAACGAAACCGAAGAGGTCAAGGGGCGGGTCGCATTCACAACCATAAGCAAACGGAGGCGCGGGCCTTCTTGGTCGGTGGGATAACAGCCCCGAACTAAATTGAGCAGCTTACGCCCGTCAACGCCATAACCCAAATCAATGATGACATCCCCGGCAAAAGCCAGAGCGTTCGTCATCTCTTTTTTTAAAGGGATCGCGGTCTCGCCAAGGCCCACCAGTTCGCTGGTCTCCCAGGCCAAAACCTCGAGCCCTTCCCGCTCCAAGCGGCGTTTTAAAGGGCGCAACGTATAAAAGGGTTCGACCAGATCCAGATCGACCAGGCGCACCCGCCGCCCGCTCCTGGCCAGTTGACAGCCGCGGTTTATAGCATTCTCACTTTTGCCGCTGGCATACTCCCCCACGTAAGCTTCTAAAACCCGTGCCACCATCGCTCCTCCTTCCAGCCCAAACTTTTCCGTTGCTTCCGACCCATCCGCCCTTCCTAATTTTGTCCCTTTTCCCCGGCATAAAAACACCTTCCCTGGAGAAGTTAAAAGGGAGGTGAAGGAAGTGGCAAAACCAAAATTAACCCCCGAACAACAAAGATACCAGAACAAAGTGAAAAAGGCCGAGCCCAAACCGGATTATCTCCGTAACGCGCTCCTTGCTTTTGTCAGCGGCGGCCTCGTTTGCGTGCTCGGCCAGGCCTTAACCGACTTCTATACCATAATAATGCAGGTCCCGCCCAAAGAGGCCGCCAACCCGGCGACCGCCACGATGATTCTGATCGGGGCCCTCTTAACCGGATTCGGGGTCTTTGACAAGCTGGCCAAATACGCCGGTGCGGGCCTTGCTGTCCCGGTGACCGGTTTTGCCAATTCAGTGGTCTCCGCCGCCCTTGAGTTCAGGGAAGAAGGTTTGATCTACGGGGTGTGCGCCAAAATGTTCACCTTGGCCGGAGCCGTAATCACCTTTGGCGTAATGACCGCCTTTGTTTTTGGCCTGATCCACGCCATTTTTCATTAAACCGACTGAACACAGCATTTCCCAGGGGGGGAAAGCATGGGGAAGAAGACGGGAAAGCAAACCTACCATTTTGCCAATCCACCCGTGGTGATCAGCACCGGGACCGTCGCCGGCCCCTTGGAAGGCCAGGGTCCGTTACACGCCGATTTTGATGAAATCCTCACCGACTCGCGAAATAACGAAAAAACCTTTGAACAGGCCGAACGTTCGCTTTTGACCAAAGCCTGCCAACTCGCCTTGGATCATGCTTCCTGCTCCACAACGGAGGTCGATCTTTTTTTAGCCGGGGATCTCTTAAACCAGATTATCTCCTCCAACTTCACCGCCGGCACCCTGGGTATCCCCTTTCTTGGCCTCTACGGGGCCTGTTCCACCGCCGCCCTCGGTCTTGCTCTCGGTGCGATGCTCCTGGACGGGGGTTTTGCCGGTACGGTACTGACGGCCACGGTCAGCCATAATTCCACAGCGGAACGGCAATACCGGTTCCCCACCGAATACGGGGCTCAGCGCCGTCCATACCAGCAATGGACCGTAACCGGTGCCGGGGCCGCCCTGCTCGGCTATGACCGGCCCGGTCCCAAAATCACTGCCGTAACCTTTGGGAAAGTAATCGATCTCGGCTCCACGGACCCTTTAAACATGGGGGCCGCGATGGCTCCCGCGGCCGCGGACACCATCCGCCAACACTTTGCCGATACCGGCTGGGATCCCAACGCCTTTGATCTGATTGTCACCGGCGACCTGGGCATAATCGGTCTTGACCTCTGCCGTCAGGAGCTGGCCGAGAGCGGTCTGCATCTTGGTGAGAACTTCACCGACTGCGGGGTTATGATTTATGACTTGCAAAAACAAGATGTCCACGCCGGCGGGAGCGGCTGTGCCGCCTCCGCCTTGGTCGTCTACGGGCACCTGTACAGACGCTTCCAACGCCAAGAAATCCAGCGGCTTCTGCTGATCGGGACCGGATCGCTCCATAGCACCACCTCGGTTCAGCAGGGAGAGAGCATTCCCTGTGTTGCCCATGCGGTTCGGATCGAGGCGTAGCTGTTTAAATCCGATGCTTATGCCGGCAGACCGGACAAGTGATAAAGATGGGGAATGAAAAGCATCCGGATTTGGTCGACGCAAGAACACCCGGCTTTAGAATAAAAGAAGAATGTTGGTCTAGAAGTTAATTTCCCTGAGATGCTGGACTAAGCCTATTCATCTTCTCTGCGCAAATATGCCGCAAACACCAGCAGAAAAGTACTTTCGATGGCAGGAGGCAGGCAACAGATGTCGACACAAACCATTGCCCAATGGGTCGCCGCGCAGTTGGCGGCCTGGGGTGTCCGGGCTGTTTACGGCGTCCCTGGAGATGCCATTCTCCCGCTCCTGGCCGCCATTGCCGCCCACCCCGATCTGCAGTTTTACAGCGTAATCCACGAGGCAACCGCGGCCTTTATGGCGACAGCCCACGCCAAATACACAGGAGAGCTGGGTGTCTGCGTGGCCACCAGTGGTCCGGGAATCGCCAATCTCCTGAACGGCTTAATGGACGCCAAAAAAGACCAGGCTCCGGTCTTGACGATCACCGGCCAGGTTAGCGCCAACAACCTGGACACCGACTATAAACAGGCGGCCGACGCCAACCTGCTCCTTCTTCCCGCCGTCGGCTTTTCCGGTCTCGCGGCCAGTCCCGCCGCAGTCAATGACCTTTTGGTGAAAGCGCTCCGCTTGAGCGTAGCTCAAGGCCAGCTCGCCCACCTGGCCGTCACCAAGGACCTGTGGTCCCGTCCCAGCACCCAGCCGGTCCGGGCCCCGGAACCCTACCTCAACACCAAGCCCCAGTCTGCCCCGGAAGTGATCGACGGGGTCTTGCCTCTTTTGAACCGCGCCGATCAACCGGCAATCCTGGCCGGACGCGGGTGTAGCGAATTGGGGCCGCTACTCCTGGCCTTCGCCACCCACTGGGAGGCCGGCATTACCCTGACCATGCCCGCCAAAGGGGTTGTCCCCGATACCCACCCCCTCGTCCTTGGTGGCCTCGGACCGGGCGGCAGCGAGGCGTCCAGCCGGATGCTGGCCGAAGCCGACCTCCTCCTCATCGCCGGCGCGACCTGGTGGCCCGAACTCTACCTGCCCGACCACCTTCCGATCGTCCAGATCGACACCGTTCCCGCCAATCTTGGCGGGCGGATTCCGGTCACTTACGGTATCGTCGGTGACCTGGCTCTCCTCCTCCCCCGTTTACAAGAAGGCCTCCAGAAAAGAGAGAAACCCCACTGGCAGCAGCGGCTACAAGCGTTAAAAGCGGATTGGGAGGCCAAAGTAGCACCCGAATGCACCGCCGCAGGCGCACCGGTTCCGCCGGGGCGGGCAATCAAAGCACTCGAAGCTGTGGTCAATGAGGATGCTGTTATCTGTTTGGACGTGGGCGACCATACCGTCTGGTTTAACCGTCTCTTCCGTGGGACCCGGCAAAAAATCCTGGTCTCCGGAGGCTGGCGTTCGATGGGTTTTGGTTTACCGGCCGCCCTCAGCGTAAAGCTGGCCGCACCAGAGCGCCAGGTGATCGCGCTCGTCGGCGACGGAGGCCTGGCCCAGAGTTTAGCCGATTTTTGTACCGCCGTCCGCTATCGACTGCCCGTTAAGGTGATCGTCTTGAAAAACGAATGGTTGGCGATGGAGCGGGACCGTATGGAACTGATGGCCCTGGACTACAGGATGACCCGGGTGCACACCCCGGATTTCGCCGCCTTTGCCCGGGCCTGTGGCGGAGCGGGCTATACCGTTCATGAGGCGGCGGAATTGGAGCAAGTTTTAGACGCGGCGCTCAACAGCCCGGAACCGGCGATCGTCCAGATTCACACGGCCGCCCCCGTCTTCCCCGGCCTTGTCTCCCAGCTAACCAGGGAAAACCAACTGCAAGAAAGGAGCGAATTAGTATGGGTTTAATCGAAGAGGCCAGCCGCACCCTGGTCGATAAGATCGCCGACCAACTGCTTCTCCGCTTAATGCGGGACCCTTACGTCGAGAATGTATGGGAGATCATCTCGACCACGATGAAGGTAACCCCCCGCGATCTGATGGAGATTGTCCTCCGCGCCGAAAAAGGAAAACCCCTGGGCCGTCCCTTCGGCACCGTCCATCACTTCTCCCCCTGGCAAGAATTGATGTTCAACCCGGTGCATCTCGTCCGTTTGCCGACCGCCGACCAAAAAAGCGTCGAGACCAAGGTCACTCTGGGGCCGAAGGCTAAACGCCCGTTGGAGCTGGCCATCCCGCTCATCATCTCTGGGATGTCCTACGGCGGCGCCATCAGTAAACAAGCCCGCCTCGCTTTGGCGAAGGCCGCAACCGCCGCCGGTACCGCCACCAATACCGGCGAAGGAGCCTATCTGCCGGAGGAACGCGAATTGGCCGCTAAATACATCTACCAATACCACCGCGGCCAATGGCCCCACGGGAATAAAAAAGACTTCTACACCCTGGCCGACATGGTCGAGATTCAACTGGGCCAAGGGGCCCAGGCCTCGGCCCCGCAATCCACAAAAGCCGACAAGATTGATGAAGAGTTCCGGGCAATCTTCGGTTTGGAGGAAGGGGAAGATGCGGTGATCGCTTCACGCCTACCCGGACTGGAATCGGGTGAGGACCTAAAACACCTGGTGGCACGGTTAAAAGAAGAGACCGGCGGTGTCCCCATCTCCTATAAGTTTGCCGCCTCCCACTACCTGGAGGAAGAGATTGCCTTGGCGCTTGCCGCCGGTGTCGATGTCATCGTCATCGACGGGGCGGAAGCGGGAACCCACGCCGGGCAACCCTTGCTCGCCGACGCCTTCGGTTTACCCACCATGCACGCCCTGGTCCGGGCCGCCGATTATCTGGAAGCAACAGGCGTACGCGACCAGGTTTCCCTCATCGCCGCCGGCGGGCTTTTCTCCCCCGACCATTTTCTAAAAGCCCTGGCCCTGGGGGCCGATGCCGTGTACATCGGCACCGCCGCGGTGATGGCGATGATCCATACCCAAATGGTGGAGACCAGTCCCTTTGAACCCCCGACCCAATTGGTATTATATAGCGGACGGCTCAAAGACAAACTCGATATCGACCGCGCCGCCCAAAGCCTGACCAACTACCTGAATTCCTGTGTCGCCGAGATGGTCCTGGGCGCCGTGGCCCTGGGAAAAAACTCCTTGGCCGAGGTCAACCGGGATGACCTCTGCGCGCTCACTCCGGCCGTAGCCGAGATTACCGGGGTGGAACTGGCTTACCGGCGAAGAGAAACCGCCCCCTTTTCCCAGTCGGAACAGCCGGCCCACGTTGGTGAGGAAGTCCCCCTTTCCCATTGAAGAAAGGGAATAAGGAGGACCAACTGGACAAGCAAAAGCCCTTGGCCTAACCTTCTGGCGCGGCCAAGGGCTTTTGCTATACCCCCAAACCAAGATTAACCCCGTTCTTCTCCTTTAGTAACTTCAAAGCGCAAAAAAACCGATGACTTTTTGTTACATATATATTAAAATAATTCCACAACCATCATGCGAAAGGAGGACCGACGGATGGAAATTAAAACCCTGACCCATAAAGGAAAAGAACTCCTCTACCTTGACTTTTCCTACGGCGATATGCTCGACAAAAAACAGGAAGTCCTGAATCTTATTGAGGAAGCAAAATCCTATATTGCCAAACAAGCCCCCAATTCGCTCCTCACCCTCACCAACGTCACCGGACTACGGTTTTCCATGGAATTGGTGAATACCATTAAAGATTTTTCCCTTCATAATCAGCCCTACGTTAAGGCCGCAGCCATTGTCGGCATCGCCGGTATTCAAAAAGTCGCCTATGATGCGGTGATTAAACTTACGAAACGAAACATCCCGCTTTTCCCTTCCGTGGAGGAGGCCATGGACTGGCTGGTTGAACAATAAAGATCGGCTTTATACCGTAATTAATTCGTATTCTTTATGCCCCAGCCCCATCTTTACGGCATGGGCAATCGCCACCCGCCAGTTGGTTTCGGGGTTTAAATCGGTAAAATGATCCCCGTGGGCGCGGTCTCTTTTGGCCAGCAGGCTGCCGGCGACCACCGGCTGCTTGTTCACCGCGTCCGCACAGGCCTGATCCAAGGCCACCGGGTCAAAGGAGGCAAACATGCCAACATCGGGCACAATAGGAATGTCATTGCGCCCATAGCAATCGCAGTAGGGTGAGACGTCAATCACCAGGCTGATGTGGAAATGAGGGCGTCCGTGCAACACAGCCCAGGCGTATTCGACCATCTTCTTGCACAAAACATCATTGGACTCATCGTCCGCTGCCACAATCGCATCGACCGCACAAACACCGAGGCAGCGTCCACAGCCGGCACAGACTTGATGGTCGATCGCCGCTTTACCCTCCACGGTGATCGCATCGTGGGCACAGTTTTCCGCGCAAACGGAACAACCGATGCACTTCTCCGGGATAACCAGGGGTTTACCCGCGCTGTGCATCTCCATCTTACCTGCCCGCGAACCGCAACCCATCCCGATATTTTTCAACGCACCGCCAAAACCGGTAAGTTCATGCCCCTTAAAATGGTTCAGTGAGATCACAATATCCGCATCCATGATCGCGCGCCCGATCTTCGCCTCTTTAACATGTTCGCCGCCTTTCACCGGGACCAGCGCTTCATCGGTCCCCTTCAAACCATCGGCGATCAGCACGTGACAACCGGTGGAAAAGGGGGAAAAACCGTTCAGGTAGGCCGAATCAAGATGATCCAGGGCGTTTTTCCGCCCACCCACGTATAACGTATTACAATCCGTCAGGAAAGGTTTCCCACCCCGTTCTTTCACCAAGTCCACAACGGTCTTCGCGTAATTGGGCCGCAAGTATGCGAGGTTCCCCGGCTCACCGAAGTGAACTTTGATCGCCGTAAATTTCTTATCGAAATCAATCCGGTCAATCCCCGCGGTCCTGATGAGCCGGGCCAGCTTCTGCTGGAGATTTTCCCCTTTCTTCACGTGCAGATCGGTAAAGTACACCTTTGCTTTCATGAAAGCTACCTCCAAATTCTCCGTAGTGATGTGGTAAATAACCGAAATATGTATTAAATATGCAATCACCTTAATATGTTTTACTTCGACTCTTTGTTCCGATTTCCTACTTAAAAAATCGCGTTTGTTCCCTCCCCGCTTTTCTTGAAGGCCAACGGGGGTCCGGACGGCAAACTTCTTTGCTTTCTTTATCTTATCCGTTGGCTAAAAAACTACAATCCGAAGTGAATCTGGAGGGTAACCTGTCGTTCACTGTTCAAGAGCCCGAACTCACTGGCGTTTTTTCCATATGGCTGCTGTACCCCTAAAGCAAGGCCGAAGCGGTCCCTTTCAAAGCGGAGGTAAAAGAGGGCCAAGCCGCTCCGGTCTACCAAATTTTGGATCATCATCTGTTCCCAAGCCACAGACGGCAGTACCGTCTTGTAAAACCTGGCCATCACATAGTGACGGAGCAGACCGGAAAAACCGGCCTCCGTCAAAAAGGCGTTCGCCTTTTGCAGCCTGGCGGCCACCAGCGGACCATTCTGAACATCCGACACCAGCCCGGTACTGGCGTCCAGATAGTACAAAACCCGCTCCCATTCTTGACGTGTCATACCAGTCCCATTAAAAAAGTACTCAACGATGAGATTCTCCCCGCCGGTAAAGGTGTAATGTCCCCCGACCAAAGCTTGAAAGTTGCCTTGGGCCGTCGTCGCCTTGAGCGGGGGCGGCGCGGCCCCGGTCGCTTCCTCCACTAGCACACGATACAACTTATTCCCTTGTTCGGCTTGGCTTTTATCCCGTTCTTCCCAACCGATTGCACAGTGGGTTGCCAACCGTTCTCCCCACACCTTAGCCAAACTCAAACCGGCTTTCCACCGTCCGCGATAAGCAAGAAGAACACCAAGGTCGACCCCGGCCAAACCGCTGCTCACCATGACCCACGTCTGGGCGGTTTTTTGTGGCGAACCAATATAGCGCCAAAGGACTCCATCCTTATTCTCCGCCCATGCCAACTGCGGTGCCCACCCCACCTCCATGGTCAGGTGGGAAAAAAGATATTCGCCCCGGACTATGACCTTGCCTTCCGGCGGCAGTGTTCGATCCTGCCGCCAAGTGGTCTGTTCCGGCCATAAGCCCGCAGGGTTTAGAAAAAAGCCGCCTCCGGAGACGACCACCTGCTTGCCCAGGTCGAGAAAGAAATAATCCACCGGATTCAGCGTGAAATACAACTCATTAAGCCGGTTGCCGATTTCCGGTTCCTCCCGGTCCAAACGTAGCTGCAACGTATCGGCGAAGACAAACCGTCCGCCGTTACCGAGCAACCACACTCCTTCCCCGTTCAGGAGGAACAGGCCGGTAAGCTCCGGTTCCAACGGCACCATCGGGCCCGCATTCAACAATGAATGTGGTGCCGGTAGCGAAAGTTGCCAGCGGTTTTGGACCGAAAATGAAGTGGTACCCATCGTCTGCCCAAGGCAACCGGATGGAACAATGCACAAGAGGCCAAGTGCCAACCCGAGGGACAAAAGGACATTCCGGCACCTACAGGGGTGGAACTTATTCATCAACTCACCCTTCTCTCCCCTTAATATAAAGGCACATAGGTAAAGCGCGGCAGATATTCTTTCCGGTAATAATTAACCGGCAGACTTTTTTCGGCCAACCGTAGATATTGCATCACGGTGTAGCGATCCGGCTGTATGCCGTCGCGGATTATAACCTTCATCGCCACCGGCTTACCCAATACGGTCTGATACTCCTGGTACGCAACGCTCTTTAACAGTTTCCCGCTGCGGGCATAAAACTCGCCGGCCACCGGCAAAGCGGTTTCTTTGTTCACCCACAAGATGATTCTAGGGTAGTTCCCGCCCCCATTCTCCCGTGCTTCCAACAAGAGACACCAGTTGTCCGCCGCCTCTCCCTCCGGCAGAAAACGGCACTGATAAGCGGCAGAGAAACCAATTTGCATAAGATCACCGTTGGCCACTTCGCCCAAAAGGACCTGAATGGGCGAAAGTTTTATCACATTTTTAGTTTTGGGGAAATGCATCCAAACCTCATCCCCGCTCATCAGCATTTTCTGCCCGGTTACCTTCGGCGGGTCCAAAAAGTAGATAAGGGTTTGGGCTTTGCCCTCTTCGATCCGGACATAGCCGGCCAGCGTATACCGGTCAATTACCTCCCCGCCTTGGTAAGCCGTGATCGCCATTTCAAAGGCAAACTGGGGCCGTATTGCCCGGCTTGCATCGACCCGCCGCAGTATCTCCGCGGCCGTCTCGGCGGTTGCCCCGCGAACCGGCGCCAACGATATACATAGGAAAAGGCCGACCAGAAAGAACCGGCCGAACTTGGGCTGTTGTGCTCTGCGCCATTTAAACGGTTGCATAGGCCTTCCCCTTTCGTCTATAAATACCGCAACGCCGCGGCAATCTTTAGTTTTGCCCCCTTGGACGCCGGATACAGCGCCGCCAGGACCGCGACCCCCAAAGCCAGGAGGAAATTTTGCCCGACGGTAGCAAACGAAGGCGTAAAAAAGGCTTGGTAACCTTCGGCCATCCCCGGTGGGGGCGGTATGTAAACCCCACCAAAAAGATGATTGATCACGGAAGAAACAATCAGTCCCAGCAGAACACCGCTGATTCCCCCAAGCAAGCCAATCCACAGACCCTCCGCCAAAAACAGCCGGATGATTCCGTTCTTTTGCGTACCGATGGCCCGGAGCGCTCCGATCTCCCGGGTCCGTTCTAAAACGGACATGGTCATAGTGTTGATAATCGTAAAGACCACAACCAGCATGATGATGAAGCGCATGATCCGCAAGAGCGTGCCATAAAAGCCCCGGACCTGCTGGTAGTAATCGGCCAGCTCATCCCAGGCCTTAACCACCAGCGGTTGTCCGGCTTGGGAATTAAACAGCTGCGTAATCGCCGCTTTGACCGCACCGGTATACTCCGTTTTCTCCAGAACGGTAATCAACAAAGGGACACTGTCTATATCCAGAAATTCCATGGCGGTTGGCAGATCCAAAAATACCTGCATATTGTCCAGTTCCCGGAAGCCGAGGGTGACTATGCCGACCACCTCCAGATCGACGGCGTTCAGGCCGCCGTTTCTGGTGATCGCCATCATCGTCATAGTCTCGCCAACCTGGGCGCCGATCTTTTCCGCCACGCCCCGCGCCAAAAGAACCCGGTAACGGTCTTCCGCCAACAGATCCCGCCCCGCCACGATCTGGCGAAAACCGAAAAGAGAACGGGAAAGTTCGACCGGAACCGCTTGGACCATCACAATCCCCGATTTTTCCGCGCTCGCCAGGGTCGCAGCAAAAGTCACCTGCGGCACCACGTTTTTCACCTCGGGCCGGGCTTGCAGTTGATTAACGATCGCCTCCTGGTCGGTGAACAGATAACGAAACGGGTCAAAATTACCGGTCGTGAAATAATCCTCCGCCGTCGCCAGTTGCAGATGGCCCAGGCCGTTACGGATGGTCGATTCCTGTAGCCCCCACAAAGTATAACGGACAAAGCCATCAAAGAGGACCAAAGCCATGATCCCGATCATGATCGCCGATAAAGTAAAAAAAGTCCGGCGTTTGTTCCGGAAAATATTCCGCCATGCCAACAGTAAAGTACTCATTGTACTTCCTCCCTTACCACCAACCCATCGCGTAAGTACAAAACCCGCTTCGTGTAGGAGGCGACCACCGGATCGTGGGTGGCGAGCACAAAGGTGGTTTTCGCCCTTTCATTCAGCTGTTTCATCAATTCCATAATCACTTTGCCGGTTTGATGGTCCAGGTTACCGGTGGGTTCATCGGCAATGACCAGTTTTGGTCTAGTGATGAGCGCACGGCCGATCGCGACCCGTTGCCGCTGTCCGCCGGACAACTCATCCGGGCGGTGGTTTTTGACTGCGGTGAGTCCCACCGCCGCCAGCATCGCTTCCACCCGCCGCCAACGCTCCTTCTTGGTAATGCCCTGTAAAACTAGGGGATACTCGATATTTTCATAGGCGGTTAAGACGGGAATCAGATTAAAGGACTGGAAGATAAATCCAAGGGTTTCACTGCGAAAAGTGGCTAGTTGCCGGTCACCCATCGCCGCTAAATCCCGGTTATACACCAGAACCTTCCCCCGGTCGGGCAGATCGATCCCCCCCATCAGATTGAGCAGGGTCGTCTTCCCGCTCCCCGACGGCCCCATGATGCCGACCATCTCCCCTTCCGCCAATTGCAGATTAACCCCCTTCAACACCGGCACCGTTGCCTTTCCCAGCTTGTATCCCTTATGAACCTGCTCCAAACTGACGATAATCATCGCCGTACTCCTTTCACCCCGCAAACAACTCCAGAAGCGCTTTGGCCTGGACCCCAGCCTCCCCCGCCGGATCAAGTTGGTAGGCTTTTTGCCAGTAGCGGACCGCTTCCGCCGTCTTTTTTTCTTTTTTATAGTAATTGCCGAGCTGGAGAAAGACGGAAGACATAATCCCGGCGGGAATCCGTTCCGGTTCCCGGTTGTACCACTGCTCCAACCGCAAGAAATCTTTAACGGCGGTCTTTTCCCGGTTAAAGAAGGAAGGGAGGGCCATCCCCACGTTACCACGTAACAGTAAAGGATAATAGGAGTCACGACCGTACTTTTTAACAACCGCATCCAAATATTTCAGGCCCTCCTTGACCCGTTTTATTTTGGTCAGCGGATTAAGCGCCTCTCCACCGGCCAAAGCTAAACTGGAACCAAGATAAGCCCCGCTGATCGGCCGGAGCTCTTCCGGTAAACCGGGATGATGATAGAGCTTGGACAAGATCCCCGCCGCTTTTTCCGCATAACCGCGGTAGCCCTTTTCCGTGCCGTGTAAGGAAAGATTATGGTAAAGAATGCCCAACCGCAAGGCGGATAAAAACTCTTCCGGTGCGGGGTTCTCCGGGGAAAGCAGTCCGCTTAATTCTGCACTTCTCCGCAATAAGGTTTCCGGATCGTGGCAACCGGCGTCAGCCAGGAAAAAGGTTTCGTATTTACCCAGTTGTCCTTGGTCCAGAGCCGAAACGCTCCCGGCCAAGACGAACAGGAAGATCCCCCAGACCACGGATTTCCAGAAGAAGGCGGGCTTTTTTTTCATTCGTCCGACTCCCCTCATCGTTTTTTTTTTAAGAAACAGACCTCTCCTCATTTTCCGGAACAGCCAGCCGGCAGCAGGAGCGCCAGGCTGACCGCTCCTTAACAGATTGCTCTTGACCTTATTATAGAAGGCGACCATCCAAGCTACATCGGGCTTTTGGGCGGATTTCAGGGGAAAAAAGGAGGAAAAAAATCTCCTCCGAAAGGAGGATTCGCGGCAGAAAAGAAGCAAATCCAAACGGCAGAGGAGAGGAGACAAAAGCTTAACAGGAGGGACCGGAAGGGGGGGACAGAGGAACTCGCACCGTAATAGTGGTGCCTTTACCAGGCACGGAATTAATTGAAAAAGCTCCGTTAACCTCCGTGATCCGTTTTTCCATCCCGGCCAGGCCAAACTGGCCGGTGCTTATGGGTTTACTGACGTCAAACCCCACACCGTTGTCTTCGATTTTCGCCCGGAGCATCCCGGTGTCCGGGACCGTCAAAATAACCTGTGCTTTAGTCGCCTGCGCATGTTTGACAATATTATGCAATGCCTCCTGGAGTACACGGTATAAAACCAGTTGGGTTTGCTGGTCTACTTTGGTCTCATCGCCCTGAAAGCGGAAAATAATCTCCAGGCCATAGCAGGTCTGAAAGCGGGTACAGAGGGTTTCCAGGGCTTCAAAGAAGCCTTTTTCCTGCAAAATAACGGGTTGCAATTCATAGATCATCAGCCGCATCTCCCGCTGGGCCTCTTCCACCATCTCTTTAAGCTGTGCGATGAGGACTTTCGCCCTTTCCGGTTGCGTCTCATGAATCAACCCCAGGGTCTTAAGGTTAAGGCTGATTCCAAAAAGGCTCTGGGAAACGGAATCATGCAATTCCCGGGCAATACGGTTCCGTTCCTCCAGAACCGCCAGTTCTTTATTTTTTTGTTCCAGACGCAGCCGTTCATCTTTAATGTCCAAATATTCAAAGGCCAAACCGATCAGCACCGAGATGATCCCCACGCCCAAACTAGTCTGGAAAGCGACCAACCGGGAAGGAAAGAAGGACCAGGGTAAAGCAGTCACGGGCAGGGCCGCCAGGAAAAAAGTCACGGTGCACACCAAATAAGCATGGCCGATTCTGAGCATGAGGCAAGCATTGTAGACCGGAAAGCGGGAGAAAAAACCTCTGGTCACGATAAACGCAGTCGCAATCAGAACCCCGGCCGTTAAACCGAAGCCGGTGTAAGTAAGAAAGGTGATTAACGAGGAAGGAAACCCTTCAATGGTCAACATAAACATAAACGCAATACCAATCCCAATAAGTCCGCTGTTGAGAATGGTTCTTAATTGCTTCCGCATGGCCCGTCCTCCCCTCAACAAAGACCTGAACAGGGCACCACTGTAACCAATTAACCAACAAGAATCTGAAAACCTTTTTCCTTCAGATTAAACCGGCTCGTCACAACGGAAAAGCTTCAGACCAGCTTCATGTTGATCGCCTTGATAACCGCTTGGGTCCGGTCTTTAACTTGTAATTTCTGGAGAATACTGCTGACGTGGGTTTTAACGGTGGTTTCGGAGATATACAGTACGGCGCTGATCTCTTTGTTGGACTTACCCTGGACCAATTGCCGCAGGACCTCCTTTTCTTTGGCGGTCAAAGGCTCGATCGCCGGCTTCTCCTGGCGAACACGTTGCATTAACTTTTTTACGATCCGGGGGTGCAGTAACGGTTCACCACGTTGGGCGGCTTTGACCGCAGCCAACAGTTTTTCCGGAGGAGAGTCTTTCAACAAGTAGCTCAAAGCGCCAGCGTCGATGGCGGCCATAATCTCTTCATCCTCGCAAAAACTGGAAAGGATAATCACTTGGGTCTTAAGCTCACTTTCTTTAATGGCTTTGATGACCTCCACACCACTCACCTTTGGAAGGTGGAGGTCGATGATGGCCACCTCTGGCGCCAACTCCTTTAACGCCGGTAAGGCGGTCTCCCCATCACCCGCTTCCCCCACGATCCGGATCTCCGGATCAGTGCTTAGATAGGCCTTGAGCCCCTCCCGGACAAAAGGATGGTCATCGACAATATAAACCGTAATCATTAAATCACCCGCTTCCCATTGCCCAAACCTCATCATTCGCCCCCATCGCCAGCCCCTGGTGGGTAAGGCGTCACCAATGAGGCGACCCGAATCAAGATGTCAATAAAGTTATTATTAGTGAACAATTTAATAATATCATGATCTTAAGGCAAGGAAAAGTGGTTCCGGGCTGCAGCAAAAAAGGGTGTCCCCGTTGGAGACACCCTTTTGGATGAGGTTAAAGTTGAAAGCAGCTTACTTTTGGTCAACTGCAGCCATATGGAGGATGAGATCCAGGACCTTGTTGGAATAACCCCACTCGTTATCATACCAGGCAACGAGTTTCACAAAGTTATCGTTTAAAGAGATACCGGCTTTTGCATCGAAGATACAAGTATGGGGATCACTGATAAAGTCGGTGGAGACCACATCGTCTTCGGTGTAGGCCATGATCCCTTTCAGCTCGTTCTCCGTAGCCTTCTTAACCGCTGCTTTAATCTCGTCGTAGGTAGCACCTTTATCTAAACGGCAGGTCAGATCAACAACCGACACGTTAATGGTCGGCACCCGGAAGGCCATCCCGGTCAATTTACCGTTCAGTTCAGGAATAACCTTACCAACGGCTTTTGCCGCACCGGTGGAAGAAGGAATAATATTCGCGCTGGCGGCACGGCCTCCGCGCCAGTCTTTCTTGGAAGGACCATCCACCGTCTTCTGGGTGGCCGTAATCGCGTGCACCGTGGTCATCAATCCTTCGACGATGCCAAAGTTTTCGTGGATCACCTTGGCCAGCGGCGCCAGACAGTTGGTGGTACAGGACGCGTTGGAGACCACGTTCATATCCTTCGTGTATTTGTCGTGGTTAACACCCATCACAAACATGGGCGCATCTTTCGACGGCGCGCTGATCACAACTTTTTTCGCGCCTCCTTTGAAGTGAGCAGAGGCTTTTTCGGTCGTCGTAAATTGACCGGTGGATTCAACGATATACTCGGCACCACACTCACGCCAGGGGATCTCGGCCGGATCCATGATTCCATAAACCGCAATTTTTTTCCCGTTGACCACCAGTTTGTCCCCTTCGGTCTTCACCTCGCCCTGGAAGCGGCCGTGGACGGAATCATACTTTAACATATAAACCATATAGTCCAGATCGATAAAAGGATCATTAATCCCCACGATCTCCACCTGTGGATTATCCACCGCGGCACGGAAGACCAGTCGGCCAATACGACCAAATCCGTTGATTCCTACTTTTACCGTCATCAATATGTACCTCCTTTGATATTAAAGTTAATGGTAAGGAACGGCTGCTTACACAGCCGTCCTGGACCCCTTTCCCCTCAATTGTATAAAAGATCGTTATAATCTGCAACAAGTTAAAGGAAACACAAAGGAATTTTTAACAATTGTTAATATAGTGTTCGCCACCATTCCCGGCCGGTGTTTGCTCAAGTGCTTCGCTGGGCAAAACTACTTGTCCTGGTCTTCCTGTCTAATTTCGACCCGCCGGATCTTCCCGCTGATCGTCTTCGGCAATTCCGCACGGAACTCGATCACCCGCGGGTATTTATATGGTGCCGTCACCTGTTTTACGTGGTCTTGTAGCTCCTTCGCCAACTGGGCGCTGGCCGTATATCCCGGGGCCAGGACCACCGTGGCCTTGACCACCTGCCCACGGTCCGGATCGGGGATCCCGGTCACCGCACATTCCAAGACCGCCGGGTGTTCCATAAGGGCGCTCTCCACCTCAAAGGGGCCAATCCGGTAGCCGGAGCTTTTGATCACATCATCCACCCGGCCGACAAACCAGTAATAACCGTCTTCATCACGCCAGGCCGTATCCCCGGTGTAATAACGGCCATCATGCCAAACGGCCTGTGTTTTTTCGGGATCCCGGTAGTACCCCATAAAGAAGCCCAGCGGTTTTTGGCGGTCGGTCCGGATCACAATCTGTCCGACCTCACCAACCTCACAGACATTCCCCTCCTCGTCAATGAGCTCCACCTCATAGCCGGGCGAGGGTTTCCCCATCGAACCCGGTTTCGGTTCCATCCAGGGATAAGTGGCGATCGCCACGGTCAACTCGGTCTGCCCGTACCCTTCACGCAGCTTCAAACCGGTCATCTTGTAAAACTGGTGATAGACCTCGGGGTTTAACGGTTCCCCGGCCACCACACAGTATTCTAAACTGGACAAATCATAACGGCTAAGGTCCTCTTTGATCAAGTAACGGTAGACCGTCGGCGGAGCGCAAAAGGTCGTAACCTTATATTTCTCCATTACCCGCAATAAATCTGGGGCGTTAAACCGGTCAAAATCATAGACAAAAACAGCGCTGCCGGCCAACCATTGCCCGTAAATCTTCCCCCAAACCGCCTTCGCCCAGCCGGTCTCCGCCACGGTCAGGTGCAACCCGCCCGGTTTCACCCGCTGCCAATACTTGGCGGTCACTACATGGCCTAAAGGATACTGGAAATTATGGGCCACCATCTTCGGGTGCCCGGTGGTTCCCGACGTAAAATAGAGGAGGGAGATGTCATCCGGCGTCACGGTCTCCGCTTCCGTCCGCACAAAGACCGGTTCGGAAGCAGCCACTTCCTGGGCAAAATTCAACCAGCCCGGTCGTGGCGCCTCGCCGTTCACCATCACTTTCCACTGCAGACTGGGGGAAGCCGGCGCCGCCTCCTCCACATGGGCCAGTACTTGGGGTTCGTTCACGGCGATGATCATCTTAACCTCCGCCGCTTGGTTCCGGTAGATAATATCCTGCGCGGTCAGCAGGTGAGTCGCCGGAACCGCCGTCGCGCCCACTTTATGGAGGCCCAACAGGGCGAACCAGAATTCGTACCGCCGCTTTAGAATCAACATCACCCGGTCGCCTTTTTTGATCCCCACCCGTTTTAAAAACCCGGCAACCCGGTCACTGTACTCTTTCATCTCCGCAAAGCGGATCACTTTACTTGCTCCTTTTTCATCACACCAGACCAGTGCCACCCGGTCCGGCGTCTCCGCGGCAAGCCGGTCGACCACATCATAAGCAAAGTTAAAACCATCCGGTGCTTCCAACTTAAACCGCTGCAAAAACTCTTCGTAAGATTGATATTCACCCGTTTCGAATTCCTTCATCCCACCATCACCTGCACTTCTGTTCATTTCGCTTTTGGGTATTAGATCCCGGGTTTAACACAATCAAGGCTGCAAAAACCAACTTCACGACCGAAGCGAACGCCGCCGGCCATAATCCGGCAAAGAAAACGCCCTGTCCAGCTTGCCCGCGAACGGCGCGCAAGCCAAACTGCACGCGGTGGCACCCTTAAAAGGCTTAAATAATAACTGCCAAAAACTGGGCCGGCTCCCCGTTCAGTGCCTTCATCCCGTGCTCAATCCCGGAATCAAAATAGATCGAATCGCCCGGGTACAACACTACTTCATAGCCATCGATGATAACTTTTAGCGTTCCCGCGAGAACATAATTAAACTCCTGCCCCGGGTGGCTATTGAGTTCTATGCTCTGTTGGTCGGGTTTGGGTTCGACCGTCACCAGAAAAGGCTCGGCCTTTTTGTCGATATAATTATAGGCCAAGCTCTGGTACTTATAGGCCTTTCTTCTTTCAACCGAAACCCCCCGCCCTTTCCGGGTGATGGCATAACTCCGGAGCCGGGGTTCTTCTCCGGTTAACAGCGCACTGAGCTCCAGATTGAACTTGCGCGCAATCCGGTACAAGACCCCTACCGGAATATCCTCCTCCCCTCTTTCGTAGCTTAAATAAAGTTCGGGCGTAACCGCAAGCTCCGCCGCCATTTGTTCCGGGGACACCCCGTTGATTTCCCGGATTTCTCTGATCCGGGCGGCCAGTTGTCTAATCTCTTCTTCCATTGGGGTCGCTCCTTTCAAACTACATTTCATTAAAATTATAAAAGTAAAATTGGAAAAACTCTTCCTTGTCCGCGGCTTAAGTAGAAACAGATGAGGAAAACGTGGCGCCGGCAACACTGGGGACCAAGCGCCGGGAAGAATAGAACACCGTTCCGTAAAGCATTTCTTGACAAACAAAGCAGTGCAGTTTATATTAATGCCGAGATCGAGTTGGGCCGGAGGCCCATCTTGTCCAGCTTTTTGGCGAACGCGTCAACCGCAAACCAACAGCTTTCCTCGTTCAATCAAACGCAAAGGAGTAATTGGATGGCCATTGATTTACACCTTCATACCCAGGCTTCCGACGGCACCCTCTCTCCCCGGGAGCTTCTAACCGCCGCCGCCAAGCTCGGCCTTTCCGCCGTGTCCATCACCGATCATGACACCACCGCGGCCCTCGCCACGGGCACCGCTATCGCCGCCGAGCTGGGTTTGGCTTTCCTCCCCGGGGTGGAGCTTTCCGCCAGTTACACTCCGGACGTCACCCTCCATATTTTAGGGTATGGCATCGATCCGGCCCACCCGGGACTCCAGGCGGTCCTGGCCGCCAACCAAAAGGCCTGGGACCAAAGTGAGGAAGACTCCATTGCCGCCCTGGAAAGACTGGGGATTAAAATCGACCGGACCCGTTATAACTACTGGAAAGACCACCCGGAAGCGGGCGGTTGGCCCATGTTTAACACCCTAAAGGAAATGGGCCTGGTCCGTGATGTCAATGAGTATTTCGATAAATACTTTGGAGTCGGTCGCCCGGCCTACATCACCATCACCTTTGCCCCGCCGGCGGCGGTTATTCAGACGATCAAAGCGGCGGGCGGCGTCCCGGTCTTGGCCCACCCCGGTCTTTACGTGGAAGATAACATTAAGTTAATGACCAAACCCGCCTTCCAACAGACCCTTTTACGTTGGGGCATCGAAGGGCTGGAGGCGATCACCAGTTACCATTCGCCGGAAGAAACCGCCTTTTTCCTCAAGTTCTGTCAAAAACACGGTCTTTTGGCTACCGGCGGTTCCGACTACCACGGCCGTTTCGCCGGCCGCCACCTGGGAACCCCCGTGGTAGACGACACCTACCTTCCCCCCTTATTAGAGGCGATTACCCGCCGTCGGCAGGGATAAGGCGGCCCCGGTCGCCGTGGCAAACTCGGCGTTGGGTGGGGTGTGAAACTGCACCTGGTACATGCGGTGTAACATTTCAAAGATCACCCGCGACTGGGGGACATTGGTTAAATTCCCGGTTAAGACCACGTCCGGCGTCTTGTAGATCCGGGTGGCAAAGACCGCCAACATCCCGATCGTCTGGAAGACCAGGTTAATAATGCCCAGCGCGATGTCGGCCTTCGTCGCCAGGTCACTAATCTTTCCAAAGTTGGAAGCCGTGGTCTCCGGCGGTAAACCGACGATCTGGTCCTGGGTGATATCGCCGATGTTCAGATCGACATGCGCCAGTTCCCCACCCTCCGCCATGGCGATCAAATCGTCAAAACGCCGCACATTCAGCATTTTATTGGAAAGGCCCAGGAGTGTCCCCCCGCCAACCCCGGTCCCGCCAATATGGACCTCCCCCTGTTCATCGGCCATGACATAGGCGGTACCGGTCCCCATACTGACCACAATCGCCCGTGATAGCGTACTCAAAAACAGCCCGCCTTTGCCGATCGCCCGAAACTCATCCACCTTCGTGGTGGGGATTCCATAGAGCGGTTGGTCAATATAGGAAGAACCAACCCCGGTAATCATGACGTGTTTAATATCATCCAAAGTTAACCCGTTGGCGCTAATGAACTTCCCAAAAGCGCCGTAAATTGAAGCGACCGGGTCGTTCGCTTTCACCAATAAAGGACTGTAAAGTTTATTATCATGCAACCCAACAATCTTGGTCGTACTCCCTCCAACGTCGATTCCAATCACCATGCCCATTGGCCGTCCCCCTCCTCGCTATGCTCCGGTCAACATACTGATAATGGCGATGGTCACGCCCACGATGCCTTCGCCGCCGAAAAGGCCGGAAGCCACCACATCACCATCGTTGGCCGCACTGGGTTTGCGCCGTTGGTAAACCAGCCGGGTCAACCCGCCGAGAAAAACGGTGCCCGACAGAGCAAAAGGCAAGTACATCCCGATCCCCAGTGTCATCGCGGGCACCTTCGTCAGGTACAAAAGGGCACCCACAGCCACCGCACTCCCGAAGACCACCGGGTCACCAAGGCCGTGGACCATTTGGGTGACGGCTTTGGCCTGTGGGGCCGGTAGATACTCGGTCCCGACTCCTCCGTAACGGGTGATCAAAGCGATCATGGCCACGGTGGCCACGACCGTCCCCACCAGCCCGCCGATCAATTCGGAGACGAACTGGGCCTGCGGGTTGGCCTTCAAGATATGGCCGGACTTGTAGTCGTTAAGGATATCGCCGGCATACCCGCAGGCAATCGCCACACAAGCGGCAATGAAAAACGCGGCGGTCGTGGTCACCGGAACCAGGGCACGAATGGCTAAAAGAATAATGATGCCAAAGATCTCCATAGGGTTAATCCCGGTTTCACCGGTGATCGTCGCCGCCATCGCCGTCGCCACGAAAACGCCCCCCACGAGTAAAACGGCGGCCAACGGCGGTAAACCCGCCACCAGGCTGAAAAGATAGGCAAGCAACACCCCGCCGCTCTGCAGCGTCCGGCTGCTAATACCCCTTTTCTTCGGAGCCCCGCTCTTCTCCGCTTCAACCCCGTTCCGTCCAGCTCTTCCTTTTTTCCATAAATTGAGGACAAAGGCGATCACAATCCCCACCCCCGTCCCGACCATGAGGCCCAATCCCAGGGTATCTTTGAAGGCTACCGCCGCCTCGGTCGAAGCCAAAAGGCCAACCGCCGGCCCAACCGGAACGATCAACAGATAAGCTAGGACCGCCCCCAGGAACCAAACCCCTGTCGCCAAGGGGCCAATCAGATACCCGATCCCCAGGGCCATTGGGGACAACATGACCCCCACGTCCACACGCCGGGCCGTAAACCAACGCACCGACAAGGCCCCCGGGAACAAACCCAAGCTGTCACGGAGATAGGTAAAGACGGCGGAAAAGCCCATAGCGCCAAATAACAACTGTGCCTTCCTTCCGCCCTGGTCGCCGGTGATCAACGTCTGCGCCGCCGCCTTCCCAATGGGATACGGCAAGGCGCTTTGCTCAATATATTTGGGCCGTAACCACCAAGTCATTAGGGCCCCAAAGACCGTTCCGGCCAGCGCGATCGCCAGCACTTCCCACCAGTGGTCGGCAAACACCTGCGGTCCCGACCAGACGCCGGCGATCCAGAGTCCAGGCAGGGTAAAGGCCATGCCACCGGCCACCATCGCCCCGGCCGACATGGCCGTCTGGGCAATACTGATCTCCCTTAAGTCGGTGTTGCCCAGTAACTTCAACACGGTCATCGAAAGTACCGCCACAAAAATGGTGGGCCACGGTAAAGCCCCCATCCGCAGCGCAATATACATCGAGCTGGCCGTAATAACCGCCGAACCGACCGCGCCCAGGATCAAGCTGCGGACGGTTAACTGCTCAATCCCCCATAACCCTTTCTTTCCGCTGGCATTCGCCATTTTCAACTCCTCCTTCCACCGGCCCGGACGGGCAATGGTTAAAGGTAAGAAAAACTCCTACTGGCGCTGGTGCGACCGGTAGGAAGTTGTACACGGTTAGCCTTTTCAGAGTTCTTGACGACCCTCAATGGCTTTCCCCAGAGTCACTTCATCGATATATTCCAGGTCGCCCCCGATCGGCAGCCCCCGCGCTAAACGGGTGACCTTGATCCGCAGCGGCTTAATGATCTTAGCCAGATATAAAGCGGTGGCCTCTCCTTCCATATCCGGGTCGCAGGCGAGGATCACCTCGTTAATCTCGCCCGTCTGCAGTCGCTGCAGCAGTTGGGTGATGGTCAGTTCTTCCGGACCGACACCCTCCAAAGGCGAGAGCACGCCGTGGAGCACATGATAAAGTCCTTTGAATTCCCGGCTTTTTTCGAGGGCGATCACATCCTTCGGTGCCTCAACCACACAAAGCAGGTGACGATCGCGGGAGGGGTCTTGACAGATCTGGCAAGGCGACTCGTCGGTTAGATGGCCGCAGACTTCACAATACTGCAGGTTCTCTTTGGCTTCAATCATCGCCGTCGCCAGCCCGACCACCTCATCCCGGGGCAGCGTAAACAAGTGAAAGGCCAGGCGCTGGGCGGTCTTGGGCCCAATCCCCGGTAATTTGGCCAACTCTTTAATGAGCCGGTTCATCGGTTTTGGATAGTGGTTCATCGGTTTCTAACCGTTAAAAAAGTCCTCCGGGCAAACCCGGGATCTTCAAATTACCGGTCACTTTGGCCATTTCCGCAGCGGACAGTTCCTGCGCCTCTTTGATTGCTTCGTTCACCGCCGCGACCAGCAGATCTTCAAGCATCTCTTTATCCTCCAACGCTTCCGGTTCGATCGTCACTTTCTTGACCTCCAAGGCGCCACTGATCTCAACCGCGACCACGCCCCCGCCCACGGTCTTCGTGACGGTTTTTACGGCCAGTTCCTCCTGGACCCGTTCCATTTCCGCCTGCATCTTCTGGATCTGCTTTAAAGCCTGTTGCATTTTAGCCATTATCGGTCCTCCTCTTTGATTTCGGTCACTTCCCCACCGAAAAGTTCCAGAGTTTTACGGAGTAAATCTGAAGTATTCTCCTCCGCATGGTCATTTCCTGCTTCCCCCAGAATAAATTGGGGGACCAGTTTTTCGCCAGTGACCTCCTGTAACACCTCCGTCACCAGACGGGTGTACTCCACTTCCCTTATTTTCTCCCAGTGAAATTTAAGGGTGAAGCGGATCACCAGTTGGTTCCCACACCGTCCGACGGGGGTCCCCTCCCGGAGCAAGGCTTCAACCGTCCTTTTGCGCCGCTTGACCCCTTCTAAAACCTCTTCCCAGCGGTCAAGGGTAAAGGGTTGCCACCCCTCCGGCGCCCGGCCGGGCGCCGCCGGCACCTTTGTTCCCACAGCCGCAGGTGCCGCCTTAGCCGCCGGTTCCCACGGTGCGGGAGACCGGTTTTCAAGCACCGCCTCCAACTGTGCCAGTCTTCGTTCCAACGCTGCAACCTTCTCAACCAACTGGTCAGGAACAGCCGCCTTGGCGGCTTCCTCTTCCGTTAACAGCTGCAAAAAAGCCATCTCCAACGGGAGACTGCCCTCCGACCCTCGGCGGGCCGCCGTACCAGCCTCGAGAAAAAGGGTGACTCCCCGCTTTAGTTTGGCCACCCCCAACTTTTCAGCGATGGCCCGCGCGGCCTTTTTTTCCTCCGGGCTCAAGTGTACTTCGTCCACGGTCTCCGTCCAGAGCAGGAGGAGGAGATCCCGGAAGAAACCGGCAATCTGCCGGGCAAAGAGGGAGAGATCCTTCCCTTCGGCACTGGCCTTTTGGAACAAACGAAAACCAGCCACCGGATCGGAGGCCGCCGCCGCTTCACCCAAAGCCAGCAAGGTTTCGTTCTCCACCAAACCCAGAACCGCCCGGACATCGGCAACGGTTAACTTCCCTTCGGCGTAAGCCAGGCTTTGTTCCAACAGGCTGATAGCGTCACGCATGCCCCCGTCGGTCTCCCGGCCAATCAAGCGGAGCGCTTCCTCCTCGGCGGTTAGCCCTTCAGCCGCCACCACCCGGGCCAGATGCGCGCTGATCTCCTGGCTCGTCAGCCGCTTAAAATCAAACTTTTGGCAACGGGAAAGGATGGTAGCCGGGACTTTATGGCTCTCAGTCGTCGCAAAAATAAAGATCACATGCGGCGGCGGCTCCTCCAACGTCTTCAAAAGCGCGTTGAAGGCTTCGGTCGTTAGCATATGTACCTCATCGATGATGTAGACCTTGTATTTCCCTTCCACCGGCGCGAACTTTACTTTCTCCCTTAAATCCCGGACTTCGTCTATGCCGCGGTTGGAAGCACCGTCGATCTCCAAAACATCCAGGGAAACCCCGTCGTTGATCCGTTGGCAGCTTGGACACTGGTTGCAGGGATCGGGACGTTCGCCCCGTCCCGTACAATTTACCGCCTTCGCCAGGATCTTTGCGGCCGATGTTTTTCCAGTCCCGCGGGGACCGGTGAACAGATAGGCGTGGGCCACCTTATTGTAGAGCAGGGCATTGCGCAAAGTCCGGACCACATGCTCCTGCCCGACGAATCCTTCCGTAAAACTAAGCGGTCGCCATTTACGATACAGACTAAGATACTCCAATTGTTTCCCCGTCCTTCTCCCGTTTCACACTGAGCGTTTTATTTTTATATTATAAAACAAAAAAAAATAAAAGCGTCAACCGGCTAAAAATAATCGTAAGAAACAATTTCCGATAAGGGTTTCCGGGGCCTGGCCTCCGGACATTCCGCCGGATAACCAAGGGGCATCAACTCCACAACCTTACAGTCTGTGGGGATCCGCAAGATCCTTTTCACTGCCTCCTGGTCAAAAGCGCCAATCCAACAAGTACCCAATCCAAAGGCGGTCGCCGCCAACGTAATATTGGTCATCGCAATCGCCAAGTCCACCGCATAAGTGGGCACCCCGCACCGCATGACCCGTTCGGGATTGAGGGCCACCCCGGCGATGACCACGGGCGCGGTCCCGATGAAAGGTTGTTCAGCCGCTTCGGCAATCCGCCGGATCTGTTCAGCGTCTTTCACCACCACAAAACGCCACTCCTGCCGGTTACGGGCGGAAGGGGCAAGCCGGGCGGCTTCCAGGATCTGTTGCAAGGTCGCTTCTTCCACTGGGCGATTCTGGTACTGACGAATGCTCCTGCGTTCTTTGATCGCCTGCAGCACATGCATCTTCCTCACCTCTCCGGCATCTACTCATCTCACCATTATAATCCATCATGGTATATTCCATAAATCTTCCCTAAACTCCTGCCGGTTTCATTATTTACCACAGAAGAAGGGGTTATCCGGCCTCCGGATAACCCCTTCCCCTCCATGCGGATATGGTCTTTAGTCCATATAAAAGGCATCAACGTTCCTCTTTGTGACCACGTTTGTTCCGGTATCAACAACGGCCGGTAGTGGGTTGATCCCTTTGTCCTGCCAACCATCAACCGGTTTCACCAAATTATGCTTCACAGTATAGAGCATCATCATCGACCAGTAACCCATATTCCAGGTGCCCTGCGCGATTGACGCGTCAATGACCCCTTCCTTAATTAGGTCAAGGGTTCCTTTATCCGTATCGAAACTGACAATCCGGACCTGACCGACTTTATTCGCTTCCCGGACGGCCGTGGCCGCACCAACGCCACCCAGGGCATCGGTGCAGAAAACACCCTTCAAATTCGGATACGCCTGCAGGAAACCGGAGACCAGGATGGCCGCTCTCGTCTGGTCATTATTGTCATTACCAACACTAACCACTTTCACATTGGGATACTCGCGGGCCAAGGTCTCAATAAAACCATTTTTCCGTTCTTCGTGATTTAATTGGCCGGTTACGGTGGAGACGGCAACCTCTCCTTTTCCCCCGATCAGCGTGGCCAAATAACGAGCGGCCATCGCCCCGGCATTATAGTTACCGGTTCCCAAATAGCAATAGCGTTTGCTTAAGGGCGAGTCGGCATCAAAGGTAACTACGGGAATGCCCGCTTCGATCGCCCGGTCGATCGTGGCCCGCAAACCATCGGGGTTACTACAAGTTACCGCAATCCCCGCCGGCCGTTTCGCGATCACTTGTTCCAAAACCGTCACCTGTTGGTTCACATCGGACAACGGTGCCCCGGTGTAGATCGCTTTTACCCCTAATTGCTTTGCGGCCGCTTCCATTCCGGCAAAGCAGCCTTTCCAGTACTCAATCCCGGAAGCAAAGGTGACCATATAATACTCTTCTTTGGCACTACCCACAAAAGGACTGGCCGCCAACACGACCACCGAAAGCACCAGGGCTAAGACCACCGCCGCCAACCAAAAAGAACGTTTCATGAGAACACAAACCTCCTTTTCTTCTTTTCCCCGCCTATTCTTCTAAAACAAGATAGTTTTAAACCTTTTCGCCGTCCTTGCTTCCCAAAACCCCGGTCCCACCTCCTTTAGTTATTAATCAGCGTCAAGACGTATTACGGTAGCGCCTATTTCCCTAAAAAACTAGAACGATGGCTCAGGAAGTCAATCAACACGGCGCTAATTAAGATGATCCCGGTAATCAAATCCTGCCAGTAAACCGAGACATTCAAGAGGATCAAAGCGTTGTTAACCAAAGCCAGGAGGATCACACCCAACACTGAACCCAGGATCGTCCCTTCACCACCGCTCAGGCTGGCCCCACCGATTACACATGCGGCAATCGCCCGCATCTCCGCCGACATCCCCGCATTCGGCGTTGCCACCGTAAAGCGGGAAAGGGTAAGAATCCCACTGACCGCAGCCAAAGTTCCGGTCAGGAAAAAAACGCCCATTTTCACCTTGGAAACATTAATTCCGGAAAGGACTGCGGCTTTTTCGTTACTCCCAACATAGAAGACCTGCCGCATAACAACCGACCGGCGCATGATAAAATCCATGATCACCACAATCAATAAATAGATCAGGACCATTACGGGAAACCCAAAAATATGGCCGCCACCAAGAAACTTAAAGCCTTTACTCATCCCGGCCAACGAGAGCGGCGACCCCTTCGTCAGCACATAAGAAGCGCCCCGGGCAATACTCATCATTCCTAAAGTTGTGATGAACGGGTTTAGGCCCACCCGGCCGATAAAATAGCCGTTAATCAGACCGCAGATCATCCCCATAAGCAGGGCGATCCCCGCAGCTAACCAAATATTAACCCCCGCCAGGTAAAGGGATCCCGCAACGACCCCGCTTAAAGCCATCACGGAACCGACCGACAGATCAAAACCACCTAACACCAAAGCCACGGTCATGCCCACCGCGATAATTCCATCCGCCGCCAAACCAATCGCCGTCGTGCTCAGATTAGACACGGTCAGAAAATGCGGGGTTAAGAAACTTAAAATAATAACACAGGCAATAATGATGATCAACAACGAAAATTCCCGAATCGCAAACGCCCTCGCCAGTAAGCCCTTTTGCTTGTTTGGGCCCATGGTTTGCACAGTCGGTCTTTCCAAAGCTTGATTCATCGTTAAACCTCCTTCTTTCTCAAGCAATCTGATTACTTTGCATTGCCGCCAAGCGCATGATGTTTTGCTCCGTAATCTCTTCTCCTGCTAGTTCACCAGCTTTACAGCCTTCATTCATCACAATTACCCGGTCGCACATGCCAATAATCTCCGGCAATTCCGAAGAGATCAACACGATCCCAATCCCGCGGTTACATAATTCTCGCATTAAGAAATGGAGTTCAGTTTTGGCGCCCACATCAATTCCCCGGGTCGGCTCATCCATAAACAGAACAACCGGATCAATCGCCAACCATTTGCCCACAACGACTTTCTGTTGGTTTCCCCCGCTTAAATTCACCATTTTTTGCAACAGATCCGCTGTTTTAATCCGAAGTTTTTCAACATAGTGGGCTGCCAAGGAGCGTTCTTTTTCCTGGTGCACCAGATGCCGGTGGGTAATCTCCCGCAACGAGGTCACCACCAGGTTGTCCTTGACCGACATTTTCAAGAACAAACCTTCGTTTTTGCGGTCCTCCGTCAGATAAGCAACGCGCGCGCGGATGGCATCGTAATAAGAATTAAACCGAACCTTTTGCCCGTTGAGATAAATTTCCCCGCTGACCAACGGGTCAATCCCGCAAACCGCCCGTGCCACCTCCGAGCGGCCCGCACCGACCAAACCGGCAAAACCCAGAATTTCCCCTTTTTTCAGCGAAAAAGAGATGTCCCGGAAGTGCTGGCCGGATAAATTTTCGACCCGCAGAATTTCTTCTCCGTTTCCCCCTTTTTTCGCCGGGTATAAATGATCAATATTCCGCCCCACCATCTGACAGATGACCTCTTCCTCATTGGTCTCGCTGGTGTTTAAAGTCTTAACCAAAACCCCGTCCCGCAGGATCGTAATCCGCTCACAAATCCGGAAAACCTCTTTCAACCGGTGACTGATGTAGAGAATACTAATGCCGCGCTTTTTGAGTTCGCCAATAATCCGGAAGAGGTTCTCCGTTTCGGCATCGGTCAAGGACGAAGTGGGTTCATCTAAAATCAATAACCGGCAATCAAGGGAGAGGGCTTTAATGATCTCCACCAGTTGTTGGTTGGCCACGCTAAGCTCCTCGACTTTGGCTTTTGGATTTAACTCGGTGGAAAAATTCTGCAGTAACTTATTGGTTTCGGCCCACGCCTTTTTAAAATCAACCAAACCGCCGGCCTTGTGGGGCATCCGGCCCAGAAAGACATTTTCGGCAACCGAAAGATGGGGACAGAGCGCCGTTTCCTGATGGACTAAGCCGATCCCGCTTTCCTGGGCTTCGCGCGGGTTGGCCGGCGCATAGGGTTGACCATCAAAAAACATCTGTCCCCCATCGGGTTTATGCACCCCGGAAATGATATTGACGAGCGTCGATTTCCCGGCGCCGTTCTCGCCTACCAACGCATGCACTTCACCTTGGGCCACATCCAAACTGACCTGATCAAGGGCTTTCACCCCGGGAAAGATCTTGGTAATATCCCAGATCGACAGTAATACTTTTTTTCCCATTTATCCTCCCTCTCTTGTTTTGGTCCTTATCCTGCGTACATCGCCTCAACAAACCATTGGTTACTTTTTGTCTATTATTTATTCGTCCTGTTTTTACTAAATCCTTCTTTGTGGTTTATTATTTTTTATTATTTTTTATTATTTTGTATGATCTTTTATAACAAAAAACCGTTTAACAACGTAAACGGTTCTCAAGACAACGGACATCTATTTCCGGACGCTTGCTTACCGCGAGGCCAGTTTAATAATCTTTTCTTCCGTCGCTTCGTCACCCCTTAATTCACCGGTAATCGCCCCGTTATGCATCACCAAAATCCGGTGGCACATGCCAATTAACTCCGACAGATCGGAAGAGATCATAATCACTCCTGCCCCCCGGCAAATAAGACTATTTAAGATATTATAGATATCCACCTTCGAGGCCATATCAAGTCCGGCGGTCGGTTCATCAAGCAGATAAACCAAGCCGTCGCCGAACAACCATTTGGCCAGAATGCATTTCTGTTGATTACCCCCGCTCAGGGTCTGAATTTTTTGTTCCAAAGCCCGGACATTAATGTGTAACCGCCGGATTAAGCCCCAGGCAATCTTCTTTTCCAACTCGCCGTCGATCAATTTTCCTTTCGTAATCCGTTCGAGATTGGTCGAGGAAATGTTCTCCATCACGGAACGGTTGTTAAAGAGCCCATCGGCCAACCGGTCCTCCATGACATAAGCAAAGCCGAGTTTAATGGCTTGCCGGACCGTTTTGGGCCGGATTTCCCGCCCCCTGAGCAAAATCCGGCCACTAGTTGGTTTCAATAAACCGAACAAGGTCTTCATCAAGGTGGTACGCCCGGAACCGGCCAACCCGGCGATACCCAGGATTTCACTTTCGTGCAAGGTAAAGCTGATCGCGCGGAGAATATTACCCACCGATAACCTTTCGAGGCGCAACAGTTCTTTTTTCGCCGGCAAAGCCAAGTTCGGATAACGGTTCTTTGTCTCCAGGCCGACCATCAGTTTGATCACCCGCTCTTCCTCCAAGGCGTGGGTGGGAATGGTCGCCACATCCCGGCCGTCGCGGATGACCGTCACCCGGTCCGCAATGAGTTTTAACTCCCGGAGGCGGTGGGAGATGAAAAGCATGGTCACGCCGGTTTGTTGAATCTTTTTCAACATGCGTAAAAAGTATTCGGTCTCCTGTTCGCTGAGGGCGGCCGTCGGTTCGTCCAGGATAAGAATTTTGGGGTTTGCCGCTAGCGCCCGGGCGATCGCAACCATCTGTTGCTGCGCGACCCCCAAGTTTTCCACCTTTTCCCGCGGATCAAGGGGAAAATGGAGCTGCGCAAAAAGCTTAAGCGCTTCCTCAATCGCCGCTTCCCGGTGAATTAACCCGCAGCGCACCAGCCTTCGTCCGTGATAAGCATTGACGAAGATGTTTTCCGCCACCGTCAGTTTGGGAAAGATATTCAACTCCTGATGTATCTTGATGATACCAAGGCTTCTGGCCTTGCCGACCGTATTCACCTCAACCGGCCGGCCATTGAGCAGGATTTCACCGGAATCCTTCGCAACAGCTCCATAGAGGATGTTCGCCAAGGTTGTTTTGCCCGCCCCGTTTTTACCGAGTAAGCCATGGATCTCACCGGACTTCACCCGGAGATTAATCCGGTCAAGCACCGAATTATGATAAAAGGACTTGGAGATCTCACGCATCTCAAGAAGATATTTGCCCTGCGTCATCACCGTCACCGCCCTGTTGTTGATCAGTTTGATCCGGCTCAATAATCTCCTCCACTTCATAAGGGGTATATAGCTTAATATTATTCCGAAAATAATATTCCTTGTAATCATCACCGACTTCTTTATTGGTCACGACCTTTTGGGCCGCCTTCAAGTCGGCAATCCGCGAAAACCCGGTTTTATCAAACTTCCGGTAATCGGCAACAATAATCAGTTCCTCGCACCGCGTCAAAAGCTGGCGGTAAAAAGTTGCTTCTTCCACCGTATTCGCCGTATATCCGCTGGTAAAGCTAATCCCGGAGACCGAAAGAATCGCCTTGTGGAAGTGAACCTCCTCAATCGCTCTTAAAGCCAGATCACCCACCAGGATCCCTGAACCCTGCAGCCTGTTTCCGCCCGTCACTGAACAAAAGACGCCCAGAGCATTATTTAACTCCAGGGCAACTTGGAGATCGTTCGTCATTACAGTTAACCGTTGCTTGGTTTGAAGGTTAGCGGCCACTTGCTGACAGGTCAGACCACCGCCCAGAAAAATCGCTTCGTTATTATTAACTAACAAGGCGGCCGCGGTGCCAAGCTCAATCACTTCCGGAGGAACCCGCTCCGCCAGGTTCGGTTGCGGCAAATCCTCCTTTAAAATTGCGCCGCCGTGGGTTTTAATGATAAATCCTTCCTTTTCCAGCTTATCGAGGTCCCTTCTGATCGTGACCTCCGTTACGCCCAGCATCGCCGCCAAACTGGCAACATCAAACTGTTTATGTTTGAGGAGTAATTCCTTAATCCGTTCTTGTCTGGCTGCTGCAAACATCTTCATCCCTCGTCTTTTTTTGTACTTATTTTTTCTTTTTCTTTCTTTAATTAAAATGCAAGGCTTTGGAAATGTCAAGGAAATCTCCGGCGCGACAGCAGCAGCCATAAGCTCTGCTTCTCATCTTTGGTGCTCTCCTTACGGCCGGGCCTGCTCCTTCCGCCAAGCACAGAAAAAACACCGGTTAGCAACCGGTGTTGAATTGAACGTACAAAGAAGAATCCCTTAGGCAGAATCATTCGTAACTCAAGGCAATAACCGGATCCAACCTTGAAGCCTTCCGGGCCGGATAGATCCCGAAGAACAAACCAACCAGCAGGGAAAAGGAGAAGGCCACCAAAACCGAAGAGTGGGTGACCACCAGCGGCCAGCCGCCGAGCTTGGCCACCCCGGCCGCCCCCAACCAGCCAAGGCCAATACCGAGCAGACCGCCGAACCCGCTCATCGCCAACGCCTCAATGATGAATTGGGCCAAAATATGGCGCCTTTTCGCCCCCAGGGCTTTCCGGATTCCAATCTCCCGGGTCCGTTCGGTCACCGAAACAAGCATAATATTCATGATCCCAATTCCGCCAACCAACAGAGAGATCCCGGCAATCCCGCCCAGCATTAGACTTAAGGTCCCCGTAACCTGGCTAATGGTCTCCAGGAGTTGTTCCTGACTGAACACCCGGAACTTTTCCGGATCACCCAGGTAACGGGTGAGGAAATATTCAATCTCACCCACCGCCGCTTTCGCCGCCGCGGCCGAAACCGCCTGGGCGGTGTAGCCGCTTACGTATTTACGGTTGTTGATCTTCTTCATCAGGACCGACGCGGGGATAAAGGCCTGGTTTTCGATGTTCCCCCACGCCCCGGTCCCCTTCTCCTCCATCACGCCGACCACGACAAAAAGGAGGTGCCGGTTGCGGACGAACAGTTTTACGGTTTGTCCTAAAGGATCCGTATCCGGAAAAAGCTCTTTGGCCAAACCGGAGCCCAGCACCATCACATTGGTGGCGTTGACTTCATGTTCGTCTGTAATAAACTGGCCCCGGGCTGGATAGAAATTGTAGATCTGCTGATAAATGGGGGTAACCCCGATCACTTGCGTCTGGTAATTGTTACCCCCGGCAATCAACAATCCGGAAGTTTGCACATTCGGCATGATCCGCTCCACCGAAGGGCAGTTCTGCTGGAGCTGCTCCGCTAGTTCCATGGTGAAGACATCGGCGGCAGTAATGCTGATCCGGCCGCCACGCCCCCGTCGGATCCCCGGACTGATCGTGATCAGATTAGAGCCCAATTGCGATATTTCATTCGTCACTTGCATGCGCGCCCCGGAACCCACCGAGACGATAGCTATCACCGCACCAACCCCGATAATGATCCCCAACATTGAAAGGAAAGAACGGAGTTTATTCACGGTCAAGCTGTCCACAGCCATCCGTAAAATCTCCCAAATCACGCGATCACCTCGTCTTTCTGCACCAGACCGTCGCGGATCTGAATCACCCGGCGGGCCTGCCCGGCAATCTCCTGGTCGTGGGTGACCATAATGATGGTGTGTCCTTCCTTGTTGAGTTGGCGGAAGATGTTCATAATCTCCCGTCCGGTTTTTGTGTCCAGGTTCCCTGTGGGTTCATCGGCCAAGATCAAGGACGGGTTGTTGATCAAGGCGCGGGCGATGGCCACCCGCTGTTTTTGTCCACCCGAGATCTCATTGGGCCGGTGGTGTAAGCGGTCGCCAAGCCCCACCTGCTGCAAGGCCTGTTCCGCCAGCTTCAACTGGCGGCGGCGCCCCCGGATACCACCGTAGATCAAGGGCACACAGACATTCTGCAAAATGGTGGCCTTCGGTAAAAGATTAAACTGTTGGAAAACAAAGCCAATCTTTTTATTCCGGATCTCCGCCAGCTGATCATCGAAGACCGTACTCACATCCTGCCCCTCCAGCAAATAACGGCCGGCACTCGGCTGGTCGAGACAGCCCAAGATATGCATAAGTGTGGATTTTCCGGAGCCCGACGGCCCGATGATCGCAACAAATTCTCCGGCCTCGATCTGAAAAGAGACGCCTTTTAAGGCGTGCACCTGGACCGGGCCCATCCGGTATGTTTTCTGTAAATTAACCACTTGAATTAACATGTTCTCACCTGCCGATCCGGATTCCCGTGCGCATGGGCGGTTGCGCCGCGCCCACACCGGAGTTGGTCCCGGAAAACTGATAGGTATTGATCAGGATCTCATCCCCGGGGGCGAGCCCGTCTTCAATCACCACCATAAAACCGTTGCTCGGTCCAGTCTTCACCGGCGTCGGTACCGGTCGGTTATCCACCACCTTAATCACCTGTTCCATACCGCGGTCGTTGACAAGCGCGGTAATTGGCACCACGACCTGGTCGTTGAGTTCTTCAACAATAATCTCAACATCGGCGGAAAACTCCGGTTTCAGCAGGGGTGATTCCTCCACCAAAACAATCTTCACCGGCAAATAGACCACGCCGCTCTCGTTCACCGCCTGCAGGGCAATCTCTTTAACCCGGCCTTCAAACTGTCGTTCCGGGATCGCCTCCACTTTGATGACGGCCTTTTGCCCAACCGCCACCAAGGGACTTTCGTTCTCACTGATCTTAACTTCAATTTCATAAGGCCCATCCGCGATGATCGTCCCCACCGCATTCTGTTCATTAATCCCCACATAATCACCAACATCGACCAGATCGCGGGTGATGATTCCGTCAAAGGGCGCCCGTAACTTTGTGGCGGTCAAGTTCTTCTCGGCCAGCCTCAGATTTAACTCGGCCTCTTTGATCTCCCGTTCCAAGCCGTTAATCAGCGCCAAATCATACGCCCGTTTTGCCTGGAGATAATCCAGTTCTTGACGGGTCGAATCCAACTCCACTAGAATCTCGTCTTTCTTCACTTGCCGTCCAACCTGGAGGTTATCGGTGACCACACGCCCGCTTACACTGAAAAACAACTCCTTGCTCTGTTGGGGCGATAAATACCCGCTGGCCGTGATCGTCTTCTGGAAATTGCCCTTTTCCACCTTCATCACCGCGTTAGGCGGTATTTCCTGATTGAACGGTCCGCTTCCGGCCGGTTTGGCCCGGCGGGCCCGCACCGTAAAGATGAGCACACTGACGACGAACAGTAATATCACCGGTAGGAACCAACGCTTCTTTCTTTTCATCGGTAAACCCCCTTCTATCTAAACCCTCTGCGGAACGGTTGTGTTAACTTAAAACATCCCGACCAAATGGAAGAGCCGGAGCTTACCCAGAAAGACCTGGTCCACCGCAGTTTTATACCCAAGTTCCGCGTTCTTCTCTTCCAGCAGTTTTAAGGTCCAGTCCTTTTCTGTCAAATAACCGGCCCCCCGTTGCTGCCGGTAAGCCTCCGTTTCCAAGCGCGCTTTGGCCAAAGCCAGTTCCCTCTCCTCGACCAGCAACTCCGCCAAGGCGACCTCGCTTAGTAAACTCCGGAGCTCGGCATCCAACTGGGCACGCAAATTCTGTTCCTCCCGTTCTGCCGCTGCCAACTGGGCTTCGTATTTTTCCCGCTCCAGCCGCCGGATGCCTCCATCCCACAACCGGTAATTGAGCTTCAGGTTAAAGGTCCAGCTTTGGTCGGACGGGTCGTAAGTGCCGCCACTGCTCACCTGCGGCCGGTACTCCGCTTGTTTCCACAGCCAATCCTTTTCCAGTTGGGCGCGGTCCAGCCGTTGCACGATCAGTTGGTAATGGCCGGCTTCCAACTGGGCTAAATACGCTCCATGGTCTTGCGTGGTCACGGGTTGCGCTTGGACCTCCGCCCGCAACTGTTGGAGGTAACGATTGTCTTCTGCCAATTCAATTTGGTAATCCGCCGGCAAACCCAGCGCCAGCCGCCACTGGCGCTCAGCCTCATTAAACCGGTTGGCGGTTTGTTTCCGTTTGTATTCCGCCTGCTTCAATGCGATTTCGGCGGCGAGCAGCTGAGCCGGTCCGGCTTCCCCGATCCCCGCGCGCTCCCGGGTGAACCGCAGTTCATCTGCGGCAAGGTTGTACTCGGTTTCCGCGATTGCCAGTTGCTCCGCCAACCGCAACAGATTGAGGTAGCCTTCCAACCACTCGATCTTCATCCGGGTCGCTTGCCAAGTCAGATTCGCCTCCGCCTTTTGCAAACTGTTCAGGGTCCGCAGGTACCTCTGCTCTTCCGTAGTGGGCACCCAGGGATAAAGCCGTTGGTTGAGGGAGATGGTAAAACCAATCTCCGGTTCCGCCGCCGTGTCGATCTCCTTTTTTAAAGTCAACTCGGGCTCCAGAGCGAGTCCGGACCGGAAGACTTTACGGCCGGTAATCCCGGCGCGCACTTGTTCCGTTCCCGTCCGGCCGGGCGCTGAACCCGCCGTTCCTTCCGACCCGGTCAGGTCCAGTCCGCCGTCCAGGCTTAATTGCCAACGCAGGCCGGCTTCAATAATAGACAGTTCCCGCTGGAGCTGCTCCACCTCTTCCCGCAGCTTTAAAAGGGACGGGCTATGCTCCAGCCCCCAGGCGATCGCCGCTTCCAAACTTCCCGGTTCCGCGGCCTCCAGTCCCCGGACGGGCCGGACCGGAAGTACCACCAGCAGCAGAAAGCCGATGATAAAAAGGGATTTGACTTTTTTCATGGCCGTTTACACCTCCAGGTCCAGACCCAACATTTGTTGGAATTCCCACTTTTTCAGTTGAAAACTGGTCACCGCACTGTACATTTGGAACTCGGCCTGGAGTAATTCGGCCTCGGCCGCCAGGCGGTCAACCTCCTTCAAAAGTCCCACTTCATATTGTTTTTGGAGCTTTTCGAAATTCGCCCGGACCGCGGCCAGGTGAACCTGGTTCAACGCCAAATTCACCGCCAGTTGCTTTATAGCCGCATACAGTTGGCGAACAGAGCTCTCCAGTTCCCACAAGGCTTCCTCCTGGCGAAGCAAAGCAAGCTGTAGATTATTCTCTAGTTCTTGGATCTCAACCGCCAGCGCCGGACCAAGCTTTGCCCGTTCCAAAGCAATCTGCGCCAGCTCCACTTCCAACTTCCGTGCTCGCAGCGTCAAGCTGTTTTCGCGGGCCCGGTGTTGACACTCGGTTTCGGTCAACTCCCAGGTAAGCGTCGTTTCCACCGGTTGCAAACTGAAGACCGCATCCGGAGACCAACCGATCGCCAGCGCCAACTCGCGGCGTAACTGATCGTAGCTGTCCTCCACCTTTTTCAATTCCAAACTGGCCTGGTGGTACTCATTCTCCTGTTTCATCAGGGCCAAACGGGTTTCATACCCTTGAGCCACCTGTTGTTCCATCAGTTGTAAGGTCAGCGCTTCCCTTTCCAGCCGTTTCCGACGCCAGTCCCTTTCCTGCCCGGCTTGGAGCATCTCCAGATACTTCCGGGCAATCTGGAGCAGGGCTTGATCCTTCGTCTGCCGGTAATTCGCTTCCGCCTGTACCAAATTTAATTCCTGTTGCAACTGGGCGTGGCGGGAACCGGCCAGCAAACTTGCGGCTTTACCCCGTTCATAATTAAGACGGGCGTTTTCCCAAGTAAGCCACGCCTTTTTAATCCCGAAATTCGCCTCCAGACCCAGCGCCAACGCTTCCGCCAAGCTTAACTCCGGAGCCGCCGCGGACAGCACCGGAGAAATCACCAGCGCCAACAGCGCCCAGAAGAGCATGGTAAAAGTTATGTTCTTCCGCACCCTTCTCCCTCCAAAATAAAAATAACCTGACCTTTCACAAGTCGCCACCCCGCTGATTACCTATCCGTACCGGCACTTATGTTTCAGCGGTTTCACACAAATAAACGCCAATTGACCTAGATTGTTCCGGGCAAACCCAAATTTAAACAAATCGATCCGGAAACCAAAAAGACCGTCCCCAAGACGGCCTTTCGCCAAACCAATCCGCAATCCTTTTCTTTTCTGCTTTCCTATTTTCTCCTTTTTCCCTTAATCTTTATCCTTCTCCTCTAACTGTTCCTCCCCGCTTATTGGCAATTGTTCCACTTAACCTTGATACCTTTCGATCAAGGCCACAAACGCGCTCACAAACGATTGGAGAAATTTAAGGGTCGATCTTTGTTAATCTATTTAAAGATTGTTACTATAATCGAAAAAGACTATTACTATTAATAAACATTTCTCGAAAGCGGACAAAAACCCTTTTGCCGCCGGTTATTTCTGGAAAGGTTTTGCTTTAAGATTTCCGGAGACAAGCAATATCTTTAAAAAACAAAAAACCCCAGCCAAGCTGGGGTTAATCCTCATTTGGTGCCGAAGGTGGGATTCGAACCCACACGAGAGTGCTCCCACTGCGCCCTGAACACAGCGCGTCTGCCAGTTCCGCCACTTCGGCATCGCATCATTTATTATAACCGAAAAGCATCGGTTTGTAAAGAGGTAAAACCGTAATTCCGATCAGGCAACCAACCATGCCGCGGCGGACCACCAGTTGTGAACAGGAGGATGATTGGGGTGCGCAATTTCGTGTAATTTTTAAAATCCAAAACTAATTGCGAACCGCACCCGCTTCCCCAGCCTTTATAATCGCCACCTTCGCAAAGAACGGTCCAATGATCTCATAAACCACGACCGAACCCAGGATCACGGTGGTGACCAAATCCGCAATTTCGGGTAAACCTTGTTGCACCAGCAAGGTAAGGCCGATAGCTACTCCGGCCTGGGGAATCAGGCCCAACCCCAAATACTTGCGGACGACCGCCGGGGCTTTGCTGATAAGCGCGCCGAGAGTAGCGCCACCGATCTTCCCAGCCATCCGGCTGACGATATAAGCCACCCCGACCAGGCCTACCTTGGTCAAGAGCGCCAACTGTAAATTGGCCCCGGCTAAAACGAAAAAGAGAACATAAATGGGATTGTCAACGGCACTGACCAACCGGAACATCTTTTCCGCTTGGTGGGGCAAGAGATTCACCGCCACACAACCCATGGTCATCCCAGCCAGCAGAGCGGAGAGGCGCAGAAGCTCCGCCAGCCCGGCCTGCAGAAAAACCAGCCCCAGAACAAGAACCATTTTTTCCGGTTTTTCTTTCAACCGGTGCGCCAAACGCAAAAGAAGAACCGCAAACACCATTCCTAAAAGAATTGAGCCAAACAGCTCCCAGAGGGGTGCCGCAATCATCGCTGCCACTCCCCCGCCGACTTTCCCCGCGAGGATTTTCGCCAACGCCATGGTGATGCCAAAAGCGATCAAGCAAAAGGCATCGTCCAACGCCACGACGGCCAACAAATTGTTGGTCAAAGGACCCTTCGCTTTATATTCCCGGAGGACCATAATGGTGGCCGCCGGGGCGGTCGCGGTGGAGATGGCCCCGAAAATCAGGGCATAACGAAGTTCCACCCCTAAGAGGTAATGCAGGGTTAAGGCAACAAAAAGATACGCCCCCATTGCTTGCGTCATAGTAATGACCATCACACTTTTCCCGCATTTCTTTATTTCGTACAGCGATAGTGCGCCGCCGATGGAAAAGGCGATAAGGCTTAAAGCAATCGAATTGATTGGCGTTAAGACAGTAATCGTTTCCTCAGAGATTAAATTAAAAACCGACGGGCCGAGCAGTAAACCGATGAGGAGATAACCGGTGACCGCCGGCAATTTTAGGCGGTTAACTACTTTTCCAGCAACAAGACCGGTGATTAAAATTATTCCTAAATACAAGATGACATTCATCGTCAAAACACCCTTCCCCTAAATTAAGCATCAAGAATGTTTACAGTAATTTTCGTCCCAAACCAACCGCTTTGGTCACCGGAAGAACAAACATCATTCCGGTACAGGCCTCTTCAAAGTTGTGGAACATGGCGGACAACTTTTCCATAGCTTGTTCGATCTTTTCCGGGTGTCTGGAGATGGCAAAGACGGTTCTGTTATGTTGGTGTTGCTTGTTGGCCAGATCCCGTAAGCTGAAGAATATGGGAATATGGGAAGAGAGTACTTTCGCCATTCCTTGGGTCTCCATAATCGTCGCTCCCCGGATTTCGCATTCCAGCAAGACTTCCAAGACTTGCTCCAGTTTCTCCGGGTCATCGATGATAATAAAGAGGGCTTGAATGTTTTCCTCGCGCATCATGGTAAGTCTCCTTTCATTAATTTAAAAGATCCGCTTATTGGATCAACCAAATATCATAGCGGTTTCCCCCATTCCGTGTCAAATTGAAAACGCCCAGAAATAAGGCGAGAAACCTTGTTCTTCTTCTTGGGGGCGTTCTCAAAGTGAGGTTCCTCTTCGTTGTTTTTATCTTTGGAGCAAAGCTATATGATGCTTAATAATGCGTGCCAATGTTTAAATTCTGTATATTTTTGGGGAAGTAATCGTAAAATATAAACACGCTTTAACGTTTTAAGCAAAATCTTGTTGTTTAAGGCGTCTGATGGAGTATTTCTATGCTAATTTTGACTAATTGACGTAATTCCTCTTTTATTTGCTAAAATCGGGCGCCTAGGCTTCTTGCATTTTCCATGGTTGGTTAATACAATTAATCCTAGATTAGCACTCACCTTTAACGAGTGCTAATAACAAGCTTTGAGGAGGGAGAAAATGAAGATCAAACCGTTAGGCGAAAGAATCGTCATCAAAGTCCTAGAGAGCGAGGAGAAGACCAAGAGTGGTATCGTTCTCCCCGACACCGCCAAAGAAAAACCACAAATGGGTGAGGTCTTGGCGGTCGGCTCCGGCAAGACCCTGGAGAACGGCCAAAAAGTCCCCATGGAAGTTAAAGTCGGCGACAAAGTCCTGTTTGCCAAATACGCCGGGACCGAAGTCAAACTGGACGGCGAAGAATACATGGTGCTGAAGGAAGGCGACGTCCTCGCGATCATCGAGTAAATCCCAACAAGTTTTCGACACTTACTTAAAATATAAATGAAGAGGGTGAGAAAATGGCTGGTAAACAAATGGTTTATACCGAGGAAGCACGGCACGCTTTGGAGCGTGGTGTCAATAAACTAGCTGATGCCGTCAAGATCACGCTTGGCCCCAAAGGCCGGAACGTCGTCTTGGAGCGTAAATATGGTTCCCCGACGATCACCAACGACGGTGTCACCATCGCCAAAGAGATCGAATTGGAAGATCCCTTTGAGAACATGGGTGCCCAACTGGCCAAAGAAGTGGCGACCAAGACCAATGACATCGCCGGTGACGGTACCACCACAGCAACCCTCCTGGCCCAAGCCATGGTGCGGGAAGGCTTGAAGAACGTGGCCGCCGGTGCCAATCCGATGATGCTGAAACGCGGCATCGATAAAGCCGTTCAGGTTGTGGTAGAGGAAATTAAGAAGATCAGCAAACCGGTGGACAAGAAAGAAGCCATCACCCAGGTGGCCTCTGTCTCCGCTTCCGATGAAGAGATCGGCAAATTAATCGCCGAAGCCATGGAGAAAGTCGGCAAAGACGGCGTCATCACCGTGGAAGAGTCCAAAACCATCGAGACCAAACTGGAAGTGGTTGAAGGTATGCTCTTTGACCGCGGTTACATCTCCTCCTACATGGTGACCGACTCCGAGCGGATGGAAGCTGTCTTGGAAGAGCCTTATATCCTCATCACTGACAAGAAGATTACCTTAGTCAAAGATCTCCTCCCCATCCTGGAGAAAGTGGTCCAGAGAGGCAAACCCTTGTTGATCATCGCCGAGGATGTGGAAGGCGAAGCCCTGGCCACCTTGATCGTGAACAAACTCCGCGGTACCCTTAACGTGGTCGCGGTGAAAGCTCCCGGCTTTGGTGACCGGCGGAAAGCAATGCTCAGCGATATCGCCATCGTCACCGGCGGGCAGGTTATCTCCGAGGATGTCGGCATGACCTTAGAAAACGCCACCCTGGATATGCTCGGCGAAGCACGCCAGGTTAAAGTGACGAAAGAAGAAACCACCATCGTTGATGGTAAAGGTTCTTCCCAGGATATTAAGAACCGGATCAGCCAGATCAAGCTGGAGATCGAAGAGACCACTTCCGACTACGACCGGGAGAAACTCCAAGAACGGTTGGCCAAACTGTCCGGTGGGGTTGCCGTCATCCAGGTTGGTGCCGCAACCGAAACGGAAATGAAAGAGAAGAAGCACCGGATTGAAGACGCGCTCTCCGCAACCCGTGCTGCGGTTGAGGAAGGAATTGTCCCGGGTGGCGGTGTCGCGCTCCTGCAGATCTCGCCGGTTCTGGAAGAGCTGCAAAAGAAAGAGAGCGGCGATATCGCGACCGGTATTTCCATCGTGCGTCGCGCTTTGGCCGAACCGGTGAAACAGATTGCGATGAACGCCGGCGCCGAAGGTTCCGTCATCGCCGAAAAAGTGCTTAACCTGCCCAAAGGCCAAGGTTATAACGCGATGACCGGCGAGTTTGTCGACATGATTCAAGCCGGAATCGTCGACCCGGCCAAGGTCACCAGAAGCGCACTGCAGAACGCCGCCAGCATTGCCGGCATGCTCTTGACCACCGAATGCTTGATTGCGGACATTCCGGAAAAAGAAAAAGCGATGCCTAACCCAGGCATGGGTGGTATGGATTACTAAGAAAAAGAAGGGGCTAAGCCCCTTCTTTTTTTATGCCTAAAAAAACAAGCTTAATTGTTTAATTGTTCACCCGACTTTGATTGAGCTTGGATTCCAAGGAAACCTCCGCAGGGGTATGTGTAAAACCCCAATCATCTCCTGAAACGATCACGTTCATCCCCAGCCCAGTGCCTGACCCCAACGCGCCGGATGCCCCCGGCCGGATTGTTGGCCACTTTACCGGCAAATTATTATGATATAATCGACCCTAGGAAAATTTGTTCTTTAAGGAGTGGTTCCATGCCGGATAAGCAATACTACGTGGACCGGGCACTCCAGCTCGGCGCCGACCACGCCGTCCTTTTTACCCTGGACGAGATCGTCTTTGATTCCCGGACCATCCTCAAGTGTATGTTCGGCTGCGCCGATTGGGGGAAAGGCCATACTTGCCCCTCACGGCCGGGCTCGCTCAAACCATGGGAGTACCGGAAAATCTTTGCCGAATACAGTTGGGGGGTGATTATCCATTCCACCAATAAAAAGACGGCCCAGGAGGTCTCCTTTGCCATCGAACGGGAAGCCTTCCTCAACGGCCACTATTTCGCCCTTTCCCTCAGCGACTGCGCCCTCTGCGCCGAGTGCGCCGGTTTTAAAGGGCAGCCCTGTGTCCACCCGAAGAAAGCCCGTCCCGCCTTTCACAGTGTGGGGATTGATGTTTTCCGGACCGTCCGGCAATTCGGTTTACCAATTCAAACTTTAAAAGACGAAAACCAGGAGCAAAACTGGTACGCCGCGGTCTTTATCGCCTGACTTCATAAGCCGTTTCCACTGCTGTTTCCGCCCCGACCGGTCCCAATTCCGGTCGGGGTTTCATAGGCTCACCCAGCAGAAAGTGTCCACCCAGTGTCGCATTTTTCACCCCGTCGACCAGAATGGTCACCTCATTTAAATTAAGGTTGACCGCCAAGGTGTTAACCAGACTGTAAATGGCCAAAAGCTCGGAAGCACCGCCCCCGTTAACAAAGGTCCCCAGTTCCGAACGGACATCAACCACCGCCCGCGTGCCCTCCAAGCGCAAACCCTGCACCCAATCGCCCCCCGGCAAACAGGGCAAAAGGGCACTTCCTTCCCCCGGGCCCTTCGCTAATTCGGCCAGAAGCACCCGGGCTTTTGTTAACCTGCTCTTCTCCGCCAACTCCGGCAGGGTGCGGAGTTCTGGCATAAAACTGAGTTCTTCATTATTGGGAGAGGCAAAATACAAACAGGCCGTCCCCGGCTCCAGGGTGGGAAAGGTCAGTTCGGGATAGACCTTCGCCGTCAGCCTTTCACCAAACTCTCCGAACTCTCCGTGCCGCTTGGTTGCCGCCGGGGCCACCGGGGCCGTTTCCTGGGAAAGATAGGCGGCGGTTCCGTAAAAAATGCTTTCCGCGAGTTTCTCCCGGTACTCCGGATCGGCCAGCAACTCCTCTTCCCGCGGGTTGGAGATAAACCCCACCTCCACCGTGACCGAGGGCATCTTGGTCGCCTTTAGGATTAAATAGTCGGCACTTTGGGCTTTCCGCCGGTTCGGTCCCAGTCTGGTCACCAAACTATCTTGGATGGCCTCGGCCAGCCGCTTGCTCTCCAGCATGGCGCTGTCGTAAAAACACTGGGCCCCCGACCAGATAGACTGCGGAAAACTGTTGACGTGAATACTCAAGAGCAGGTCGGCATTGCTTTCATTCGCCAGCCGGACCCGGTAGAGTAAATCCCGTCTTTTTTTGGTTAAAGCGCCCGCTTCCGGTATCGCGCTGTAATCCAGATCCGTCTCCCGCGTCATAATCACATAAACGCCCACCCGGGAAAAATACCGCTTTAACCTTTTGGCAATGTCCAAGGTAACCGTCTTCTCCTCCAGACCGCTGCGGCCGACCGCTCCCGGATCGAACCCCCCATGCCCGGCATCGATGATGATCGTTTTCCCCGCGATCGCCGATGGCAAAAGCTTCGGGGCATCCACCGTCTCCCACCGCCGGGTCACGCCGCCGAAAAAGCCACAGACAAAAAGAAAGATGATGGCAAAAAAATACTCCCGGCGCCATACAATAGTTAACCAGAAGAACTTTTTTTTGGTAACCATTCCGCCACCCCGGCTTTCCTCCTTACAAATTATGAGCGGGTCCGCAGTTTTAGAAGCAAAACCCGTCGCCAAGGAGGGCGGTCCCCGCAACCATTGTTTGATCCGGCCTGAAAAAAAGCATATAATAATGGTTAATATTAGCGGGGATTTACTACGAAGAGTGATTAATTGGAGGGGTTTTAATGGATCGCATTTCCATTAAACCGGTCGTCACCAGCAACGACATGCGAGATTTCCTGTGGTTGCCGTGGAATCTTTATAAAAATGATCCGAACTGGGTTCCCCCTTTACTGAAAGAAGTGAAAAAACAACTGGACCCCCGGTTCAATCCTTTGCTGACGCGCGGTCCCTACCGCCTCTTTTTGGCCTGCGATTCGGTGGGACGACCTTTAAGCCGGGTGATGGTGGGAATTGATGCCACCGAAAACGAAGGCAAAGCCAAAAAAGAAGGGTATCTTGCCCTCTTCGAGGCGGGCAACGAAAAGTCCGGCACCCTGATCCTCGACCACGCCTGTACCTGGCTGGCCAATCAGGAGATCCTCCTGGTGCGGGGGCCCATCTCCCCGAACAAGGGTGAGAACCTCCGCGGGCTGCTCATTTGGGGTTTTGATTCACCGCCGGTCCTGATGAACGCCTATAACCCCCCGGCGTATGCCACCTACTTCGAAAAGGCCGGTTTTACGAAGGACATTGACTATTATGCCTATTATTACGATCTGAAACGGATTGATGCCCGGAAAACCGAACGCGTCGTTCGTTACGCCCAGAACAAATACGGTTTCCGGGTCAACAGTTTCGACCGGAACAACATCGGGGCTGAACTGGCCGCGATTAAATCCATCTTGGAACACGCCCGGCCTGAAGACTGGGGCGACCTTTCCCCGCCCAACCTGGAGGATTTACAGGCTTACGCCTTCCAATTCAAAGACCTGTTCATTCCGGAACTGATCCCCATCGCCCGGAACCTGGAAGGAAAACCCATCGGTTTTGCCGCTTCGATCCCCGATCACCACCGGGTCCTCCCGAAGATCGACGGCCATTCCTTCCCCATTGGCTGGGCGAAATTTTTATTTAACCGCCACCGTGTCTCCGGGGCCCGCGTGTTTTTGCTTTTTGTCATTCCTGAATACCGCAAAAAGGGCGTTTCGGGAACCCTCTTCTACCATCTCTTGCTCAAAGCGAAAGCGCTCGGGTTCACTTACGGCGAAGGGTCCATCATCGCGGAGTTCAACACCCCGATGCGCCGCGGCGCCGAACGGGCCGGCGGGCTCCACTACAAAACCTACCGGGTATATAAGAAAGAGTTGTCGCCCTAATCCGCAGTATATTTTGGACGAAAAACAGAGCGACCAGAACGGGCGGGCCAAACTTTGCCGGATTTTTCCGGCTTTTTTTATGGCTGTATTTAGTACAGAATCAGCGCCGGGGGGATAATAGATCATAGCTTGGACTGTACTCAACAGGAGGTTTGCCATGCGCACGCTCTGGAAAGGGGCGATCAGTTTCGGACTGGTCAACATCCCGGTCAAGATGTACACCGCCACCGAACGCAAGAACATTCAGTTCAATCAGTTGCATGCCCCGTGTAAAACACCAATTCAGTACCGGAAATACTGCCCGGTCTGCCAAAAGGAGGTCGGCGCGGACGAACTGGTTCGGGGGTATGAATACGAAAAGGGACGGTACGTTATCCTGCGGGATGAAGACTTTGAAATGCTTCCCGGCGAGAACACCAAGACCATCGATATCCTTGATTTCGTGGCTTTGGCCGAGATCGATCCCGTCTATTTCGACCGCAGCTACTATCTGGGGCCCAGCCCCGGCGGGGAAAAAGCCTATAGCCTTCTTAATCAGGCGATGCATGAGACGGGCAAAATCGCCATTGCGCAGGTGATGATCAGGTCGAAAGCGGCCCTCGCCTGTTTACGTCCGTGGGAGAAACTGATCGTCATGGCAACCATGTTTTTCCCCGATGAGATCCGCGCCCCCGAGCTGCTCACCGCCGAGTTCAAAGCGGTCAAGCTACATCCGAACGAGATCAGTATGGCCAACAGCCTCATCGGCAACCTCTCCACCACCTTCAACCCGGAGAAATACACCAACGAATACCGGTCCAAACTGATGGAAGTAATCCAAGCCAAGATCGCCGGGGAAGAAGTGGCGGTCCCAACCGCCCCGGAGACGGCCAAAGTCGTCGACCTGATGGAAGCCCTCCGCGCCAGCTTGGAAGCGACGGAAGCACAGAAGAAGTCGACTAAAAAAAGGAAAAAAAAGCAGACCGGTTAAGATGACACTCCCTTTAACGATCGCGCCCATGCTCGCCGTCAGCGCTCCACCCTTCGACGACCCCGACTACCACTTTGAGCTTAAGTGGGACGGCCTCCGTTGTCTCGCTTTTTTAACCAACACCACCCGTTTGCAAAGCCGGAGCGGACGGATAATCTCCGGCCAGTACCCCGAACTGGCCGATCTGCACCAGCAGGTCAAAGCCAACGACGTGGTCCTGGACGGGGAGATCATCGCCCTCGCCGACGGTAAACCCAGCTTTTTCCGGTTGCAAAGCCGTATGCACACCACCTCCGCGGCCGGCATCCGCGAAGCAAGGCGCACCAATCCCGTCCTCTACGTCGCCTTCGATCTCCTCTACCTCAAGGGCGAATCTGTGATGAACCGGCCGCTGGCCACCCGGCAAGAACTGCTCCACTCCGTCGTTGTCCCCGGCCCTCATTTCCTGATCAGCACCCCTATCCCCCATGCGGGTACGGCCCTCTTTGCACGGGCGGCCGCCTTAGGGCTGGAGGGTGTGGTGGGAAAAGACAAGAACAGCCCCTACCTCCCCGGCAAAAGAAGTCCTTACTGGAAAAAAGCCCGGGTGGTCAAGAACAACGACTTTGTGATCTGCGGGTACACCACCAACCCGCACGGACGGCCCGGTCTCGCCGCCATCCTGGTCGGACTCTACGCCGGGGAGCAGCTCCGCTCCTACGGTTTGGTCGGAACCGGCTTCAGCCAAAGTGAGATCAACCATCTCCTCTCTCTCTTCGCCGGTTTAAGACGGACCGAGCCACCGCTGGCCGCCCCTCCAACCCTGGCCAACCTTCACTGGCTGGAACCCCGTTTGGTCTGTGAAGTAGAGTATTTCGCCGTTACCCCCGACCGGCGGCTCCGCCATCCCCGCTACAAAGGCCTGCGGGACCTGCCGCCCACCGCCTGCCGGGTTGAAAACCTAAGCTGACCAACATCGGTAAGTTCAATTTTTAACCATAAAAAACATTGACAAAGGCAAAAGAGAGTGTTATTCTGGTCTTAGTATTCCTAGTAAATAACTAGGGATTAAAAAATCCTATGTTAGCACGCTTTTTTTAACGATTACCCATATCTGTTTTACCTCGATACGGCGGAAAGGAGCGCGCAAAATGATCTACCTAGACCATGCGGCCACGACCCCGGTAAAACCGGAAGTGTTGGCGGCAATGCTGCCCTACTTCACTGAACACTACGGTAACCCTTCCAGCGTCTATAAGATCGCTCAGCGCAACCGGAAGGCGATTGATGACGCCCGTGCCGTTGTCGCCGAACACCTCGGCGCCCAACCCAACGAGATCTTTTTCACCTCAGGCGGTACCGAAGCCGACAACTGGGCAATTAAAGGGATTGCCGAAGCGTTCAAGGAAAAAGGCAACCACATCATCACCACCAACATTGAACACCACGCCGTGCTACATCCCTGTCAGTACCTGGAGAAACACGGCTATGAAGTCACCTACCTGGAAGTGGATCCGGACGGTTTGGTCACGGCCGAACAGGTGGAAGCGGCAATCCGCCCCGAGACCATTCTGATCACAATTATGTATGCCAACAACGAAATCGGGACGATCATGCCGATCGCGGAGATCGGCGCGGTCGCCAAAAAACACGGCATTGTCTTCCATACCGACGCGGTCCAAGCCATCGGCCACCTGCCCATCGATGTGCGCGCGCAAAATATTGACCTTTTGTCTTTATCCGGGCATAAATTCTACGGTCCAAAAGGGACCGGCGCCCTTTATATCCGGCGCGGCCTGCAGCTCCCGCCTCTTCTCCACGGCGGCGGCCAGGAACGGAACCGGCGGGCCGGCACCGAAAATGTCCCGGGCATCGTCGGACTGGCCAAGGCCATGGCGCTGGCTTATGAAGATTTGGAGGCGAAAAACGCAAAAATCAAGGCCCTCCGCGACTACTTGATCGACGGGATCATGACGCAGATTCCTTATTGCCGTTTGAATGGCCACCGTGAACAGCGGCTCCCAAACAATGTGAATATCTCCTTTGAGTTTATCGAGGGTGAATCCTTGCTCTTGCTCCTGGACATGGCCGGCATCGCTGCCTCCAGCGGTTCGGCCTGCACTTCCGGCTCCCTTGATCCTTCCCATGTCTTGTTGGCCCTTGGCCTCCCCCATGAACAGGCCCACGGGTCAATCCGGTTCACCCTTGGTGAGGATAACACCCGGGAGGAGATGGATCAAGTCCTCGAAAAATTACCGTCCTTCGTCGAAAGGCTCCGGTCCATGTCCCCCCTTTACGAAGATTTTGTGCGGCAGAATTCATAAATATTTTGTAGTTTTGAGGTGAGAAAATGTACAGTCAAAAAGTGATGGAGTGCTTCATGAACCCCCAGAACGTAGGGGAGATCGAAAACGCCGACGGGGTCGGGACCGTTGGCAACCCGAAGTGCGGCGATATAATGAAAATTTATCTGCAAATTGAGGATAATATTATTCGTGATGCAAAATTCAAAACCTTCGGTTGCGGGGCGGCCATCGCCACCAGCGCCATGCTGACCCAGATGGTCAAGGGCAAAACCATCGAGGAAGCGATGAAAATCACCAACAAGGCGGTGGCGGATGCCTTGGACGGATTACCCCCGGTCAAAATGCACTGTTCTTGTTTGGCCGAGGAAGCGCTCAAAGCCGCCCTCTGGGATTATGCCCAGAAGAACGGGCTCACCATTGAGGGTCTGACCCCGCCGGCCAACCGTCACGACGAAGATCATGCCGCCTTCGGGGAAGAAAACTAACGATGGAGTGAAAAATTGACCAGACCTAAAGTTGTTGTCGGAATGTCAGGCGGTGTCGATAGTTCGGTCACCGCCTATCTCTTGCAAAAAGCCGGTTATGACGTCATCGGCGTCACCATGCAAATATGGCCGGAGAATGCCCCTGCGGAAGAAAGCGGCGGCTGTTGCGGTCTGACCGCGGTCGATGACGCCCGCCGGGTCTGTCAGCAACTGGGGATCCCCCACTATACCCTAAACTTCCGGCCGGAATTCAAAAAACACGTCATCGATTACTTTATCCGCGAATACCAACAAGGGCGGACCCCCAACCCGTGCATCGCCTGCAACCGTTTTGTCAAATGGGAATCGCTCCTGACCAAAGCTTTGCAACTGGGCGCCGATTATATTGCCACCGGGCACTACGCCCGCATTGTCTTTGACCAAAAAACCGGGCGTTATCTCTTAAAGAAAGCCGCCACCACAAAAAAAGACCAAACCTACGCCCTTTATAATTTAACCCAAGACCAGTTGGCGCACACTCTGATGCCGCTGGGTGATTACACCAAAGAAGAAGTGCGCCGGATCGCAAAAACAATTGGCTTAAACGTGGCGGACAAGCCCGATAGCCAGGAGATCTGCTTCATCCCCGATCACGACTACGGCCGCTTCATTGAGGAACATGCGCCGGACACTCGCGGGCCAGGTAACTTCGTTGACCGCCAGGGGCGGATCCTCGGACAGCACAGGGGTATCATCCACTATACCGTGGGCCAACGGAAAGGTTTGGGTTTGGCGGTGGGCAAACCCCTCTATGTTCTGGCGATCCGGCCGGAAAGCAATGAAGTGGTCGTCGGTACCGCCGAAGAGGTTTACCAGCAAACCGTCTACGCCGGCCAACTAAACTTCATCCCCTTTGACCGCCTGACCACAAAACAAACCGTGACCGCTAAAATCCGTTACAACCACGACCCCGCACCGGCTACGGTGATGATGGTTGATGACCGTACCCTCCGTTGCGATTTCACGTCACCCCAAAGGGCAATTACCCCCGGCCAAGCCCTGGTCCTCTACGACGGGGATCTGGTCGTCGGTGGCGGCACCATTATCAAAGGCGAATAAAAAGACCCCTGTCCACTTGGGAACAGGGGTCTTTTTCTTTCTCCTTGTCCGTTTGGTTTGGTAACGGACACGCGGATATATGCTTTTGTTTTACCATCCAGCATCTAGTTTTCCAACCCAATTAAATCCTGATAATACCCGGTGACCCGCTGCACATACAGGCGGGTCTCCCGCGGCCATTCTTTGGAACGGGCGATCCGGGTTGGTCCGGCGTTGTAAGCGGCCAAGGCGGTCGGGATGGTGCCAAACCGTTCCAACTGTTGCCGCAGATACTCCGTCCCCCGGAAGACGTTGGCCCTGATGTCCCGCCAATCCAAATCGTAACAATTAAACGGCATCAGTTGGGTCAGACCCCGGGCCCCTTTGTGGGAGACCGCTGTTTTGCGGAAACTGCTTTCCGCGGCAATCAAAGAAAGGATCAAGTAGTAGTCAATTTGATACTGCGCACTAGCATCCAAAACCGCAATCGTAATCTCCTCCAGGTCTTCTTGGGAGATCCCCGGATGATGACTGCGGATAAACTTTTCGATCTTGACCATCGGGTCATGGGTGAGCCCCGCCTCGTGCTTTCCTGTGATAAAATCCATAACCGCCGGCGAAGTAAAGAAGAACAAAAATAAGGTCAGTGACGTAATCTTTAACATTCGTCGGAAAACCATGGCTACCTCCTTTAGCAGACTCATGTCATCATATGTATGATCTTGTCATTGTATGTATGGTTTAATCTATTTTAAATATACTTTTACTTTCCGTCAATCCCCAAGTCCTTACTAATTCCTTAAATTCCCGCTAAAATTGCTTAACACTATTCCGTACCAGCGCCCGGCGGATAAAACTCCCCCAATATTCGCCGATGGTCCCGCCGCCAATGTTTCGACCGTCAATCCGCAGCGGCCGGCGGTCGTCGTTACCCACCCAGATGGTGGCCAAGAGTTCCGGCGTGTACCCGATAAACCAGGCGTCGGTATTTTCATTACTGGTGCCGGTTTTTCCGGCGGCGGGCCGTCCCGGATCGGCACTTTGGCCCGTCCCGTAGGCAATAACCCCTTGCATCATCTCCGTCACCGCCTGCGCCGTTTCGGGCCGGATCACCTGTTCCTGGCGGATACTGCCCCGCCTTAGCACCCGGCCCTGGGCGTCTTCCACCCGCAAGACCCCGAACGGCTGGGAACGGACACCCTGGTTCGCCAAAGCCGTAAAGGCAGTGCATAATTCCAAAGGGCTAACCCCCTCGGTCAAACCGCCCAACGCCAAGGGGGCTAAAGCCCGGTCGTTGCGGGGTCCACTTTCCACCAAAGGCAGCCCCAGACGTTGCAAAAAGGAAAATACCGTCGGCACACCCAGTTCATCCACAAGGCGGACCGCCACCGTATTAAGGGACCAGGCCAAAGCATCCCGGAGCGGGACCACCCCCCGGTATTCCTCGTCCGCATTCTGTGGCGTCCACGGCTTACCGTTCACGATGTAGGTCGCCGGTTCATCCACGACCGGGGTATCCGGCGTAAACCCGCTCTCTACCGCCGCGGCAAAGATCAACGGCTTAATCGCCGAGCCAATCTGCCGCCGGACCCGGACCGCCCGGTTATACTTGGAAAACCGGTAATTCCGTCCGCCGACCATCGCCAGGATCCGGCCGTTCTTCGGATCGAGCGCCACCAAAGCCGCTTCCGGCCCTCCCTTTTCATCCTTGGGTAAGGCGGCGATGGTCTCTTCCGCGATCCGCTGGATATAAGCATCCAAAGTGGTGTAGATCCTCAAACCCCCGGCCCGGATATACTGGGCGGACCAACCATACTGCTGCGCCAACCAGTCCGCCACATAATCGGCAAAATAACCGCCCCGGGTTAAATAACTGGGATCCTCCTCCACCTCCAACGGCAAGGCGGTCAGTTGTTCATACTCCCGCCGGGTGAGCAAACCCTGCTCCCATAATACTTCCAGGATCAGATTACGCCGCTGCCACGCCCGTTCCGGATGGCGGTAAGGCGAGTACAGTTCCGGCCCCCGGATCAAACCAACCAACATGGCCTGCTCGGCGGTGGACAGATCCCATACATGCTTGGCAAAATAGAAGCGGGCAGCTCCTTCCACCCCATAGACACCGTGGCCGAAGTAGATCCCGTTTAAATACGACTCCAGGATCTCATCCTTCGAATAATTCTGTTCGAGCTTCACCGCATACCCAATCTCCACTAGTTTCCGGGGGATGGTCTTCACATTGGTGAGCAACAGGTTCTTCACCAACTGCTGGGTAATGGTGCTTCCCCCCTGGGCCCGTTCTCCCCGGCGTAAATTATAGTAAACGGCCCGGAGGATTCCTGGAAAATCAACCCCCCGGTGCACATAAAAACGCCGGTCCTCCACGGCCACCACCGCCCGGCGGAGAAACAACGGGATTTTTTCCAAGGGTGTCCAGACCACCCGCGACGGACTAAGGGTGAGGAGCTCCTCACCGTTCCGGTCCAACAGGACCGAGGCCTGCAGATTGGGACGAAGGAGTTGCCGGAGATCAACTTCACTGATGAAGGGGTTGTATAAGACCAGGACCGTGCCGAGTAACCCACCGATCAGAACCAAAACGGTTAACCAGCGTAGTAGTTTAAATACCTTAAAACGCCGACTTTTGTTTTCTGGCCGCTTGTTTGGAGACAAGGCTTTTTACCTCCCCGTGTTCAACCTAACCGGTTGTAGTATATCCGTTCTCGTACCGAAAACAGACCGTCAACCTCGTGTGTCGGGAAGTATTTTTAAGTTTAGGTTGGTCGATTAAAAACCAAAAAGCAACTTTGACCGGTGCGGGAGAACGATTGGGGAAAAGAGAGGGGGCGACCGGGGTGCCCAGACCCGGGAACCTGAGGGTCCGGTGTTACCTGGTTATGGGGGGTATGGGGAGCCAAAGCAAGGCAGAAAAGAGGGCAACAACACAAAAAAAAAGACGGTGCACCCAAAAAAATGAAAGTGGAGATTGTTAGAATAATCTCCACTTTCGGGCCTTAGCCTTACGGGGTTCTTCCACACCGTAAACGGCTTTGCTGCACCGCGGGCAGTACAACTCCCATCCTTTAATCTCAACATGGCAGTCTGGACATTGTCTCATCTTTCATTACCTCCTTTTTTCTTCGTCTTGATCATACCATCTTATGGTAACAATTTACGATCCGCGGGATTACGAATTAAGTAAATCGCCATTACAGGGAAGTTACAACCTTTCCCTGTATATTTCCCCCGTTAATTGGCAAATCTGACTAGTGTTGAGCGTAATGCGAAGGGAAATGAGCGGAGACCATCATGAATTGGCAAATTTATATCCATGCTTTCTGGGTCGGCGGTCTCATCTGCCTCTTGACCCAGCTGATCTGGGATTATAGCAAACTGAATATGGGATATATTCTGTCGGCGTTAACGGTAATCGGCGGCATCCTGGGCGGACTTGGTCTTTACGACCGGTTGATCGACTTTGCCGGGGGTGGAGCCGCCATGCCAATCTTGAGTTTCGGTAACGCTTTAGTCAAAGGAGCCATTGCCGAAGCGGAAAAAAACGGTGTAATCGGGGTCCTGACCGGCATGTTCGAATTAACCAGCACCGGGATAACGGCGGCGATTATTTTCGGCTTCCTTGTCGCCCTGGTCTTCAAACCAAAAGGTTGAGCTGTTTTTGCCACCGTTGATGGTAAATCCCCCCTTTCTTTAACACAAAGAAAGAGGTATAATTAGACTAAAACCTTGATTTTATTGAGGTTTTACTCTATACAGGGGGGTTTTATCATTAATTTTCACAAACTGACACCAAAAGCGATCGCAGAATATTCCGCTTTTATACAAGATTTTTACCTTGAAGTCTCCGACCTGGCCCCACCCTCTTTATTTCTTTGGCGGGACTCTTTTCAGGTCCAAATCGACCAGACTTCAGATTACGCCGTTCTCCTCTGTACCTACCAGGGAGCCACCTACTGCCTGGCCCCGCTGATCAAACCCGGAGTCGACCCGACTCCGGTTCTGCAAAGGATCCACGCCTATTTCCACCGGCGGAACCAACCGGCGGTTTTCCGGGCGGTCCCCCGGGAATTGTTGTCGCTGTTTCCCACCGACCGGTACCAGATCATTCCCGACCGTACCTACTGGGATTACCTCTACCGGACCCAGGATCTGATTGAACTGCGTGGCCGGAAATACCAGCAAAAACGGAACCACATCAACCGTTTCCAACAACTTTATCCCTTTGCTTACCACTCCTTAACTCCGGAACATTTCCCGGCCTGCCTGCGCCTGTTTGAACACTGGGCGGCCGGGAAAACCGGGCAACCGGAGGTGGAAGAGGAGCGCCTCGCCTTAAAAGAAGCTTTTGAACACTTTTCCCTCCTCAACCTGAAAGTCGGGGTCTTGGCGGTCTATGGTGAAATTCAAGCCTTCGCCATCGGCAGCCGCCTGAACCGGGACACCGCCGTTGTCCATTTTGCAAAAGCCAATGCTGAGTTTTCCGGGATCTATGCGGTGATCAACCAACTGTTCATTGCGCGGGAATGGGCTGATACAAAGTATATCAACCGGGAGGATGACATGGGACTCCCCGGTCTGCGCCAAGCA
>JAAYHQ010000024.1 GCA_012727425.1 Bacillota bacterium
TAAAGAGGCTTTCGTTGCTTTGTACGGTGTAAAGTTTTTCATCAACCAAGGTTGCGGGTTCCGGAATGGCGAGGGTCTGCCCGGGAATGATGAAATCAGGCCGGGTTAGTTGGTTATGGGCCGCCAGGTTTGCGGGGGAAACCCCATGCCACCGGGCGATTTGGTAAACGGTGTCGCCGGGTTGAACCCGGTAAACCCGGGATGCTATGGCTGGCGGGGAAACTTCGGCAGTAAGTAAAAGGATTAGTGCTAGCGTAAAGAAAAAGCGGAACCGGTTCTGCATTATTAAGGATCCTCCTTAACCTACTAATCAAAAATAAACCGTTGCCATACGGGGGATGGGTTACATAAAAGTATGCCGTCCTTCCCTCAGATCTTGGCGGTTAAGGGCAGGATACCTTTAAGTAAATGGTGGGAAAAAGGGAACAGCAGGTTGCGGTTTAGATAAACTTACCCGTTTTGGGCTTGCTTTACTTTTTCCGCGGCGGCGCATTTCCAGCATAAGGCCTTGTATTTATCTTTGCCGCCGACTAGAACCTGGGTTTTTTTCTCCACCAGACTATAACTGATGTTGGCGGGCTGAAAACAGTTTTCGCAGACCGCATGGAGTTTTGTGATTTCACTGGCGATTGCCATCAACCGGGGCATAATACCAAAGGGCTCGCCCTCCGAATCCATGTCCAAACCACCGACGATAAAAATTTTGTCCGTGCCGTTTTGCTCGTAGGCTTTCAGCAACTGGTAGACGGCTTCGCCAAAAAACTCGCCTTCATCGAAACCGATCACTTCGTTCGCTTCAATAATCTGTGCGATGGTGGCCGTATCGTTGCTGTCGACGGTGATCGAATCGAATTCTTTGCCGTTGTGGGTCCGGACCTTTGAGGTTCGGGTATCCAGGTCCGGTCTGACCAGCGCCACACGGCGTTTGGCAATCGAATGTCGTTCCAGGCGCCGGATGAGCTCGTCCGTCTTGCCGGCAAACATTCCCCCGGTAATAACCTCTAACACTGATTGCTCACTCCTAAAAAATGTCTTTGGACACTTGCCCTTTGGATTATAACAGAAATGGAACGGAAAAAGAAGTTTTTTCCCCGAAAATCTTTCCCTTCACGTGTCGGGTTTCATCCCCTGCGCACGGCAAAAAGGGAAAACCGAAGTTTGCTAATTTCGCGTTCTTTTAACAATGAAATGATATAATGGGGTTGAGGAGTCAACCGCCAGGTTTTAGTACTTTCCTCTGTCGTTACCGGTATAATATAAGTCTACGTCAGGGTTGGAGGAATAGTTGATGAGCCCAAAAATGAAGAAATTCTTCTCCTACTACCGGCCGTATTTGCGACTTTTTGTCTTTGACATGGCCTGTGCTTTTACGGCGTCCGGGATTAATCTGGCTTTTCCTTTAATTGTTCGTTATATGGCAACCGAACTGTTTCAGCCGCCCGTCCCGGCGGCCGACCCTTCGCTTCTCTTGTTGACGCTGGTCCTGGTGGCGATGACCATTGCCGAGTACTATTGCAACTTCTTTATCACCTATTATGGGCATGTCATGGGCGCCAAGATGGAAGCGGATCTGCGGAACGAACTCTTTGCTCATCTGCAGAAGTTGTCCTTCAGTTATTACGACAACCAGAAGACCGGCCAGATTATGTCCCGGATCACCAACGACCTTTTTGAAATCACCGAGCTGTACCACCATGGCCCGGAAGATCTGTTGATCTCCGCCGTCAAACTGGTGGGTTCGTTCCTCATTTTGATCCGGATTAACGCCCTTCTAACCTTGATTGTCTTTAGTTTTATCCCGCTGATGTTCTTCTTCGCCTACTATTACAACCGGAAAATGCGCCAGGCCTTTCAGAAGAACCGGGCGCGAATGGCGGCGATTAACGCCGGGATTGAGGACAGCCTTTCCGGGGTGCGGGTGGTTAAGTCTTTCGCCAACGAACACCTGGAGTTGGAGAAATTCCACCGCAATAACCACCAGTATTTGGCGAGCAAGAAGAACAGCTATTATTACATGGGGCGCTACCACAGCGGGATCACCGCTTTTAGCTCCATGATCTATGTGGCGGTGGTGGTGGCCGCGGCGGTGTTGATCCAGGGCAACCGGGTGAATACGCTGGATCTGGTCACTTTTTTGTTGTACATCAATACCTTTTTGGACCCCATCAAGAAACTGGTTAACTTTGGTGAGCAATTTCAAAACGGTTTCTCCGGGTTTGACCGCTTTTACGAGATTCTGCAGATTGCCCCCGATATTGTGGACGCCCCGCAGGCGGTGGAACTCACCGATGTCAAAGGGGACATTGTTTTTGAAGACGTTTCTTTCCGTTATCCGGGGACGACGACTAATGTTCTTTCCCGGGTCAATCTAACAGTGGCGGCCGGCGAGTACGTGGCCCTGGTGGGACCGTCGGGGGTGGGGAAGACTACCTTGTGCAGTCTGATTCCCCGGTTTTATGAAGTGACGGCCGGCCGGATCACCCTGGACGGGATCGATATCCGGGAGATTAAACTAAAGTCCCTCCGCCAACAGATCGGCCTTGTCCAACAGGATGTTTGTCTCTTCGCCGGTACGATCCTGGAGAACATCCGATACGGAAAACCGGAGGCGACGGTGGAAGAGGTGATCGCGGCGGCGAAAAAAGCCAACGCCCACGATTTTATCATGGCGCTGCCCGATGGGTATGAGACCGATATCGGGCAGCGGGGGGTTAAACTCTCCGGCGGGCAGAAACAACGGCTCAGTATTGCCCGGGTCTTTCTGAAGGATCCGCCCATCCTCATCTTTGACGAGGCGACGTCAGCCCTGGATAATGAGAGCGAAAAGGTGATCCAGGAATCCCTGGAGACGTTGGCTAAGAACCGGACTACTTTTGTCATCGCTCACCGTCTCTCCACGATCAAGAATGCCCAGCGTATTTTGGTGCTGGCCGAGGACGGGATTGTGGAGGAGGGAACCCATGAAGAATTGCTCGCCCGGGATGGGGTTTATGCCCAGCTTTACCGGTTGCAGTTTGCGTAAACCTTTTTTGAGGCCGGTAAACCACATAAATTAGGACCTTGATTATTGCAATCTGTTGCCAAAGACAAACAAGGGTGACTGGCGGCCGCTGCTAAGGAAAGATGGGGTTGGCCTAGGGGATACAGTGGGTAAAGGAACCGCACTTCATTGCATTTACTAAGATGTTAATATATAATATTAGATATTGCAGGAAGGCTAGGACGGTAGGAATTCCTGCAAAAAATAAAAAGCAGGAGGATTGAAATGTCGGTAGTAAGGTTTTACCATGGTGAACAGATTCCCTTGGAGATGCACAAAACCCGGATTGTGCAAAAATTAACACTCAAGCCGGTGGAAGAACGGCTGAACGCAATTACGGAGGCGGGTAATAATACGTTTTTATTACGGAACCGGGATGTTTTTTTGGATATGTTGACCGATAGCGGGGTCAACGCGATGAGTGACCGGCAGCTGGCGGCCATGATGGAGACCGATGACAGTTATGCGGGATCGGAGACCTACTTTAAACTGGAAGAAAAAATCCAAGAGATCTTCGGGAAAAAGTATTTTTTACCGGCTCATCAGGGACGCGCTTGTGAACATATTTTGGCTAAAGCCTACGTCAAACCGGGTTCGGTCGTGCCGATGAACTATCATTTTACCACCACGAAAGCGCACATTGTTTTGCAGGGTGGTACGGTTGAGGAAGTCCTGATCGATGAAGGGTTAAAAGTGACCAGTAATCATCCGTTCAAGGGTGATATTGATCTTGATAAATTGCGGAGTTTGTTTGTGAAATACGGTGCCGACCGGATTCCCTTTGTGCGGATGGAAGCGGGCACCAATCTGATCGGGGGACAACCCTTCTCCTTGGCCAATCTGCTGGCGGTCCGGCGCCTCTGTGATGAATTCGGAATAATGCTGGTGCTCGATGCCAGCTTACTTGCGGACAACCTCTATTTTATCAAGGTCCGGGAAGCCGAATACCAACAGATGTCGATTCCGGAGATCACCCGGATCATCGCCGATTGTTGTGACATTATTTATTTCTCCGCCCGCAAGCTCGGCTGCGCCCGGGGCGGCGGGATTTGTACCAACAATGAGGCGGCTTATAAAACCATGCAAGAGTTGGTCACGCTCTATGAAGGCTTTTTAACTTACGGCGGGATGTCAATGCGGGAGATCGAAGCCCTATGGGTTGGGCTGGAAGAGACGATGGATGAGGATATGATCAGTCATGCGCCCCAGTTTATCGCCTATATGGTGAATGAGTTGGATAAGCACGGTATCCCGGTGGTCACCCCCGCGGGCGGCTTGGGTTGCCACCTGGACGCGGGCCGGTTTGTAGATCATATCCCCCAAAGTCAGTACCCGGCGGGAGCGCTTGCCGTTGCACTCTATATTGCCAGTGGGGTCCGGGGGATGGAGCGGGGGACCCTGTCGGAAGCGCGGGAACCGGACGGGACGGAGAAGTACGCCGATATGGAACTGGTGCGCCTGGCCCTGCCGCGCCGGGTCTTCACCCTTTCGCAAGTTAAATACACGGTCGACCGGATCCTTTGGCTTTACGAGAACCGTCGACTCATCGAGGGGCTGGCCTTTGTCGAAGAGCCCGCCGTGCTCCGGTTCTTCTTTGGTAAATTAAAGCCCGTTTCCGATTGGCAGGAACGCTTGGTAGCCCAATTCAGGAAGGATTTCAGTAACGGACTCTAGAACTGAAAAAGCGCGCTCTGCTCCGGCGGAGGGCGCTTTTCCTTTGTCCGGCGGCGCCCCTTTTCCGCCGCCCTCCGGCGCGGATCAAGCGGACTTGACGGGTTGCCGGTCGTCCATGGCGTTTCTAATGGAATTTTAATCTTGTCCAAAGAACCCTCAAAGGATCGGATGTTATAATCGATTTCGAAAAACAGAAAGGGGTTTGAAGTTCATGGTCGATTTTGAATAGGTGCGAAGACTACACGATTACGCCAAGACCATCTCTTATGAAGAGGCCAAAAAAGCGCTGGAGGAAGCGGAGGGCGACCTGCTCGAAGCCATCATCAAACTGGAAAAAGAAAATAAGATCAAAAGACCCGAAACGGCCGGGTACTACAACTCCCAAACCGAAGCCCAAAGCGAAGCGGGCAACGTTCATGTCCGGCGGAACCAAAGACCCCAGGACAAGGGCCGGTCTTTCCGGGATCTGATTAATGCCTTTCTGCGCTGGTGTGGCCGGATGATCCACAAAGGAAACCGTAACAGTTTTGAGGTCTGGCAAGACGAGAGCCGAATCATCACGTTGCCCATAACCGTCTTGGCCCTTTTTGCCTTTTTTGCCTTCTGGATTGTTCTTCCCTTACTTATTCTTGGCCTTTTCCTTGGCTATCGCTACCGGTTTAGCGGACCGGATTTGGACAAACCTGAGGTGAATCAGACGGTCGAAAAGGTAACCCAGGCTACGGTGCGGGCCGTCGATTCGGTGGTGAAGGCGGTTGAAAACATGGCGAAAGATGAGGATCAAAACAAGGGTGAACGCGATGGAGCGGATTCTGATCATTGAGGACGAAGAAAAAATCGCCCGTTTTATCGAACTGGAGCTACAGTTTGAGGGCTACCAAGTCGAGAAGGCTTTTGATGGCCGGTCGGGTTTGGCGTTGGCCCAAGCCCGGCCCTTTGACTTGATTCTGCTTGATATTATGCTCCCCGGGTTGAACGGGATTGAGGTCCTGCGCCGGATTCGCCAGGTTTCCAATGTTCCCGTAATCTTGCTGACCGCCCGTGATGCGGTTGTCGACAAAGTCACCGGCCTGGACGGGGGGGCTGATGACTACATCACCAAGCCCTTTGCCATCGAGGAATTGCTGGCCCGGATCCGCGCTGCTTTACGGAAACACCGCAATGCTGTTTCACTTCCGGGGAACTTGGTGGTTGGGGAGCTCCGTTTAGATCCGGTCCGGCGGGAATGCCGGGTCGGCACCCAGCCGGTTGAGCTGACAAAAAGAGAGTTTGACCTGCTGCAATTCCTTCTGGAAAACAAGAATATGGTCTTGCCACGGGAGGTTTTACTGGAACGGATCTGGGGTTATGACTTTGCGGGCGAAACAAACGTGGTCGATGTTTATATCCGTTACTTGCGTGCTAAGCTTGAAGAACCCTTCGGCTTGAAGTTGATCCATACCGTACGGGGGGTCGGGTATATAATCAAAGATGAATAAAGAAGAAAAACCGTCCGCCGGCAGTAGTTTCGGGGAAAAAATCCGGTTTTCGTTGGTTTTGAAGCTCAACTTGCGCATGCTGGGGATGCTCCTCTCGGTTTTCATCGCCACCAACCTTCTCCTTGGCAAGCTCTTGCTTGTTACGGCCCTTTGGCAAGCCGAAACCGGAGCCCGGCGCCTCCTTACCGCTTATGAAAACCGGGTTGCAGCTTTGGCCGAACCCGCCGTCGAGGCGTTCGGCTATAAAGTTTTCTTAACGGAAAACCAAGGAAAAGGCCTGCGTTTACCGGGTGTCATGCAAGACTGGCTTCCTTTGCACAACCGGGAAGCCCGGCGCTGGCTTTCCCTGCCCGGTGCGGAACGGGAAAAGTCGTTCTTGACCCGTCTGGAGGGGGCAACTTACCATATGGCGCTAGTGGTAGAAGGGATGCCCATCCGGATCGACTATACTTTAGGTCCGGACCTTCGCCAAAGCTGCTTTATCCTGTTGATCCTCTTTGGCAGTCAGCTTCTTTACTTTATCGGCCGGATTGGCACCAACAACCAAGTGATCCGCCAAACTTTGAAACCCCTTGCCGAGATGGCGGCGACCGCCAAAAGCATTCACCGGGATATGAGTGGGGCCGAGCCCACCGGTGCCGGGATTAAAAGGCTGGCCGGAGCGATCAGTACCCTCAATGCCCATCAGCTTAACCAGGGACTTTCCATCGATACTTCCCACGAAGAACTGAAAGACCTGGCATATGCCATCAATGATCTGCTGCGGCGGATTAATCAAGCTTATCAGTCGCAGGTACGCTTTGTTGCCGATGCCTCCCACGAGCTGCGTACACCCCTTTCGGTGCTCCAGGGTTACGCCAATCTCCTTGACCGTTGGGGGAAACACGATGAAAAAACGATGCAGGAAGCAATCGACGCCATCAAAAGCGAGACCGAGAACATGAAAGTTCTGGTCGAACAGTTGCTCTTTCTCGCCCGTGGGGACAACGAGACTATTCATCTGGAAAAAGAGGTGTTTGATGTCAGCATAATGGTGGCGGAGATCGTACGCGAAACCCGCTTAATCGATCCGGCCCACAGCTTCCAATTGCAACTGGACGGTCCGGCTTACCTTGAGGCGGACCAGCATTTGATCAAACAAGCCCTTCGGATCCTAGTGGATAACAGTATAAAATACACCCCGGCGGGGGGAACGATCCGGCTCCGCGTGGGGACGGCGGGTGAGACCGTTAAAATTCAGGTGCAGGATGATGGGATCGGGATTGCCCCGGCCGATGTGCCCCGCATTTTTGACCGTTTTTATCGTTCCGATGAGTCGCGGGCCCGGAAAACCGGCGGCTCCGGTCTGGGGCTGGCTATCGCCAAGTGGATTATCGACCATCATGACGGTCATTACGAAGTGTTAAGCCGCTTGGGGATCGGTACCCGGATTACGTTAAGCTTTCCCGCCGCCCGGCCGCCGCTGAACAGTCTGGAAGAAGCCTCCGTGGAAAGGGCGAACCTTATTTCCGCCCAGGATGGCAACGGCCCGCACACGTGAAGTGAACGGTGGCGAATAGGTTGTTTCAATTATAAACAGGTTGTTTATTAGGTCTACGAGGCTGTGCGTAAAAGCGTTATGGACGCTTTACGCGCAGCCTTTTTTTGAAACATATAATTTACAAGAAAAAAACTATATTTTGTCTGGTTGAGGGGGGCGGACATCTTTAATAAAATTTTTTTGTAAGATAATTTTAACACATTTTCCGCCTACCGACGAAGAACAGGTTTTTTCATCGGAACCCGACGGTTCCGGGAAAAAGTACGGATAAAAAAGAAAAGGAGTGGATGTATTGAAACGGAAAAGTCTTTTTTTACTGTTACTGCTCATTTTTACGGTAACAGCCACCGGCGCCTTGGTTTCGGCGCAGGGAACGAAGGTCTTCACCGTATTTTTGAGTGAAGCCCTGCCGGATTACCCCGGTTCCACGATTGTGGGGGATATTATTGAGCGCGAAACCGGGGTTAAACTCCAAAGGGAGTATTTGGTGGGGGACCTCGAAACCAAAGTGGGGTTGATGATCGCCAGCGGTGAATTGCCCGATCTCCTGACGGCGGCCCACTTTACCAGCCTCTTTAAAGATGCCGGGATGCTGATCCCCCTCAATGACTTGGTGGAAAAGCATGCCCCCAATATCAAGCGGCTTTATGCCAAGCATTGGGAACAGTTGAAACAGGAAGACGGCAATGTTTATTGGCTGCCCATCCAGGCTATTCCTTACGCCAACGATAGTCCCCGCTATCCGGAGCTAGGTTTCTTCATTAACAAAAAGGTTTTAAAGGAAGCGGGATGGCCGGTTATTAAAACTTTGGATCAATACTTCGAATTGATTGAAAACTATATGAAAAAACATCCGACCATCAACGGCGAAAAAACCATCGGCTACCTGACCCTCTTTGACAGCTGGAGAAATTTTGCAACGACCAACGTTCCCCAGCATCTGATGGGGTACCCCAACGAAGGTGAGTTTGTCCCGGTGCTGGAAAACGGCAGATACGTTGTGCGGCAATACCATACTTCCAATACGGCGAAAGCCTATTACAAAAAACTGAACGAAATGTACAACAAAGGGGTTGTCGATAAAGAAACCTTTGTGATGAACTATGACCAGTACATCGAGAAGTTAAGCTCCGGACGGGTGCTCGGCACTTTTAACCAGTACTGGCAGATCCAGGAGGCCCAGGAGATTCTCCTCCGTGATGACCCGGAGAGTATCTTTGTCCCCTTCCCGGTTGTGCTTGACGAGATCGTCGAAGAATTCCAGCGCGATGCCCCCTATATCCAAGCAACCCAAGGGATGGCGATCACCACCGCCTGTAAAGATCCGGTTGGGGCCATCAAATTCCTGGATTATTTGATCCGGGAAGAAACCCAGTTCTTGATTCAGTGGGGAATCAAGGGTGTCCATTATGAAGTTGACGAAAACGGCCATTTCTACCGGACAGACGAACAGAACAAGATGTTCTTGGATCCCGAGTGGCGGCGGGATGTCTTTGGCGGACCCTATTTCTATAATTCCTTCCCCAACTTACGGGGGATTGACGAAAACGGGAACAGCTTCATGCCCGACCGGCAGCCGAGCATGATTTATGCCGCCAGTCAACCCACGGAAAAAGAGGTTATGGATGCCTACGGTATTAAATCCTTCTGCGAGCTTTATAACCCACCAAGAGAAAAGAAATACTACCCGCTTTGGACCATCACCATTCCGGCCGGTTCGCCAGCCCATATCGAACAGACCCGGATGAAGGATGTCTTAAATGCCTATGTACCCAGACTGGTGATGAGCAAGCCCAACAACTTTGAGAAAGTCTGGGCCGATTATGTCAAAGCGATCTCCCCATTGATGAAAGAACAGATCAAAGTTTACCAGGAACAGATCGACTGGCGGATGGAAAACTGGTAATCCCTCTGGAATAAGAATACAGACGAGGGCGCTGTGGTGGCGCCCTCCATACTTTGACTACTGATGAAAGAGCAAGGAGCGTTGAAGAGAGTGAAGACGCCGGTGACACCCAGATTAGTAGAGCATATACCCATCCCAGAGCGGCCTTTCTGGAAGACCCTCAGGCAGCAGAAAGTTCTCCTCTTGATGTCGGTTCCTTTTGTGATTCATGTGATCATTTTTAAATATGTCCCGATCTGGGGTTGGACTTTAGCTTTCCAAAACTACTGGCCGGGAAAGAGTTTTTTTGATCAGGTGTGGGTCGGGTTTGATAATTTTAAATGGCTTTTTCGTGACCCGATCTTCTATCAAGTTTTGCGGAACACTTTGGCGATGAGCCTTATTCAATTGGTCTTTGGGATGGTCTCCTCGATTGTCCTGGCTTTAATCATTAACGAAGTCCGTCTGGTGTTTTTCAAAAAAGCCGCCCAAACCATCTCTTATTTGCCCCACTTTATCTCTTGGGTGGTGGCGGCCAATTTGGTCCGCGACGCCCTTTCCACCGACGGCGGGATTGTGAACGAGCTTTTGATGAAACTGCATATTATCAAAGAACCGATCATGTTTTTAGGAATCCCGAAACTTTTCTGGTGGATTATCGGTGCTTCCCATGTTTGGAAAGAAGTGGGGTGGGGAGCCATCATTTATCTGGCCGCGATTGCCAGCGTTGATCCTAACCTCTATGAAGCGGCGATCATTGACGGGGCCGGGAGGTTACGGCGGATTTGGCATATTACCCTTCCGTCTATTCGGCCGATCATTGTCATTATTCTCATCATGAACATGGGTTATCTGTTAAGCAGCGGTTTTGAACAACAATATTTGCTGCAAAACGGACGGGTGATCGATTACGCACGGGTTTTTACCATTTACGAACTGGATTACGGTATTAAGATGATGCGCTATTCTTTTGCTACTGCGGTCGGGATCTTCCGGAGTGTGGTTAGTTTGGTTTTGGTCTTTGGCGCCAACTATATAGCCAAACGAATGGGCCAGGAACGTTTGTTATAGGAGTGATTCGATGAAGACAAGACGCCTTCGTTTAACAAAAGAAGATCTAATTCTGGATTTTGTGGTATATACGACCCTAATCTGTCTGGTGATTGTTACCCTTTATCCCTTCTTGAATACTTTGGCGGTCTCATTCAACGACGCCCTGGATAGCTCTAAAGGCGGAATCCATTTATGGCCCCGGAAATTTACCCTTTATAATTACCGGTCTTTGCTTACCCGTAATCAGATTTACAATGCCGCTTTGATCTCGGTGCTCCGGACGGTTCTCTCCACACTTTTTTGTACCTTTTCCACCGCGATGGTTGCCTACACGCTAAGCCGGAAAGAGTTTGTGCTCCGTAAAATTATCTCTTTCATTTATGTCCTGACCATGTACATCGACGGGGGACTGATTCCCACCTATTTCCTGATGCGGAATCTTGGATTGACCAATAATTTCTGGGTGTATGTGCTACCCGGCTTGGTTACGGCTTTTAACCTGATCGTGATCCGTACCTATATTAACGGACTACCGGAAAGTCTGATTGAGTCGGCCCGGGTGGATGGGGCCGGAGAATTCACAATATTTGTAAAAATTGTTCTTCCCCTCTGCAAACCGGTGTTGGCCACGATCGCCCTTTTCGTTGCCGTAGCCAACTGGAACTCGTGGTTTGATACCTTTTTGTATAACTCCTCCAACCCCAAACTCAGTACTCTACAGTATGAATTGATGAAAGTCTTACAAAGTGCCAATTCAATGACGGGCTCTCTGGAACAAGCCCTGGCGCAAGCGGCGACTGGGTCGGTCAATACGATTACCCCCCGCGCGATCCGGGCGACGATGACGGTGATTGTCACCGTTCCGATTGCGGTGGTCTATCCCTTCCTACAAAGGTATTTTGTCCATGGGCTGACCTTGGGCGGGCTTAAAGAATAAGAATAAGCGGGGTGGCGTCGACGGCGGGTAAACGTGGCATTGAAAATTTGGTTCCTTATGGTATAAAATAATGATGATAGTAACTAATTATTAAAATGGACGTTTGCTCTCCAAACGGGAAAAGGGAGCCAAAGATGGTTTTTCTTGATGATCTAAAATTAAAGTACAAGCTCTTTTTCGTTTATTTGTTTTGTGTATTTGGTCCGATATTAGTGATCAACTTGATTTTTTACCATCATATGGTCGGAAATGTTAAAACCCTCCAGGAAAACTTCTACCGCCAAGCCGCCCAACGGATCATTAGCCGGATCGAAAGCGATCTGCAGGTTGTAACTTCCCTGTGTAACAGAATTTCATTTGACCGGACCCTCTACGAAATGCTGGACCGGGAGTTTCCCGCCGAAATCGAATATGTGGAGGCTTACTACAACTATTTCTTAAATTATCTCTTTATTAACGGCGAGTCTTACCCGCAGATTAACAAGGCGGTATTTTATACTGATAATGAAACCATCCTCCACTCCGGTTCCGTTTTTCGGATCGATGAAAGCATTAGCAGCGAAGAGTGGTTTCAACAGGTGAGTGCGAATCCCGGGAAGAAACTCCTAGGTTACGGTGACACTTATCTAAAAGCCAATAATACCGTTGTAACCCCGCTTTTTATGGTGAAAAACCTAAATCTTTATAAAGGGCTGAACAGTTATCTGAAGCTGGTCCGGTTTAATATCAATACCGAACGGATTATGAACATCATTGCGGCGGAGAAGATTAAAGGCGAGATTCTCATCCTTGACGAGCAGGGGCAAATTATCTTTGCCGACCATAAACCGGATCCCGACTGGCAATTGGATACATATTTGCGGAAGAACAAAGGACAGGCGGTGATCGAAGAAGCCCCCGCTTTAGGGTGGACCCTGGTCAGCCTTATTGACGAAGAGGAAATCAATAAGGCATTACGGGCGCCCCGGAACCGGGTGATCATGCTGGCCACCCTTAGCCTGCTGGTGGCATCCACAATTATTGTATGGATCTCCCGTTCTTTCTACGACCGGTTAAACGCCCTGTCCGAACATGTTAATAGCCTGGTCCAGGAGGGCTTTAACCGGCAATATACGGGGCCGCCGGGTAATGACGAGATCGGTAGTCTGATCAAGGCCTTCAACAAAATGGCGGTGAAGATCAGAAGTCTAATTCACGATGTTTACGAAGCCAAACTGGAACAGTCCCGGATTCTTTTGGAGAAAAAACAAGCGGAGTTGAATGCGTTACAGAGTCAAATGAATCCCCACTTTTTATATAACACCCTGGAATCCATCCGGATGCGTTCGGTAGAAAAAGGGGAGAAAGAGACGGCCGAGATGATTAAGCGGCTGACCCGGTCTTTCCAGCGGTTGATCCGTTTCCGGCAAGAGTGGGTGACCGTCGCGGAAGAGGTAAGCTTTATCAAAGATTTTTTAACCATCCAGCAATACCGGTTTGGTCCGGAGTTTCAGTATACAATGGAGATTGATCCGGCGGTATTAGAGAGAAAAATCCCGAAACTGGTGATCCAGCCATTTGTCGAAAATGCTTGTTTGCACGGGATCGAAGGGATCGATGGGGTGGGAAAAGTTGAGTTTGCCCTTCGTTTGAAAGGAAACAAGCTCCATTGTGTAGTCAAGGATAACGGAATTGGTATTTCGGCCGAAAAATTACAGCGCCTTTGGGCTGATATTAAAAATGAAGAACCACAGGCGGCGAATATCGCCATCCGCAATATTTATCATCGTCTGAGCCTTTACTTTGGCACGGATTTTAATTTAGTGATCGACAGCCGGGAAAAGGAAGGGACAACTATTAGCCTGATTATTCCGGTGGAGGGATAGGAATGTACAAGGTTATGATTGTCGATGATGAACCCAGTATCAGAACGGGGTTGCCAAAACTCATCGACTGGGAGGCCTATGACTTCTCCATCTCCGCGGTGGCGCGGAACGGTGATGATGCCCTGCGCCAGTTGGAAAAGGAATATCCGGATTTGATTATTACCGATATCAAAATGCCCATCCTTGACGGTTTCGGTCTGATCCATTATATTAGGAAAGATTTAAACGATTCAAACATGCCCTTTATTATTCTAAGTGGTTATGATGAGTTCGAATTTGCCAGAAGGGCTTTACAATACAATGTGAAAAGCTACCTTATCAAACCGGTTGATGAGGAAGAATTGATTTCCTTACTGGAAGAGATCCGGAAAGAGCTTACCAAGGAAGATGCTTATGCCGATTTCTACCCCCAACGGGTCGAGACTTTTAACCATAGTTTCTTGGAGATCGCGGAGTTTCAAACTCTGGCCGAGGCAATGGAAGGCAACCGGTCCGCCGAGATAAAAATGGCTATTGAGCGGATTTTTCACCGGTTCGAAGCGGAGAAACTGCACCCCAGTATTGTCCAGATTCATCTCGGTAATTTTCTGATCAAAATCTGTACGTTGATTAAGGAGATGGGGGGAACGGTTGAGGCTATAAACAGTAAAGAAAGATTGATGGCGATTCACCTTAGTAATTTAAATATCCACCGTCTTAAGAACATTTTCACGGAGATATCCTTGGAATGTGCTGCCTATATTGGGGATTTAAAAAAATCCTGCCGGATTGTGAATCAGGTAAAGCAGTATGTTGAAAAGTATTACTATAAAAACATAAAACTGAAGGATATGGCGGAGCTTCTTTATATTAACCCCGCTTATCTTGGTCAATTATTTAAAAAAGAAACCGGCATGCTCTTTTCCCAGTATGTAAATAACAAACGTTTGCAAAACGCCAAACGCTTGCTCTTAAGGACGGACCTGCCTATTTACCAGGTGGCCGAGCGTGTGGGTTATAAAAACGTCGATTATTTCATCTATAAATTTAAGGAGAGTGAAAACTGTACTCCGCTGGAGTATAAAAACAACTATATGAAGGGGTAATGTTGACAAAAAAGGCGCTGAACCAGGGGCCTTTTTTTATTAGGTGTCAAAACCCACCGTTCCTGGGAATTTATCTGAATCTGTTCAAAGGAAATTTCATCGTGAAAAAACGGGAAGATTATGCTAATTAGATAACAACTCAAGAAATGAACGGGAAATAAAAAATAAAAACCATCTTATATTTTAGGGTGGTATATAAATGCTCTTTTCTTTATATGGTATAAAAGATTTCCGAAGAGGGAGGCTTGGGGAGAGGATGAAGATGAAGGCGAAGCTGTCAGTTTATGTTTTAGTTTTAATTCTAATATGCAGTTTCATGGCATATGCCAATGAAGAACTAGTAGTATTAAAACCAACAATATACGGTGACCGGGAAGGTGCAGAATGTCTGGATGCGCTTATCGGTCAAGAATTTGCCCTTAATGCTTTTTTACATTTTTACCAGAAAAGAGATAAAGGAATTTTTGTTCATATCATTGGCGATCGCTTAACAGATAGAATGTCTTTGGATTTTTATGGGGTCGATTTAGCAAAGCTGGATGACGAGACTAGAGAAAAAGGCGTAATTTTTAAAAGGGCTACTATTTTTGACCAACCATGTTTGATGATATCAGCGGTAGATACGGCGCACTTAGTTAGATATTATCGAAGTAATAAAGAACTGAGGGA
>JAAYHQ010000025.1 GCA_012727425.1 Bacillota bacterium
CGATTGGCAACCCCTTGCGGGCGAGCAAGGAGAAGGGGGAGAAATACTTCGCCAAGGCCGGTCAAGCCCTGGCCAATTTCCTCGAGGAAGTCAAGAAGTTCGACATCGTGGTCCCGGAGGAAAAACGCAAGTTTACAAACAGAGCTTAAGGTCGAAAACGGAAGATGAGGATTGCAAATCAAACGGTAAGGAGCAGAGCAGATGGGAAGAGTACAAGATAAAGTGGCATTGGTAACCGGATCGGCGCAGGGAATGGGCTTTGCGATCGCCCGTTGCCTGCTGGCCGAGGGGGCCAAGGTCATGATTAACGACATTAACCAGGAGAACATCGACCGGGCGGTAGACGAGCTGAACAAGGAGTTTCCCGGCCGGGTCATTGGCAAGAAGGCTGATGTTTCGAACAAGAATGAAGTTGAGGCGATGATCGAGGAACTGGTTCAGACCTGGGGGTCCATTGATATTCTGGTCAATAATGCGGGTGGTAGCTTGCATACCCCCTACAAACTTGAAGAGATCGAAGAGAAGCACTGGAACTTGGTTTTGGATGTTAACTTAAAAGGCTCCTTTTTCACTTGCCAAGCGGCGATTCCCTACATGGCCAAAGCCGGGAAGGGTGCGATTGTGAATATGGGCGCCCTGGCCGGACATTGGCGGGCCTCGCTGGCCGGGGTCCAATACACGGCCGCCAAAGCCGGGGTGGAGGGTTTAACCCGTCAACTGGCTTACGACTGGGGCCAGAAGGGAATTCGGGTCAACTGTGTAGCGCCGACGGTAACCATTACCGGCGACCGGATGAAGGGGCTCTGGGAAGACCGCAGTGCGGAAGAGAGAGAAAAGATCGTAGCCAACATTCCGCTCAGACGACTGAGTACTCCGGAGGAGATCGGCAAAGCCGTGGTATTTCTAGTGTCTGATGATGCCAGTTACATTACGGGAATCACCCTGGATGTGGTTGGCGGACGTTACTTGCGATAAAGACAGAAAAGAGGGGTACCGGATGGATCGAAACAAGGGTTATGTTCTTCTTCCCCAGCCGATTGAGGAAGAAGCCCATAAGATGCTGGAGGATGCAGGTTTAGAGGTGGTGGTGGCACCAGACCCGAAACCGGAGACGGTTGCACCGTTGATGAAAGGGGCCAAAGCGGTCGTGCTCCGGACGGGGATTTATATGGATACGGCGCTGATTAAAGCGGCTGATGATCTCTGGACCATCTCCCGGACCGGAGGGGGTGTTGATAACGTGGATTTAAAGGCGGCCACCGAACACGGCGTGATTGTCACTTCCAGTCTGGGAGTGAACGCCAGTACCGTGGCCGAGCACACCCTCTCCCTGATCCTGGCCCTCTTTAAGCAATTCTTCTTGCTGGACCGGGAGGTGCGAAAGCATAACTTTAAGATTCGCTATAAAAACTATCCCCAGGACGTAAAAGGGAAACGCCTTGGGATCATCGGCTTTGGTCAGATTGGGCAGATGTTAGCCGGCTATTTCTACCCGCTGGGGCAGACCAGGATCCTGGCCTACGATCCTATGTTGCCGGATGAGGTAAAAAACAAATTCCGGACCACGGTGGACTTTGTCAGCCTGGAAGAACTGCTGAAAACCGCCGATGTGGTCTCCATTCATGTTCCTCTTACCGAAAAGACCCGGAACATGATCGCCTGGGAACAACTGAAGATGATGAAGCCCGGTGCCTATCTAGTTAATGTCTCCCGGGGTGGACTTGTTAACGAACAGGATCTGATCAAGGCGTTAAAAGAAGGTGTGATCCGGGGGGCCGGGCTTGATGTTTTTGAACAGGAACCCATTGCGGAAGACAATCCTCTGCTGCTGATGAATAACGTAATCCTCACGCCGCATACGGCGGCGCTGACCGAGGAGTGCGTGGTCAGAATGGCGACCGAAGCGGTCAAACGGGTGCTCGATCTCTTTAATGGTAATGAACCAGAGAAGATCGCCAACCCCGAGGTGCTAAAGCTGGCGAAATGGCAGCATCTGAAGAAAAGAGCGTAAACGGAGGGGATGTAGAATGGAGATCCCGAAAAAAATGCAGGCGGCACAACTGGTTGCCCGTGGGAAGATTGAAGTCCGTGAGGTCGATGTACCTGTTCCGGGCCCCGGTGAAGTGTTAATCCGGGTGGAAGCCTGTGGGATTTGCGGTACGGATGTGACCATCCGCGACCACGGGATGCCCGGCGAACCGCCGATGCCTTTCACGATGGGCCATGAGTATGCCGGAGTGGTGGTCCAGGTTGGGCCGACTGTTGACGAGTTTCAAGTCGGTGACCGGGTGGCCTCGGAAGTCCATAAGGGTTGCGGCCGGTGCCACAACTGTGTGATGGGGGCCTATACCGCGTGTCTAAACTTTGGCAAACCGGAAAAAGGCCATTCGGCCAGCGGGATGACGACGGACGGCGGGTTTGCCCAATACGCCATCAAGCATGTCAACACCCTTTACAAAATGCCCGACGCGATCACCTTTGAAGAGGCGGCGATCATTACCACGGCCGGATCGGCCTTATACGCCATTGATGCGATGGGTGGGTATCTGGCCGGTGATACGGTGGCGATTATCGGCCCCGGACCGATTGGTTTAGCCTTGGCTCAAGCCGCAAAGGCTTTAGGCGCCGGTCAAGTAGTGCTCACCGGAACACGGAAAAGCCGTCTTGATCTGGGGAAAAAGATGGGCGCGGATTACACCGTTAATGTGCGCGCGGGTGAGGATCCAGTCGAATTGCTTCAAGATCTGACCGGCGGGGTCGGTGCCGATGTGGTCTTTGATGCCGCCGGCGTGGGCAGTTCGTTGGATGATGCGTTGAATATGGTTCGGCCGGGTGGGGCCATCGTGTTGGTGGCCTTCTACGGAGCACCGGTCACCGTTGATATCAACAAGGCCGTTGTCCGCAACGTCAACCTTTATACCGTGCGTGGGGAAGGGCGGCGCAACGTCCGCCGGTCCTTGTCCCTGGCGGCCCAGCGTAAAATCGATTTAAAGCCTTTAATCACCCACGAGTTTCCATTGCGGGAGATAAATAAAGCCTTTGACACGTTTACCCAGCGGATCGATAACGCGATGAAGGTGATTGTCCACCCTCAACGTTAAAAGCGGTGTCCAATTGAGACCGTCCGCGCTGCAGTAAAAAATGTCAGTAAAGGCAACGTTCAGGTGCGCCTGGCATGTTTTAGAGTAGTACCGGCGCGACAGGCGTTATTGTTTTCCGGAGGATTATGAAACAATCAATGTCAAGCGGGAGACAGCCGTATAATTTGTGTTGTATCGATCACCCTGCGAATAATAAGTTACAAAAACCACCAGTAAAACTCGGTAAATCTTAATGTTATAATTCATCTAGCAGGGAAAATGTTTGTCTTGATCTTGCAACCTGGGGAGGTGGTAGGGCGCTACTGATCACGAATCTTCCATCCCAAACCATTACTACAAAAGAAGGGAGAAAAGAATGAAAAACAAGAGGCTTATTGTAATTATTGCTGCTCTGTTGGTTTGTGTTTTGGCAGTTACCTTCTTGTACAGATCGAAACAGACAGCGAAACCCTCCACTTTTAAGCTGGGTATCTTATTGCCGTACACCGGCACTTTTGCCGCGGTTGCCAAAACACAACAACAGGGGATCCTCCTGGCGGTTGAGCAAAGAAATGCCGCGGGTGGACTGGACATGCCTTGGGGTAAAGTGAAAATCGAATACGAAGACATGGACGATGAAGCCAACATCAACACCGGTGTTCGCCGCTTCAGATATCTGAAAGACCAAGGCGCCCATGCTGTGGTTGGACAGACCTGGGCGGCGGTGGCGTTGGCCATTAACGAGCTTTGTATCAGGGATCCCTATCCCTACTTCCCCGTTAACGTTGCCCCGTTGGATTCCTACCGTAAGGGTAAAATGGGTGACTGCACCTATGCCGCCGGTTACACTCCTTGGACCGTTGGTTACATGGCCGGGAAGGCGGCCATTAACGACCTTGGGAAAAAACGCATCTTCTATCTTGGCCGTTCCGACTCCTGGGGTTGGGACATCAGGGATGGTCTGGTGGCTGCGGCGGAAAAGTACGGTGGCGAGATTATCGGTCAACTTGAAGTCGCCCAGGGCACAAGCGATTTCACGACCGTGCTTGAACAGGTGCGGGCGGCGAAACCGGACGTCTTTATCTCGGCCCAGTTTGGCGGGGATGCCATCTCCCTGTTAAAACAGTGTTATGACATGGGGCTTAACAAAGAAATGACCATCTTTAACAGCTTCCTGACCAACGTGGTGGCCGAGGGATTGCCGGCTGAAGCCAGAGAGAACGTTTATGGGATGCACTTCTTCTACTACGATCTGACCGGTTTTGAGGATACAGAGACGGCGAAACTGGCTGCCGAATACAGTCAGGCCTTTATGGACAAGTGGGGGACGCCGCCGGATGCCTATGCGACCATAGCTTATATCGCGGTCCAACAGCTTTTTGACGCGGTGGAGAAAGCCGGTAGCTTTGACCAAGCTGACATTAGAAAGACCATTGAACAAAACCCCGAGTTCATGTCGGTTAAAGGGCCTGCCTACTGGCGGGAAGACCACGAGGCCATTTACGACTACGCCGGGTTCCTCGTCCGTGGTAAAGGTCCGAAAGAAGCCAAGCATCAATATGACTACTTTGAAGTCATTTCGGTTCAGGGTGGCGAAGAGGTTTATCCAAACCTGAAGGATTTGGGCTTCTAGCTTCCGGTTATCTAAAGCCTGCTCCGGAAGCTTCCGGAGCAGGCCTCTAAAATATTCAGATCGGAAAAAGGAGTTTGCTAAGATGAACAGCAATACAGAGATGATCATTCGGGCCGAAAACATTACCAAACGTTTTGGTGGGATGGTTGCGGTTAATAATGTAACCTTTAGTCTTAAGAAAAATGAGATTGCCGCGTTAATCGGGGCAAACGGGGCCGGTAAAACCACTTTTTTTAATATTTTGACCGGTAACTATTTTCCGGAAGAGGGTAAAGTCTATTACAAAGATCTTGATATCACCGATTACTCACCGGAAAGCCGGGTTGACCTTGGGATTATGCGGACATTCCAATTGGCATCGACCTTTGATAATCTTAAGGTCATCGACAATATGCGGCTCGCTTATTACCGGGCCAACAATAAAGCCAACCTGCGGAATACCTTTTTCTCCCGGATTGACCGGGTTGTATCCGAGAAGATTGATGCGTGTTTGGAAACCTTTGGTTTGACGAAAATGGCCGACCGGTTGACCGGGAACCTTTCGTTGGGCGAAAAACGGATCTTAGAGATTGCGATGGCGATCGTGACCGATCCGGAAGTTTTACTCCTTGATGAGCCCTTTGCCGGGTTAAGTGACGGGGAGATCAATGAATGTCTGGATGTCCTCCGGCAACAGGTCGGGAAAAAAACCATCCTCATTGTCGAGCACAAGATCTCCAAGATCGAGGATTTAGTGGAGAAAGTTGGCGTTATGGTTGAGGGTGTCATGATTGCGGCCGGCGAAACCAAAGCAACCTTAAATTCCGAACGGGTCCGTCAAGAATACTGGAAGACGGCACAAGATGATTGTTATTAGCAGAAAGGGTTGTGACCTATTGACCAAATGCGATTAATACGGCGTTAAAAACAGAAAAAGATGGACAAGGATGCTCCAGGTTTCTATTGGTTCTTGTTCTTGATTTATACGGGAAAATTAAGGGGGATGGAAATGGGTATGCCAAATATTGTTGAAGTCAAAAATCTGAACGCCGCCTATGGTCAGTCTAAAGTGCTTTTTGATATCAACTTGTATATTAAGCCCAATGAGCGGGTGGCGATTGTTGGCCGGAACGGCGCGGGAAAAACCACGTTGCAAAAATGCATCGCCAGTTTGCTGCACCCGACGGGCGGGTCCGTGCTTTACAACGGAGCGGAACTGGTCGGAAAACAACCTTATGAGGTGGCCCGTCTGGGACTGAAGTATATCGACCAGGATAAGCACGTTTTTCTCGATTTAACGGTCCGCGAAAACCTGGAGCTTTCCAGTTATGCCACGGGTGATTACGACTGGGATAAAGTCTTTAAACACTTTCCGAAACTTAAGATCTTGATCGACCGGAAAGGCGCGTACTTGAGCGGAGGCGAACGGCAGATGTTGATGATCGGCCGGGCGATCCTCGGTGACCCCAAAGTCCTTTTAGTCGACGAACCGACCGAAGGTCTGGCCCCCAGTATCGTTGATGATCTTGTTACTACCTTCCATGAACTCAGCAAAGACTGTGCGATTATGACCGTCGGTCAAAACCTTTCTTTTGTTTCCCGTGTGGCGGAGCGGGTTTACGCAATGAAGGAAGGAAGGTTGGTGGCTGAGATTACCGACGAAGCCGACATTAAAAACCACAGCTACTGTGAATACCTGTGAGTTGCAGCCGGGAAAAAACAACTGGAAGGAGTAGTAAAATGAAACGGTTCTTCAAAAGTGAAACGGGGATAATCATTACTTTTGCTCTGCTCTATTTATTAAAGGGCATCTTGCCAACCGCCTTCTTAACTGAAGTAGTCATCTTTAGTATTTATGCCATGGGCTGTAGTTTTCTCATTGGGCGTCTGGGTCTGACTTCCTTTGGGCAACCGGCCTATTTAGCCTTTGGCGCTTATGGTGCCGGCGTTTACCTTTATTATTTTGGGCACAATTCACTGGTAGCCATTTTCGTGAGCGTCCTGTTTAGTCTGGTCTTGAATATGCTGGTTGGTTCGTTTATGGTCCGTTTAAACAGTTCCTACTTCACCCTTTGTAACCAGGCGTTTTGTGTGGTTACCTTTTTCCTTTTCCAAAAAGCCCTGGTGAAATGGACCTTTGGTGACAACGGGTTACTCCTGATCAGCCGGATGGACCCGACGCCCATTATTGATCTGACAACGACCAAAGGTATCTACCTGTTTGCTTTCCTGATGGCGGTTGCCGTCTGGTTCTTCTACCAGTATTTAATGAAGAAATCGGTCTTTGGCGCCACTTGTTTATGTGTGAAAGACAACGAGATGAAACTGCGCTTTTTGGGCTATAAAACGTTTAATATCAAGTGGTTGGCCTTTGTGATCGCCAACACCACGGCCGGGCTGGCCGGAGCGCTTTACACCGTCTACTTTTGCATGGTGAACGCGAACATTGCCAACGTTAATACGGCTTCGGAAGCGGTGGCCATTTCAATGCTGGGGGGTGCCGGTACACTCTTTGGTCCCTTGGTCGGTTCCTTCCTCTTTATCGGCTTAAAAGACATTGCCAGCCAGTTTATCAGCCACTGGGAAGTCTTGGTCGGACTGCTGCTGATCATTGTGATGCTGGCCGGAGAAAAAGGGATCGTCGGTTCTCTGGAAGGGTACCTTGAAAAATTAAAGGAAAAAAGAACCCTTGCCAAGCCGGCGCTGACAAAAGAAGGGGGATTATGATACAGATGAATTGGCAATTACTAATCTCAGCAATAGTGTTAGGCTTAAGCATGTCCGGGGTCTACTTTCTTTTGACGGTTGGGCTCTCTCTTTGCTATGGTTTGATGCGGATTATCAGCCTTGACCAGTTCTTCTACTATGCACTCGGGGCCTATATGGTCTATACGATAAATGCGATGACCGGCAATTTCTGGCTGGGCATGCTCGGAGCAATGTTGAGCGTGCTGGTGGTGGCGTTTGTGGTGGAAAGACTGATCAACAAACGGGTTTACTCGAAACCGGTTATGTTCTCCATGATCCTGACCTTTGGCGTTAATTTAATGGGTGTTGGTTTAATCAAATATGTCTGGGGGTTAACGCCAAAACCGGTTGCTTCACCGCTGGCGGGCCGGGTGATGATTCTGGGCACCGGCGTCCCCGTTTACCGTGTTTTTGTAATCGCCTTGGCCGTAGTCGTTTATTTTGCCGTTCAGTATTTCCTGAACAAAACCATTTTGGGGACGGCCATCCGGGCGGGAATTGACGATGCGGAGAAAGTGAAAGCGCTCGGGATTAATATCAGTCGTCTCTTTACCGTTACCTTCCTCCTTTCTTCGGTCCTTTCCGCGTTGGCCGGCGTGATCCACGCGCCCTTTGTTATGGTGTCGCCGGAGATGGGGATGACCATTACCGCCTTTGCCTTTATGGTTGTGATCATCGGTGGACTCGGGAGCATTAAAGGGACCATGGTCTCGGCGCTCATCGTGGGACAGGTGGTTTCACTAGGTTCGCTCATCTGGGCACCGCTGGCCGAAATGGCACCGTTCTTGGTGATGATCATTATTCTGTTGCTTAAACCGACCGGCTTATATGGCAGTAAGCTGATGTACCGGTAAGCAGATAATCTGATGTACCGGTAATGATTTTCTTTCGGTTCCCGGTCCTGCTCCGCTCAACAATCAAACGCAAAGAAGAACAGCCGGCAACAAACTTGAGAATGGGGAAGTGGTTAAAACGAAAGCGATGGTTTTAAGGGAATACAAGAAACCTTTGATGTATGAAGAAGTAGATAAACCAGCCTGCGGTCCGGGCGAAGTTTTACTCAAAGTTAAAGCGGCCGGGGTTTGTGGGACGGATCTGAAGATCCGGGACGGGTTGGTGCCCACGAAGGAACTGCCCTTAATCCCCGGGCATGAGGTCGCCGGGGTGGTTGCGGACACCGGGGCTGACGTTAAACGCTTTCGTGAAGGCGACGAAGTTTTGGTCTCCTTTTATATCCCCTGTCACCGTTGCCGGAACTGCCGGCAGGGACGGCAGACAATTTGCGAACAGTTGAAAGGGCGGATCGGTTTTGAGTTTGACGGCGGTTTTGCCGAGTATGTGGTGGTCCCGGAAGACTGTCTGATCTCCAAGCCGGCGGCAATCACTTTCCAGCAGGCGGCGGTGATCCCGGATGCCTTGGGCACCTGCTACCATGTTCTGGTCCGCCGGGCCCAAGTGCAAAAGGGCGACAGCCTTGTGATCGTGGGTGGGGGCGGAGGTTTAGGTCTGCACGCCCTCCAAATGGCCAAAGGGCTGGGGGCAACGGTGATCGGGGTTGATGTTTCTGCGGAAAAACTGGCATTAATGCAGTCCTATGGGGCCGATTTGGTGATTGACGGGCGGGAAGACCCTTGCTGGAGTAAGACCGTGGCCGACTATACACAAGGGCGGCGCGCCGATCTGGTGGTTAATTTTGTCGCGCACCAAGCCAGTATCGATGAAGGGCTGAGGGCAGTCGGGAAAGGTGGCAAACTGGCCTTGGTGGCCTACAGTAAAGAAGTGAAATTTGATGCCCTGTACGGCCACTTGAATGAGATTGATCTGTTGAGTACCCGGGCGGCGACCAAAGCGGATATCCAGGAATGTCTGAAATTAGTGTTGGCGCAGAAAGTCGAACCGGTTATTGGTGCAGTTATCCGTTTAAAGGATCTGAATGATGGTCTCCAGATGATAAAAGAAGGTAAATTAAAAGGGAGATTGGTAATCGATCTTGAATAGGAAGATTATATTAATCACGTTAAAAATTATGTAGTGTGGGTGAATTGCAATGGCGAGCCTTGATCTCAAACCGATCGAAACCGTGAACACTTCTACCCGGATCATTGAACAGTTCATTGAAATGCTGCGGACCAATAAGTTAAAACCGGGTAATTGTCTCCCTTCAGAAACGAGTTTAGCTAAAAGTCTGGGGACCAGCCGGGCGACGATCCGAGAGGCACTGAGTGGTCTGAAAGCGCTTGGGGTTTTAGAATCAATCCCGGGGAAAGGAAATTTTATAAAAAAGCCCAGTGTCGATTATGAACTGGATAATATCATTGATGCGGTCCGGAGCCGGATGACCTATCTGGAAGCGTTGGAGGCCCGGCGTGCGATCGAAGGCGAAATCTGCTACTTGGCTGCGAAGCGGCGGACCGATGCCAGCCTTCGGGAGATCAAAGCCTCTCTGGAAAAATGTAAAACTGTTAGAACAGTGGACGAATTTATCAACGTGGACTACGAATTCCATTTGGCGTTGGCCAAGGCTTCCGACAACCGGCTTTTTATCCAGTTTATTAAAGAAGCGCTTTTGAAGTTGGAACATCCCTACTACGAAATTATCCGTATGGCAGAGGATGACTCTTCTTCGGTGAAACGCTTGTTTGGGAAATCCTACGACGACCATGAAGGGATCTACGAGGCGATTTTGAAGGGCGACGCGAACCTAGCCCGGAAATGTATGATTAACCATCTGCAAGCGGCCAAACAAAAATTCACCGAGTATCACGAAAAAGCCTACAGTTAGGCTGAATTGATGCGGGGAGAACTGCAGAAATGACGCGGGGAGATCTCTTGGAGAAACATTTAAAGGGAGCAGGAAACCGGTTAAGAAAAGCGAAATAGAAACTTAACACGGTAAAGCTGTCAGACAGCTTGACAAGTTACATTTTTTAAAATATGATAGATTTGTCCAAGGGCGCAACAAGAAAGCAACAATCCGCGACTGGTGATGGCAAGACTCACACCAATGATTGTTCTAACAGTTGTTGCTCTGAAATTACATGGTTCAATTAGGCGAAAACCCGATATTTTTTTGGACAATACCTGTCAGACAGCAAGACAGCAAGACTAGGCAAGAGAAGCAAACGCGCCAATAGAACCGGTATAAGCCGTCAAAAAAGATACGGTAAACGACAAGACAGAAAAGGGCCCTAAGAAAAGATCAACGCAGCACCTAAAGGCGGTGCAAACACGGAAAGAAGCAAACGACAAACTAGAAGACAAGCAGATGCCAAACTAGGGAATAATGACCAACCGATGAAGGAGCGCTTGGGAATGGAGCGTGGTTTTCGCCGCATTTTACTGCAAGAATCACCGATAAACGACCAGATCCATTCAGCGTTTGCGTTTGCCAAGGAACAAAGGGGGAACAAGAGCTGTGGAACCCAAGGTACTACTGATCGCGACCTTGGACACGAAAGAAAAAGAAGCCGCATATTTAAAGCGGATCATCGAAGCCAAAGGCGTCAAGAC